>JAFGGL010000036.1 GCA_016930575.1 Clostridiales bacterium | reverse complement strand
CGGCACGACGGAATTTGATTTCGTCGAATAGGAGAGATATATGACAGGCAAGCAGAGGGCCATGCTGCGCGCAATGGCAAACGGGCTGGATACCATCCTGTTTATCGGGAAGGACGGCGTCACCGACGCCACGCTCAAGGAAGCGTACGACGCGCTGGAAGCCCGCGAACTGATCAAGTGCGCGGTGCAGCAAAACAGCGGCTTATCGGCAAAGGAAGCATGCGCACAGTTATGTAAAAAAACAGGCGCGGAACCGGTTTTGGTTATCGGCCGGCGGTTTGTGATCTACCGGGAAAGCAACACACACAAGCAGATCATACTCTAAAAAGCGATGGTGCGGAAAGGCGGCTTATCGTGATCGAAGCGGTACTCGGCGCGCTCAGGGAGATACGGATTCCCTATGTGCTTTTTGAAATGGATATCCACTACCACGTCCGCGAAGCGCTAGCCGCGGGTGATATCGCGTTTACGCACGAAGCAAAGCTGGGAAAGGGCTGCCGGATCGATTACCTTGCGGGCGGCGTCGGCATCGAGATCAAAAAGGGGAAACCCAACAAAAAGCGGCTGATGAAACAGCTTGAGCGCTATCTGGCACACGACGGGATTGAAAGCATCGTCGTCGTCAGTTGGTTCAATGTGCGCATTCCGCCCGAAATCAACGGAAAACGGGCGGAGCAGGTCGTATTGTCGCAGCTTTGGGGGGTTAGCCTGCCATGAATCATCCGCACGACCTGCCGCCCTATCTGCGCATCGACGGCGCGCAGGCGGACGGGGAGCAGACCTACGGCATGCTGAGTTACAACCGACGGAGCAATTGCTGGGTCATCAGGGCGGACCCGAACGTGACGGAACTTTGCAAGCGCCTGTTCCCGGGCGCGGTATCGCGCCGCAGGGGAGAGGCGCGTTTTACGGCGCACCGGCGCATCATCGCGGATATAAACTGGCTGATGATGCGCTATCCGCTTTCCGTGGCGGAGCGCGATAAAACCCGCTGGACGAAAGCGCTGGAGGAAGCGCGTGCGTATGTTAAGGCACGGCAGGCGGCGCTGCGAACGCCGGCGCGGATCAAGCCGGACAGGGCAAGCTTCCGCGGAACGCTGACGGCGTTCCAGGAGGAAGGCCTTGCCTTTTTACTGCGCACGGAGCGCTGCCTGCTCGCCGATGAGATGGGGCTTGGCAAAACCGTGCAATCGCTGGCGCTTTTATCGCACATCACGGCGTATCCGGCCATCGTCGTGGCGCCCGCGCACCTGATACGAAACTGGGAATCGGAGATCCATCGCTTCGTGCAGAAGACAGGCGGCGAGCCGCTCTCAATCCACATCGTCAAGGGCTTGAAGTCGTACGCTTTACCGCAGGCCGATATCTACCTGATGCATTACCTGCTGCTGCGCGGCTGGAAGCAATACCTGGCGGAATCGGAACTGGAATACGTGATCTTCGACGAGATCCAGGAACTGCGCCACAGCGGCACGGAGAAATATTCCGCCGCAAGCCTGCTGGCAGACCATGCCGGGCGCGTGGTGGGCTTAAGCGGCACGCCGATCTACAACCGCGGCGCGGAGATCTGGAACGTCATCAACATCCTGGATTTTCATTTTCTGGGCAATTACGAAAGCTTTACCCGCGAATGGTGCTACGGTTACGGCAACCAGATCGTCCTGAAGCCGGAACTGCTCGGCGATTATCTGCGGCGCGAGGGCATCATGTTGCGCAGGACCAAGCAGGACGTGCTCTACGACCTGCCCCCGAAGCGGCGGCTGGTGATGACGATCGAGAGTAACCACGCGATTTACCAAAAGCTCATGCAGCAGCTGGCCGGGAAACTGGATCAACTACGCCACGATGAAGACTTGACCGGCTCGCAACGCTCGGTGCTGAAGATGGAGATCGAGCAGGGCGAGCGGCAGGCCACGGGCATAGCCAAGGCGCCGTTCGTGGCACAGTTTGTTCGCGCGCTTTTAGAGGGCGGCGAGAAAGTGCTGCTGTTTGCGCATCACCACCAGGTAATGGATAGCTATCAAAAGGATCTGCGCGCGTTCAGGCCCTGCTTCATCACCGGCAGGGAGACCCAGAAGCAGAAGGAAGCCTCGCTGGAACGCTTCATGAACGGCAGGAGCAACCTCTGCTGCATCTCGCTGCGATCGGCCTCGGGGCTAAACCTCCAACGGGCGACATGCGTGGTGTTCGGCGAGCTGGACTGGTCGCCTGCGGTGCACAGCCAGGCGGAAGACAGGGCGCACCGCATGGGACAGGAGGACAGCATTTTGTGCTACTATCTGGTGTCCAAGGGCGGCAGCGATCAGGACATGCAGGACGCGCTGGGACTGAAGGTCAGCCAGTTCACCGCGCTGATGGGGGACCAGGTCAAATCGCAGGATGAGATCCTCTCCGATTCCCAATACGCGCAGCGCTATGTGGAGCAGTTGATACGCCGGCTTTTGGGCAGCCATCAGATGGCGGAATAAATATTACGCAAATATTAATAAATAACTTGACATATTTTACACAATTTCATAAAATAGAAATGTTTAATGGCAAAGTCTGCATTTCCGCAATTATGGAGGAGACAGTATGAGAACTCGCCCGCAAAGAATGATAGCTATTTTATGCGGCATCGCGCTTGCCGTGTCGGCGGTCGCAACCGTCTCGGCAGCGACCTATCCGTATGACGTACGATCGGCGGACAGCGTGAATTTGCGCAAATCCGCATCGTCATCCTCTGTGGTGCTTGCCTATATCCAAAAGGGCGATACGGTCACGCTGCTTGGCGAATACGGCAGCTATTATAAAGTAGAATTCAACGGCGTCGTCGGCTATGCCGTGAAGAAGTATATCAACGGAGACAGCCTGCTGGAAGACCCCGAGTATATTCTAAGCCTTCTGCCGGGCGTAAGCGGATACCCGTATCAGACTACGACCACCGCGCGCGTGAACATGCGCAAATCGGCAAGCCCGACGGCGGACGTCGTTCAAATCGTTCCGCAAAACGCGATCATCACGGTCAGCTCGGTAACTGTCAACAAGTACGCAAAGGTAAAATACAACGGCAAGACCGGCTATATCATGACCGATCATATCAATCTTTCGCCGATTCCCACCCCGACGCCGATTCCCGAACCGACGATCAACCCGGCAGCGGCGAAATATCCCGTACTCAGCATCGGCGATACCGGCACGTTCGTCAACGCGCTGCAGGAAGGGCTCAGGGAACTGCTATTTCTGAAAAGCGACGCGGACGGCAGCTACGGCGCGGACACACGCGACGCCGTACAGACGTTTGAAAAGCGAAACGGCTTAACTATAGACGGCGTTGCCGATCAGGAACTTCTATATCTGCTGTTTGAGGGTACGCCGAAGAACTATTCGGGGTATCGCAAGAATATAAAAACCGTCCCGCCGATCTACGGGATGTCGCTTGCGTACGGCGATAAGGGCGAGCTTGTGAAACAACTGCAGACCCGCCTGCAGGCACTCGGGTACTACGAAGGCGAGATCACCGGCACGTTCGGAAGCTTTACTGAAAAGGCTTTGAAGGCGTTCCAGAAAAAGATGGGCATTGCGGTCGACGGCGTCGCAAGCACCGATGTGCAAACCATACTCTACAGCGCTTCCGCCCGCTCCGCAAACGAGGTCGTCACGCCGACGCCCGTCCCGACGGCAACCTTGACGCCGCCGTCGGATACGGTCCGAATGGGCGACAGCTGCAACGACGTGAAGCTTGTGCAGGCACGCCTGTACACCCTGGGATATTACAATGGCAAGATCGACGGCAAATTCGGCAGCGGGACCTATCAGGCTGTATTGACCTTCCAGGAATGCAACTTCCTGAAGGCCGACGGCATCTGCGGCAGCGAGACCATCGGCGTGCTGTTCTCAGGCAGCGCCATCTATAACGGCAACGCGCCCGCGGAAACGCCGGCCGCGAACGTGAATATCACGGAAGACGTGACCACGATCGAAGCCGGATCCATCGGCAATGAAGTCCTGAGCCTGCAGCAGCGGCTGTTTGAACTCGGATATTATATCTCGCGGCTTGACGGCGTATACTTGAACGACGATATGGAAGCGGTCAATCTGTTCCAGAAGGTCAACGGCCTGACTGTTGACGGCAAGGCGGGGTACGAAACGCAGAAACTGCTATATTCGAAAAAGGCGCTGGCCGCGCCCGCAAACGCCATCGCCGAAGAAAACACCTATTCCACGCTGCGCTACGGCGACAGCGGCCTTGAAGTCGCCCGGATGCAGGAGCGGCTGATCGTTCTCGGGTATCTCAGCGGCGATGCGGACGGCAGATACGGATTGCAGACCAAGGCGGCGGTCCTGGCCTTCCAGCGCGAGAACAGCCTGGTGCGCGACGGCATCGCAGGAAGCAATACCCTGGCCGCGCTGTATTCCGATACCGCGACCGCTTTGGATACGTCCGAGACGTTGACGCAGGGTACGGTCTCCAATACCGTGCGCCAGATGCAGGAACACCTGATCGCGTTGGGTTACCTCAAAGGCAGCGCCGACGGCATCTTCGGCCCGGTGACAAGTCTGGCGCTGATCGCATTCCAGAAAGCACAGCGCCTGACGGCGGACGGCATTGCCGGAAAACTGACGCTGACCGCGCTGGTCAAGGAAATGCAGGAGCAGGAGGATGCGGTAACAGCGTCGACCGCGCCGAGCATATCCGGCGGAATCAATCCCGCGAACGTGAGATATGCAAACTGGTATGACGAGGTACGCGCCGTTACGAGAAAATACCCCAACGTGACGGTCTACGACTATAACACGGGGATCAGCTGGCATATTACATTGTTCTCATTCGGCGCGCATGCCGACGGCTACCCGACGACCGCCGAAGATACCGAGAAGCTCTATCAGGCGTTCGGCGGAGAAGTGACCTGGACGCCCAAACCCGTATGGGTGGTATTCAGTAACGGCAGCGTATATATAGCCACAACGCACGACGTGGCGCACGGCGTGGACCACTGTTCAACAAACAATTTCCCCGGCCACCTGTGCGTTCATTTCCCGCGCACCGCCGCGCAGGTCGCGGCGATCGGGGCGTATGCCACCGCGCATCAAAAGGCGATCGACCTGGGATGGACGGCGACGGTCGCGATGGCCGTAAAGTAAAACAGCAGAAGGAAATTACTCTTCGTCGAATGGGAGCGGGATGCGGTTGTCTTCCTGCTCCCAAAGCTTATCCAGATGATAAAACTCGCGTTCCTGCGGGAGAAAAACATGAATAAACACCGCGCCGTAATCCAGCACGACCCAGCGGCTGCCCGGATGTCCGTCCTTGCGGATGGGGGAAAGCTCCAGCTTTTCCAGTTGTTCTTCCACGTCTTCCGCCAGCGCCCTTGCCTGCAGCACGTTCCGTCCCGATGCGATCACCATGGCTTCGGTGATCACCGTCATCTTGGACACATCGAGCACCGTGATGTTTTGCGCGCCTTTGTCGTGCAGGATTTGTGCGGCCTTCAGAGCAATCTCCTTTGATGTCATGAACGCGGTTCTCTCCTTTCGCGGATGCGGTCGCGCATCCATCGTATGGTTTGGTCCGTCGCCGGATGGAGCGGCCTGTGTGTCTGAATGACATGCGCTTTGGAATTCATAAGCATATGATAGCTTGCTTCGTACAAATCCATATCGGCCAGCGCGCGGATCTCGTCAAGCGCCGGAATATCGTTTCGATACGGTTCGATCTTGTCGGCGAGAAAGATCACCATATCAAACTCCGACATCCCCGCGCAGCCCGTCGTATGGGCAGCGATCGCGCTGAGGATCTCGGGTTTGCGGATGCCGTATTCCGTTTCGGCAATCACCGCGCCGACCGGGCCGTGCAAAAGCCCGTTGGACTGAAGTTCGACGTCCGTCAGCTTGAGCCGGTGCTCGCGCGCGAGCTGCTGCAGGGTTTTCAAGTCCATACACTTAGCGCAGTCGTGCAGCAGCCCGGCGAGTTCGCAATCGCCTGCGTTCAGCCCGTGGATTTTCGCTAACCGGTTTGCCGTGCGGGCGGCGGCCATGGAATGCAATAGCCTTTCGTCGCTCAGATTCTCGCGCAGCATTTCGTATGCGATCTGTGAATTTTCGGACAGCAACGGGCAGCCGTACAAGCCCGTGACGCGGATATACTCGTACACCTCCGGCGTTAGCATTGTATCGACATTTTCACCCATAGCGATCCGACGGCGGATATCCGACGCGCTGACAGCAACAGGCGCGAGGGAGAGGAACCGCAGCTTTGCCCCCCTGGCGCGCAGTGCCTCTGCAATGGATTGTGTTTCCGCGGTTTGGCCGCTTCGCATACAAACCGCAAAGGAGCACAAACGGAACACTTCCTCCGGCTTCCGCCAGTGCTCCAGTTCCAGCATCGTATCCTCGCCGATCAGGCATACGAAATCCGCGTCCGGGAATTCCCGGCGCAGCAAATGAAGCGTATCAACGGTATAGATCACGCCGCTGCGGGTGATCTCGATATCCGATACTGTGAACTTGTCGTATGGTATCACGGCAAGCCGTGTCATTTCCAAACGGTGCCCGGCGTCCGCCAACTCCCGTTGTTTATGCGGCGGGTTTCCGTTGGGGATAAACAGGATACGGTCAAGTGAAAGTTCTTCCAGGGCGCACGCGGCAATCTGCAAATGACGGCGATGAATAGGGTTGAAGCTTCCGCCCATCATACCTATTCTGCTTTTTGCCACATCCGAGCCCCCTCTCCGGGTATATTATACTCCAGTTTGTGCAAAATAGAAAGACAGGGCCGGCGTAAAAACGCGGCGTGTTTACAATACGCGGTATACCAGCTATAATAGATAAAGCCAATGCCAATACGCTATGATTGGACGCTGGCGATATTATACGGGCACCCGTTACTTAACGATGTCGGGTATCACATCTGAACCCGAACGGAGGAAAAAGCTATGGCTGCAAACGCAAGAACACTATCCAGGAAACAAATCATCCGCCTCACGATCACAGGTATGCTCGCCGCTCTCATCATCATCATGATCTACACCCCGATCGGGCTGCTGCGTCTGCCCGGCACGTCAATCGAAATCACCCTTATCACGATTCCCGTATTGATCGGGCTGCTGGCGGAAGGGCCGCTGGTCGGGCTGATTCTGGCATTCGTATTCGGAGCGGGCACGATGCTCAAGGGATTGATCGCTCCGGCCACGCCGTTTGACCCGCTCTTCATCAACCCGCTGATATCCGTCGTTCCACGGCTGCTCATCCCGATCGCCGCATGGGGCGCATTTAAGCTGATCAGATCTTTGCTTCCCAAGAAAAAGGGCATGGATTCCATCGCCTGGTCCGTGTCCGCCCTGGTGGGCAGCCTGACCAACACGGTGTTCGTGCTTCTGGCTCTTTTTCT
The DNA here is from genome assembly GCA_016930575.1 of Clostridiales bacterium. Taxonomy (GTDB): domain Bacteria; phylum Bacillota; class Clostridia; order Christensenellales; family Aristaeellaceae; genus CAXXOK01. The sequence continues at coordinate 90,146 of JAFGGL010000036.1, read as the reverse complement.
TGTATATCAAGTTCGGATCACGGAGATTATTGCAAACATCGGCCTTGACCAATATCTTGGCGCGGCGGGGAAATTCCTGTTCTTCGGCGTCGCCTTGCCCAATGGTATTCCCGAGGCGATCGCAACCATGATCATTGTTCCGGCCGTTATGGTCGCGGTCATGGCGGTGAAAAAGCAAAGGTAAAGAGGGGAAATACCGCATGATTCTGACCATCGACGTTGGCAATATGAATATCAAATCCGCGCTGTTTGAAGGCGAGGATCTGGTGAAGTACGGGCGGTTTTCCACGAATATCACCTATACGTCCGACGAATACGGCATCCTGTTCACCAATCTGTTCGCACAGAAAGGCATCAAGCTTTCCGACGTGGACGGTATTGCGATCTCCAGCGTGGTTCCCACGATGAACTTCACGCTGGAGCATATGTGCAGGAATTACTTCAACATGCTGCCGCTGATGATCGAGCCCGGTATCAAAACCGGTATCAACATCAAATACGAAAATCCGCGTGAACTCGGCAGCGATCGTATTGCCAACGCCGTGGCCGCCTATGAGGTGTACGGCGGCCCGTGCGTCTTTATCGACTTCGGGACGGCGACGACCTTCGGCGCGATCGATGCGCAGGGCTGTTTCCTCGGCGGATGCATCTGCCCGGGCATCAAGCTGTCCAGCGAAGCGCTGGTGGGCAGCGCGTCCAAGCTGCCGCGTTTTGAATTGATACGGCCCGAAACCGTCATCGGGCGCACGACGATCACCAACTTACAATCCGGTGTCATTTATGGCACCATCGGTATGGTCGATTACATCGTCAAACGCATGCGTATTGAGCTGAACGCGCCGGAGGCTGAGGTCGTCGCCACCGGCGGCCTGGCGAATCTGATCCGGGAAGAAGATTGTGTGATCGATCACTTTGACGGCCTGCTGACCCTGAAGGGGTTGCGGATTCTGTACAACAGGAACCGCAAGTACGAAAGGAAAGCGCAGCAATGATCAAAAGAGTCACCATCGGGTTTCTGGGGTGCGGGAACGTCGGAAGCGGCGTATGGCGGCTGCTGGAAAACTTCGCGGGCGACATCGCTCACCGTGCAGGGCTTACGTTCTACGTAAAAAAAGTGCTGGTGCGCTCGCTTGACAAAAAGCGCGATATCGAGTTTCCGCCAGATGTGCTGACGATCGAGCCCGAGGACGTGCTGGAAGATCCCGAGATCGAAATGGTGGTCGAATTCCTGGGCGGGGAAGAACCCGCCTATACCCATATGCTGCATGCCCTAAAAAACGGGAAAACGGTCATTACGGCCAACAAGGTCGCTTTCGCCCTGCATTGGCACGAGTTGCAGAAAGCCGCGAAGAAATCCGGCGCGGGACTTTACTACGAAGCCGCGGTCTGCGCTGCAATCCCCATTATCCACTCGCTGGAGGAAAGCCTGCAGGCCAACCGTATCTCTAAAGTGCTCGGGATCATCAACGGAACGACCAACTACATCCTCTCCAGGATGAGCAGGGAGAACGCGGACTACGAAACGGCTCTAAAAGACGCGCAGCGCTTAGGGCTTGCGGAACCGGATCCGTCCTCCGATGTGGAAGGGTTGGACGCCGCCTATAAGCTGAGCATCCTGGCCTCGATCGCTTTCCACGGCCGCGTGCCGTTTGAGGACGTTTTCGTGGAGGGTATAACCAAAGTCACCGCGGAGGACATCCGCTGCGGGGAGGAACTCGGCTATACGCTCAAACTCCTGGCGATCGCCAAGCGCGACGGCCTGAACGTGGAAACGCGCGTGCACCCGACATTTATCGCGAGCGACCATCCCCTGGCGAACGTGAACGGGTCCTTCAACGCGGTGTACCTGTTCGGGCACGCCTGCAAGGAAATGATGCTTTTAGGCAGGGGCGCGGGCGATCTGCCGACCGCGAGCGCCATCGTCGGCGATCTGGAGCGCGCGGCGACCACCACGAAACACCGTTATCCGACCTTCGCCAACGAACTGAACCCGAAAATCGCGCTGAAAAACATCAAGGACTGGAAATGCCCGTTCTATATCCGCATGCTCGCCTCGGATAAACCCGGCGTGCTGCGCACCATCGCAAGCGCGTTTGCGGACGCGGGCGTCAGCATCGCCGCCGTGCAGCAAAAAGGCGTGCAGAAGGACGGGCGTGTCACGCTGGTGATCATCACGCACACGGCAAGCGAGAAAGCCATCCGGAAGGCGCTGGACGAAATACCGTTCGATACCGCCGCGCTTGTGAGCATGATACGGGTCGAACAGGAGAACCCCGTCAATGAAAGCGATGAATTGGAGACGCTATGAACGAAATTCTGTTAACAGCCGCCGTATTGGCGATCGGATATCTGCTTGGGTGTATTTCCACGGGAATCCTCATCTCCAAACAGGCGGGCGTGAACATCCGCGAGGAAGGAAGCAGGAACACGGGCGCCAGCAATGTGCTGCGCGTTCTTGGCATCCGCAGGGGCGCCGTTACCTTTCTGGGCGATTCTCTGAAGGCCGTCATCGCCTGCTGGATCGGAAGCCTTTTGCTGCCCGGCGCCACGTTTGGCATCGAACGCTTCGGGATCATGGCCGGCGGCTTAGGCGCCATTCTCGGGCACAACTGGCCTTTGTTTTTCTCCTTCAAAGGCGGGAAAGGCATCGCGTCTTCCACGGCGGTCGTGCTATTTGTGGATCCGCTGCTGGGCGGCATTGCGATCGCCCTGTGCCTGATCGTTGTATTCTGGAAGAAATACATCAGCCTCGGAAGCCTGACGATGCTGTTTTGCTTTTTGGTGCTGACCTGCGTTTTCCACTTCGACCAGTGGTTCGCGTGCGTGTTTGCCGCGGCGCTGTTCCTCCTCGGCCTGCTCAGGCACAGGACGAATATCCGGCGACTCCGGGACGGTACCGAGAACAAGATCGGACGCAAAAAAACCGCCGAAACGGCGGAGGATGAATAGGGGATCATAGTATCATCATCGCGTCCCCGAACGAGAAAAACCGGTATTTCTGCTCAACGGCGATGCGGTAAACGCGCATCGCTTCTTCTCTGCCCATGAATGCGGATACCAGAATCAGCAGCGTACTCTCCGGCAGATGAAAATTGGTGATCAGGGCGTCCATGGCGCGGAAAGCATACCCGGGCGTGATGAAAATGTCCGTATCGCCGCGTCCGGGACGGATGATGCCGTCTGCGTCCGCGACGGATTCCAGCGTCCGCACGCTGGTCGTGCCGACGCATACGCGGCGGCGGCCGTTTTTTCTGGCGGCGTTGATCCTGTCCGCCGCTTCCGGGCTGACTTCGTAGTACTCCGAATGCATCCGGTGGTCTTCCACGTTTTCCGCGGCGACGGGCCGGAAGGTGCCAAGCCCCACGTGCAGCAGGATGGGGATTACGTCCACGCCCATTTTACGGATCGCGGAGAGCAACTTCGGCGTGAAGTGCAGGCCGGCCGTCGGCGCCGCGGCGCTGCCGTCGTATTTCGCGTATACGGTCTGGTACTGGCTGTTATCCTTGAGCTGTGTCCGGATATAGGGCGGCAGCGGCATCTGCCCGAGTTCGTCCAGAAGCGTTTCAAATACGCCTTTGAAGTGGAAGCGTACCAAACGCAGGCCCTGGTCGAGCGTGGAGAGGATCTCCGCGCGCAGCTTGCCGTTGCCGAAGGTACAGAACGCACCCGACAGCAAGCGCCGCCCGGGGCGGACGAGCGCTTCCCAGTCGGTTTGATTACTTCGTTTCAACAACAGGATTTCGATCGGGATGCCGGAGCCTTCCTTGGCGCCCAGCAGCCTTGCGGGGATAACTCTCGTTTCGTTCAGCACCAGCGCGTCACCCGACTTGAGCAGCGAGGGCAGATCATAAAAGTGCAGGTGCTGTATGGAGCCATCCTTACGGTCGTACACCAAAAGCCGCGAGCTGTCTCGCGGGCTTACGGGCGTTTGCGCGATTAATTCCTGCGGCAGGTCGTAATGAAAATCGCTGGTCTTCAAGCGTTATATCCTCAATTGCTCGTCATCGTCGTAATCGGCGTCGTCCATGGGTTTACGTCCCAGATGCTCATAGGCGGACTTCGTCACAATGCGCCCGCGCGGCGTGCGTACGATGAACCCAAGCTGCAAAAGATAGGGTTCGTACACGTCCTCGATGGTATTCACGTCTTCGCCCGTCATCGCGCTGAGCGTATCCAGCCCTACGGGCCCGCCGCCGAATTTGTCTATCATGGTGCCAAGCATCCTGCGGTCCACGCGGTCCAGCCCGATACGGTCCACGTCCAGCAGATCCAGCGCGTCCCTGGCAGTTTCCAGCGTGATGCACCCGCCGCACTTTACCTGCGCGTAATCGCGCACGCGCCTGAGCATCCGGTTGGCGATGCGGGGCGTGCCCCGGCTGCGTGAAGCGATTTCCAGTATGCCGTCGTCATCGGTCTCCACGCACAGGATCCTGGCGTTGCGTTTGAGGATGGCGGAGAGCTCCTCGCTGGTATACAATTCCAGCCGGAACAGCATCCCGAAACGGTCGCGCAGCGGCGCGGAGATCAAACCCGGGCGTGTGGTGGCGCCGACCAGCGTGAACTTCGGCAGGTCCAGGCGGATGCTGCGGGCGGATGGCCCTTTTCCGATCATGATATCCAGCGCGCAGTCCTCCATAGCGGGGTAGAGCACTTCTTCCACCGAGCGGTTCAGTCGGTGGATCTCGTCGATGAACAGCAGATCGCCGTCGTTGAGGTTGGTCAGTATGCTCGCCAGATCGCCGGGGCGGTCGATGGCGGGGCCGCTGGTGACGCGTATATTCTGTCCCATCTCCGCGGCGATGATCCCCGCAAGCGTCGTTTTACCCAAACCGGGGGGCCCGTACAGCAACAGGTGGTCGATCGCTTCCCGCCGCTCCAGTGCGGCTTTGATGGAGATGCGCAAATTCCTTTTGATCGGTTCCTGTCCCACATAATCCCTGAGGGCCTTGGGGCGCAGGGTAGGTTCCTGCTCGTCGTCGCCCTGCTTGAAACCGGTTTTGATCATACGGTCGTCGTCCATGCCCGCGCTCCTTTATCCTACTGTTTCTGCGCCATATAGCGCAGCGCCTGTTTGATCAGTTCGTCCGAAGTCCCCGCGTCCCCTTTAACGTTCTTGATGGCGTCGGCAGCCTCCATCGGCGAATAACCGAGTGTTTTTAAAGCGAGCATCGCTTCCGACAGCATATCCTTCGCCGCCGTATCCGTTTCCATCGCCGCGTACGCCGCGGATGCGGCATCGGACGACAGCGCGTCTTTGGACAGCTTGTCCCTGAGCTCAAGCGTTATACGCTGCGCGGTTTTTTTGCCGATGCCCTGCGCTCGGCTGAGCATGTCCACGTCGCCCGTTAGGATCGCCAGCCGCAGGTCCTGCAGCGGCAGGCTGCCAAGCACTCCGATGGCCGACTTGGGGCCGACGCCGCTGACGCCGATCAGATCCAAAAACAGGTTGTGCTCGTCGCGGCTCAAAAAGCCGTACAGTTCCATCGTTTCATCGCGGATGATCAAATGCGTATACAGCGCGCACGGCTGCCCGGAGGACGGTACGGAGGCGATGGTATTCATGCTGCAAAGGAGACGATAGGCGACGCCACCGGTCATCAGCAGCACTTCGTTTACGGTCTTCTCGTAGACCGTTCCTTCAATCAACGCAATCATCGGCTGACCTCACTTCATGATAAACTGCCAGCGCATCGCGCCCATCGCCGCGTGGGTGAGCGCGACGGCCAGGGCGTCCGCGGCATCGTCCGGTTTGGGGATTGCATCCATGGACAACAAAAGCTTAACCATTTCCTGTATCTGCTTCTTGTCGGCGTGCCCGTAGCCGGTCAGCGCCTGCTTCACCTGCTTGGGCGTGTACTCGTAAACGTTCCCGGTATACTCCGCTGCATGTGTGACGCATACGCCCCTGGCGGCGCCAACGGTCAGCGCCGTGGTGACATTCCTTGAAAAAAACAATTCTTCAAAGGCGATCTCATCGGGAGCGTGTTTTTGTATGATTTCGCGGAATTCCGTCTGGATTCTCAGAAGGCGCTTGGGGAACGCCAAATCGGGCGGCGTGATGATGCAGCCGAAGCCCACAAGCGTTTGTTTGTTTTGCTTATGCTCAATCACGCCCCATCCGAGCGCGGCAAGGCCCGGATCAACGCCGAGTATGACCATGGTAGACCTCCTGAATTTCCATTTCATCATACGGTGAAGCGGATTGTTTGTCAATGTCCGCACACTGGGTATTATATCGTAAACGGCGCAGGAAAGCAAACAAATGTTCTATTGCTGTGCGGATATAAACCGGATAGAATATTGTATAGAAAATGAAGAGGGGAACAATGAATGGCGTATCAGACCCTGCGAAAAAGAGCGGAAACGGAATACACGGAGAAGAAGAGCCGCTTTATCGGGTTTGCCGCTCCGGTCTCAAACGCTGAGGGCGCCCTTGCGATTTTGGACGGAAGAAGGAAGGAACACCGAAGCGCGTCGCACAACTGCTTTGCCTATATCATCGGGCAGAACAAGAGCATCATCCGCTACAGCGACGACGGAGAGCCCTCCGGTACGGCGGGAAAACCGATCGTGGAGGTGATGCTTAAAAAAAATCTTACGAACTGCATCGTGGTAGTGACACGCTACTTCGGCGGGGTGTTGCTGGGTGCGAGCGGATTGGCGCGGACATATGCGAGCGCCGCGGTGCGTGCGCTGGATGCGGCCGGGATATGCACGATGGATGAAAGCGCAAGATGGCATTTGCGGATCGCCTATCCGCAGTGGGACAAGGCTGAACACGCTTTACAATCCCTTCCCGTGACGGTCGTGAACAAGGAGTATACGCAGCATGTGGAGCTTACCCTGCTGTGCCGCACGGCTGACGAATCGCATGTGCTAGAGGAGATGCTTAGGATCACCGACGGAAAAACCGAAACAAGTAGGGAAGAACAGACGTTTTATCACCCATGGGGCGAATAGAAACCGTCTCATTTATATAAGGGAGGCGGTTTTGTCCGTAGGATCAGTCAACGAACGCGCTGAAGGTCAGTATGCAGTCCGGCGGGAATTGCGCGATGAAGGTCTTGCCGCGAGTCAACTGGATCTCGTTGCCCTGGTTGTCGTAGTATATGGTCGGCTCGTCCTGCGATTTGCGCACCCAGTAGCCCGGGATATAACGCCCGCCGATAAAGATATCCGCGTTGCCCTCGCCGATGCCCTGCATCATGGGCATGATTCTGCTGTTATGTACGTATTCATACTCGACCCGCTGGATGATGACATTGGCGAAGGTCAGCGGGATCATATCTTCTTCCGCGCGGTTTTCTGCGGATTCGAAGCTCTTGAATATCACATCGCCGGAATAGCGGTAGTAAATATTGCTTAGCTCGTCATACTTGAAGTGTGAAACATAGCGTTCGTCCCCCCAGTCCAGGTTGACCTGATAGGCGAAATCATACCCGCTGGTATAAGGGTTCAGATCCGCGAACAGGAACGCGCGCGGCTGGGAGACGTAGTCGGCGGGGATCAGGCTGCGCAGACCGATAATGTCCGCAGCCAGGTTTTCCGGCGCTTTCACGCCCTTGATGCGTTCGCTGTAATTCCGTGTCAGATTGGTTTCCAGATCGAACGCGACGCCGGCTTCATATACGCCCAGAGACCGGAGGGTTTTCTGAATATCGTTGTCTGTCGCTTCCGGACCTCCGCGGAACACCAGCCCGCCCTGCCATTCTTCCCGAAGCAGGACGTGCCCCATACGGGCGGAGCGCACGGACCCGACCGATACGGGATTGCCGTCGTCCAGGCTGTCGCTGAATACAAAGGTCATACGGGTTTCGCCTGTGCGGTAAAGGATGCCTTCATAAATGACATCCGCGTACTGCGCGCCCCATGGCGCGCGTGCCCCTACACCGGCAAGCGTGACGGTTTTGTTGTCTACCTTAACGTCGCAATAACCGTTGCTGTATTGCACGAGCATCGGCAGATAAAAACCCAGCCAGCTCAGGCCGGTCGTTGGGCTTTCCCCCGGGATGATCGGATTGCGCCGCGGCGGGGTGTTGGGGGTGATCTTCCGGACCGGGTCGTTGAGGAGCACCGTGCCCTCAAGCGGCAGCGTGAATTCATTATCCGAATGTACGGATGCGAGCGCCGGGATTGCCGCTGACGTCGCCAATAGGGCAGCAATCAGAAGGCAGGTCCACTTTTTCAATGTATTTTACCCCCATATTTTCATTTTCGCTTGTAACAAATACCGAGTAATATCTTCGTCATTGTAGCACTTCAAAAATTAGGTGTCAACAGGAATACGGTGTGCCTGCACGACTGCCGGAGCATATGCGTCTCGCTTTCCTTTTTACGTATTTTGATGTAGAATGGCTAGTAATGATATGTACCGAGGTGTGGAATTGTTCAAGAGCATAAACGGATGTAATATCCACTATGAAATCAGAGTGAACGAACAAACCTGCGAGATACCAGTCCTGCTTTTGCACGGATGGGGCTGCGACGCGAACATCTACGCGGGGTTTACGGATACGGTTTACGAGCGCACAACTCTCGTGACCCTGGATTTCCCCGCGCACGGCAAAAGTGAAGAACCGCCAGCGCCCTGGGGCGTGGAAGACTTCGCCGTGCAGGTGATGCAACTGCTCGAGGACAATCATATCGATAAAGTCGATATCATCGCCCATTCCTTCGGGGGCAGGGTGGCGGTTTATTTGGCGGTCCGAAATCCGCAGATGGTCGGCAAACTGGTGATTACGGGCGGTTCCGGAATCAAGAAACCCGCAACGGCACAGGCAAGCAAACGCACCGCGCGATATAAGCGCCTCAGCGCCGCCGCCCGTTTCCTGATGAAAGCGCCGGTGCTTGAAAAACCGATGAAGAACATGCAGGAGAAGCTGATTCAAAAGTATGGCTCGAAGGATTACGCGGCCTTGAGCGAGGGGATGCGCGCTTCGTTTGTAAAAATCGTATCCGAGGACCTCACCCCGCTGCTTAAGCAGATCGCCGCGCCGGTGCTGCTGATCTGGGGCGAAAACGACGAGGAAACGCCGCTATGGATGGGGCAGACCATGGAGCGAGAGATTCCCGACGCGGGTCTTGTCGTGTTTGAGGGCAGGTCGCACTATGCGTTTCTGGAAGAAAGCGCAAGGTTTCTGACGATCGTCAGGCAGTTTTTCTGGGGAGGGCGGGAAGGATGACGGAGGCGCTTTACCGGGGAATTGCCGGACTGGTTCCCGTACTCGTCTCCCTGTTTGCGGCGCGGGGCATTTTTCACCTGTTCCAGTTGGAGAGCTACCAGTTTCCGGGGTATATCCGCTCCGTCCGCCGCAATCCCGTGCAGGCTTGGGCGCCGGGGTTCGCCGCGGCCGCCGTTTCCCTTGGGCTGCTTGCCGTCCTATGGAAATTGTATGAAAGCATTCAAAACCTTGCGGCGCAGATCGCCGTTATTGCGGGTTTTCTGGCACTCGCCGTTTGCATCGGATACCTGACCGCGCGGCTTCTGAAAGTGAACATAGCGAAAAAACCGTTCGTGTACACGGCGCGTGTGAAGCGGCTGTACGGATTTTGCTTTGTTCTCCTTGGAGCGCTCTCATATTACCTGAGCCTGACCGGCAGCGTAATCATTGGTTCAATTTGGCCCGTGTCGCTGCCGGGGTTGATCGCGGCCTGCGGTTTCATCGCCTGGGGTTTGGAAAAGTTCATCAGTGAATGCTACTTTCGCAGCGCGCGAAGGAAATTGCTTTCGCAGACGGATCTGATCCGCATCGGCATCACCGGAAGCTACGGGAAGACCTCCGTGAAATATATACTCGGTACGATACTTGCGGAGAAATACTCCGTGCTGGTGACGCCGAAAAGCTACAACACGCCCATGGGCGTGTCACGGACGATACGGGAGAGGCTATTGCCGTCCCACCAGGTGTTTGTGGCCGAGATGGGGGCGAGGCACGTCGGCGATATCAGGGAGCTGTGCCGTTTGGTGAAACCGCAGATCGGGATTCTTACTTCCGTCGGACCGCAGCATCTGGATACGTTCAAAACCGTCGAACGCGTAACGAAAACCAAGTATGAACTGATCGAGACGCTGTCCGAAGACGGGCATTCCTTCTTTACGGACGACGGCGCGGTTTGCAGGCAGCTGTATGATAAGACGAAAAAGCCGAAGACGCTGACGGGCCAAACGCCCGGCAACGCCGACGTGTGGAGCGAGAATACCGAAGTATCACCGGAAGGCAGCGCGTTCGATATATGCCTCAAAAACGGTGAACGTCTGCATGTTGCGACACGGCTTCTTGGAGAACACAACATCCAAAACATACTCACCGCTGCCGCGGTAGCCAGGCAACTCGGATTGACGAAACAGCAGATCCTGCGCGGCATCAGCCGTATCGAGCCCATCCAAAGCCGTATGGAGTTGATCAGGAATCCGAATTCCTATACAATCATCAATGACGGCTTCAACGCCAACCCCGTCAGCGCGAAGGCGTCGCTTGCTGTGCTCAGTAGGTTCCCCGGGCGTCGCATCGTCATCACGCCCGGCATGGTGGAACTCGGCTCGGAAGAAGCCGGGTACAACAAGGCGTTCGGCGCGCAGATCGCCAAAGCTGCGGATATCGCCGTCATCGTCGGGAAAAAGCGCGTGCAGCCGATTCTCGACGGGCTGCGCGAGGAGGGTTTCCCGGATGAAAACATTTATCAGGTAAGCAGCCTTGAGGAATCCACCGAGGTGTTGCGCCGATTGGCGAACAAGGGCGATACCGTATTGTATGAAAACGATTTGCCTGATAATTATCAGGAAAACTGACGGGAGGTCAGCATGGATAAAATGCAGTTGGGCGTGATTTTCGGCAGCCGTTCCTGCGAGCATGAGGTTTCCGTCATCAGCGCGTTGCAGATGATAAAGGCCGCGGACCCTGAACGGTATACGATCGTGCCTATCTATATCAGCATGAGCGGGGAATGGTACACAGGCGAGCCGCTTTTGGATATCAGGACTTATCAGCACTTCGATCCTTTTATGAAGGGCATCACCCGTGTATGGCTGGATTCGGCGTCGGGAACGGGCGCGCTGATGACCGTCGATCCGCCCAAGGGCATATTCAGAGGTGAAAAACAGCGGCTGGTCGCAAGGCTGGATTGCGTGATTCCCGTACTCCACGGGATGCACGGCGAAGACGGCACTTTGCAGGGGATGCTGGAAATGTGCAACATTCCGTACGCAAGTTCCGGCGTGGCGGCTTCGGCCGTCGGTATGGACAAGACCTACATGAAGGACTTTTTCAAAGGCTGCGGCTTTCCGGTGCTTGACAGCTGCCGGGCGCTGCGCAGCCAGTGGGAAACGGATTCCGTCGCGGTCATCAAGAAGATCGAAGAAACGCTGACCTACCCGGTATTTGTCAAACCCGCGTCGCTTGGCTCGTCCATCGGCGTTACCAAGGCAAAGAATTTCGGAGAGCTTCACGAAGGCCTGGAACTCGCCTTTGCGTTCGACCGCAAGGTGCTCATCGAGCAGGGGCTTGAAAACCCGCTGGAGTTGAACTGCTCTGTGCTCGGGTATAACGACGACGTCACGGCTTCGGCTATCGAAATGCCCATCCTGGGCGGCGACCTGCTCAGCTTCATGGATAAATACCTGCAGGGCGGGAAGAGCGCGACTAAGGGCATGGCTTCGCTTAAGCGTATCCTGCCCGCCCCGATCGAGCCGGAATTGAAAGACAGAATCCAAGCCCTATCCATCGAGATATTCAAGCGCATGGACTGCAAGGGGGTTGTGCGCATCGATTATATGTACGATACGCCCGCAGACGCCCTCTACATCACCGAGATCAACACCATCCCCGGTTCGCTTGCGTTTTACCTGTGGAACGAGGACGGCGTCAAATATACCGATCTGATCGACAGGATGGTCGGCTACGCGCTGAAAGCGCATGAAGAAAAGAACGACAGCAACTACGCCTTTTCCTCCAGTATTCTTAAGGAGGCGTCGCTGGGCGCCAAACACGGCGCGAAACAGCCGTAAAGGAGACAGGCATTTGGAGCTTAGCGATATCAAAAACCCGACAGACATCATCGATCTGTCCGCAGAGGAATGCGAGCGGCTGGCCGGAGAGATACGGGAGACCATCATCCATACCGTTTCGCAAAACGGCGGGCATCTTTCATCCAACCTCGGCGCGGTGGAGATGACCATCGCGCTGCACCGCGCGTTTCACTCGCCCAGGGACAAGATCGTCTTCGACGTCGGGCATCAGTCCTACGCCCATAAGCTTCTGACAGGGCGATACGATAGATTCAACACGCTCCGTAAGTTCGGCGGACTTTCCGGGTTTCCGAAATGCTCCGAAAGCGAGCACGACTGTTTTGAAACGGGCCACGCAAGCACGGGGATATCGGCGGCGCTTGGGCTTGCGCGCGCCAGGGACCTGCGGGGGGAGACCCATCACGTGGTCGTAGTCGTCGGAGACGGCGCGCTGACGGGCGGCATGTGTTACGAAGCGCTCAACGACTGCGGGAATACGAAGACCAAGCTGATCGTCATTCTCAACGACAACGAAATGTCTATCACCAAAAACGTCGGCGCGTTGAGCAAGCATCTGGCCAATCTCAGGGCGAGCTGGGGATGGTATTCGGCCAAACGTAAAGTGCAGCGCGGCTTGCTGCGCATCCCGTGGATCGGCGCACCGGCGGCGCGCGTGCTGTACACGCTGAAAAGAGCGGTCCGTACGCTGTTTGTGGACGAGAGTTTCTTTTCGGCACTCGGCTTTGCCTACCTGGGACCGATAGACGGGCATGATATCCAGGCGATGGAACGGGTATTCCGCAGGGCGCAGCGGATGGAGATGCCGGTGGCGATCCATCTGAACACCGTTAAGGGACACGGCTACCAGAACGCGGAGGAGAAACCCGACGTGTTCCACGGCACGCCGCCGTTTTTTATCGAAAACGGACTTACCCAGAAAAACACGAAGAAAACCAACGGAAGCATCGCGGCGGAGGTATTGACCGGAATGGCGGCAACGGACAGCCGCATCGCGGTGGTGACCGCCGCCATGACACTCGGGACGGCGACGGAGATATTTGAGGAGAAATACCCAGAGCGGTTTTTCGACGTCGGGATCGCGGAGGAGCACGCCGTCACCATGTGCGCGGGATTGGCAAAGGGAGGCATGCGCCCGTATTTCTTCGTGTATTCCACGTTCCTGCAGCGCGGGTACGATCAGGTGATGCACGACGTATGCATCCAAAACCTACCCGTCGTTTTCATGCTGGACCGCGCGGGTTTTGCCAACGGCGACGGCGAAACGCATCAGGGTTTGTTCGATATCGCCTATCTGAGGCATATCCCCAATATACGTATCCTGGCGCCCGCGGATTCACGCGAACTGACGGAAATGATTCGGGCAAGCGTATCATTCGACGGTCCCTGCGCCATACGCTATCCCAAGAAAGCGGTCGTCTTTGATTCCAGCGAACCGGCGACGCCTTTCGTCTTTGGAAAGTGGAAAACACTGATGCAGGGAGACCGCGGCGTGATCCTCGCGGTCGGCAGCATGACGGGTACGGCGATGGATGCCGCGCGGCGCCTGCAAAGCGATGGGATTGTGATGGAAGTGATCAACGCGTCCACCGTCAAGCCACTGGATACGAAATGCCTGTCGCGCCTCGCCAAGGCGGAGAAACCCGTATTCACGTTGGAGGAACACGTGCTGGACGGCGGGTTTGGCAGCGCGGTGCTGGAATACGACGTAACACACGGCGGCGGCATGTTCATCCATCCGATTGCTGTTCCATCCATGTTTGTGCCGCATGGCGACCATGAAGCATTGATGAAGGAAACCGGCCTGGATACGGATACAGTCGTCGGCGTCATCATGGAAGCGCTCAAACAAAGCGGTAAGAACGATGGCTGAAAAACACCGCGTGGACGCCGCAATGGTACGGCGCGGTCTTGCGGCAAGCAGGGAAAAGGCACAGGCGCTGATCATGAGCGGCGCGGTGTATATCCGGGAGCGGAAGGTATTGAAATCTTCCGAAAAGGTTGCGGATGACGACGAGATCGTCGTCCGGGACTTGAAACCGTATCCCTACGTAGGCCGCGGCGGGCTGAAGCTGGAAAAAGCGCTGAAAAGCTTCCGACTGGACGTTTCCGGCATGACGGCGCTGGATATCGGCGCGGCGACCGGCGGCTTTACGGACGTGCTTTTACAGCGCGGCGCGAAGCATGTGATCGCCGTGGACGTCGGATACGGACAGCTGGATCTGAAGATACGGCAGGACAGCCGCGTAACGGTACTGGAGCGTACCAACGCCCGTTACCTGACTGCGGAGATGATCGGCGGTGCCGTGCCGGATATCACGGTGATGGACGTATCCTTTATCTCCGTGAAGCTCATCCTCCACGCGGCGGCGAAACTGATGGGCGGAAAAGGTATATTCTGCATACTTGTCAAACCGCAGTTTGAAGCAGGACGGGGGAAGGTGGGCAAGCGCGGCGTGGTGCGCGATTCCGCCATCCATATATCCGTGATTCAAGACGTCCGCGATTTCGCCGAAGAGATCGGATATCCCATGACAATGCTTGATTTCTCGCCTGTCAAGGGGCCCGCCGGCAATATCGAATACCTGGCGCTTTTACAGCCGTCCGCACAGGGTTCGCAGCAGGTAACGGACGGGGATATTGAGCGTATCGTCGCCGTGTCACAGAATAGTTTGTCTTGCATTGAATGAATATTCACAATATAATATACATAATGAATACGAAACAGGAGATCCGGATATGCGTAAAGCCTACCTGATGATGCGTCCCAACCGAGAGGATCAGATCGCGATCGCGGAGCAGATCGTGTCGGTTTTGCATGCGGAAGGGATGACGGTTTCCACCGAGCCGTGGCTAAAAAACGCCATAGGGAACAGGACGAAATTCGACCCTGTCGCAAAGCCGGAATTCGTGATCGCCGTCGGTGGGGACGGTACGTTATTGACCGGCGTGCAGACCGCGCTGAAATGGGATATCCCGCTGCTTGGTGTAAACACCGGCCATATCGGGTTTCTTATCGAGGTCAATCTGGATCAGCTTCCCACCATATGTGAACGCCTGAAAACAGGGGAGTATTCGATAGAAAACAGAATGACTCTGGACGTCATCCGCAAAGGAGAAGTGCTGAAAACCGCACTCAACGACGTCGTAATCAGCCGCGCCGGATACGCACGCCTGATCACCGTGAAGGCATCGGTGGAGCATGAGCTTGTCGCAAGGTACAAGGCGGACGGACTGATCGTCTCCACGCCGACGGGCTCCACGGGGTATTCGCTGTCCGCGGGCGGACCGATCGTATGCCCGGGAGTGGACTGCATCCTGCTGTCGCCGATCTGCCCGCACTCGCTGCAGCACCGGCCCGTGGTCGCCGACGCGTCGCAGGCGATCACCGTTGAACTGGAATGCGAGAAGGAGCAGCAGGTGCAGTTGGATGTGGACGGTAAAATGGTATGCAAACTGAACAGATGCGAATCGATTTTGATTCAGAAGTCCGATAAAACGGTCAAGTTATTCAGCTTTGGTACCCAAAGCTTTTTTCACCGTATCCGGGACAAACTATCCGAGTGGAGCTGTTAAACAGGAGGTATATCGAATGAAAGCAACCAGGCAGAAAGCGATTCTCGAAATCATCCGACAACAGGACATCAACACCCAGGAAGAACTTGCCGAAGCGCTGAAGAAGCTGAATTTCAACGTCACACAGGCAACGGTTTCGCGCGACATCAAGGAACTCCGGCTGTTGAAAACCCTCTCCAACGAAGGCGTATACCGCTATACGATGGTGGAAAACGTCGAGCATACGCTGGATGAGCGCTTCCGGCGTATCTTCAGCGAATCGGTGCTTTCGGTATCGGCAGCGTACAACCAGGTCGTGATCCGGACGCTTTCGGGCAGCGCAAACGTGGCCGCCGAGATGCTGGATAGCCTGGGCTGGTCGGAAGTGATAGGCACGCTCGCGGGCGATAACACGGTGCTGCTGATCGTACGCAGCATCGACGACGTAGAAGAGATTTTAACAAAAATCAACGAAATGCTTCGCTGATCCGTGCGGAAAGGGACGTATAAAACGATGCTCAAATCCATGACCGTACGGAACATCGCGCTGATTGAGGAACTGAACGTGCAGTTTTTCGACGGTCTGCATGTGCTCACGGGCGAGACCGGCGCCGGTAAATCCATCGTTGTGGATTCGATCAACCTGGTGCTTGGGGAGCGGGCGGACAGGAATTTGATACGCACCGGCTGCGAAAAGGCGACCGTTGAAGCGATATTCGATATTTCCGATAACCGGCAGATTAAAGATTTGTTGAAAACCGAATCACTGGAAGCGGACGGCGGAATGATGTCCGTTTTCCGGGAGATCAGCATGTCCGACCGCAACGTGTGCCGCGTCTGCGGCGTGATCGTGCAGCTCAATTTTCTGCGGCAGGTGACCGAGATCCTGGTGGACATCCACGGCCAGCACGAGCACCAGAGCTTATTAGACGAGCACCATCACCTTGCCTACCTGGATGCGTTCGGGGACGAAACGCATCAAATCCTTCTAAAAGATGTAAACGATCAATACGAAGCGTGGCATGAGGCGGGCGCGAAATTCAACGCGATACGCAGGGAAAACGCGCAGCGCGCGCAGCGGCAGGAATTTCTGGAATCCCGCGTCAAGGATCTGAAGGAAGCCAAGCCAGTCGCCGGTGAGAAAGAAAAGCTGACGAACCTGCGCATGCGTTTTGCGGATCACGAAAAGATCGCCAACGCGCTGAAGGCCGTATATCAGAACATGACGGCAAGCGAAGGCACGAACCTCGGCGTGAACGCGCTGCTGCGCGGCGCCGTGGAAGAAAGCCAGCGCATCGCCGAGTACGACGATCGCTTCAAGGCGCTTGCGGAGCGGCTGCAGAGCGCGTTCTACGAGGCCGAGGAGACTGCGTTGGACGTGCGAGCGTTGGTCGATGAAGAGGATTACGACGAGGAGAAATACGAGCAGGTGCTGGCGCGCCTGGACGTGTACCGGAGGCTGGAGAAGCGCTACGGCATGGAGGCCGACACGCTGTGCGATTACTATGAAGAGCTGTCCCAGGAACTCAAAACCATCCAATCGATGGATGAAACGCTAAAAAAAGCGGAAGCGGAATATAAGCAGTCGCTGTCGGAATACCGCGGCGCGGCGTCAAAGCTTTCGACCTCGCGCAAGCAGGTCGCCGGGAAATTTCAGGCCATCATCGAGCGACAACTCAACGACCTCGGCATGGAGCGCACCAGCTTTGCCTGTGTGTTCACCCCGCACGATTCAAGCGGCAGGCAGCAGCCTTCGCCCGAGGGCGACGACCACGTCGGCTTTCACATCTCCCCGAACCTCGGCGAGCCGCTCAAGCCGCTCAAGCGCATCGCCTCCGGCGGCGAAATGTCGCGCATCATGCTGGCGATGAAGGCGGCGGCCGCGGACAAGCGCCTGATACCCACGATGATCTTTGATGAGATCGATACGGGAATCAGCGGCCGGGTAGCCGGCGTCGTCGCCGAAAAAATGGATGATATCGCGCGACATCATCAAGTCATCTGCGTCTCGCACTTGCCGCAGATCGCGGCGATGGCGGACCATCAGTATTTGGTTGAAAAGCAGGTTTCCGGAGACCGTACGATTACGACGCTGCGGGAACTAGATTACGAAGAGCGCGTGGACGCGGTGGCCAGCCTGCTGGGTACGCAGGACTTGGGCGGGAGCAGCGGCAAGCTGCACGCGCGGAATATGGTGGAAGCGGCGCAGAACAGAAAGAAGCGCGATTAGTCTTCCGCCGTATACCCGAGCGTTTTCAAATCGCCGGGATGGTTGCGCCAGTCCGGACTCACTTTCACCCAGAGCTGCAGATGTACGTGGGTGTTCAAAAGCGCTTCGATATCCTGCCGGGCGTCGGCGCCGATCTGCCGGAGCATGCCGCCCCGCCTGCCGATGATGATGCCCTTGTGCGAAGGGCGTTCGCAGTAGATGGTCGCGTGGATCTCGGTCAGCCTGTCCGAGACCTTCTCCACCTGAAGGACTTCGATACCGATACCGTGCGGCACTTCATCCTTCAGCAGGTGGAGTGCCTTTTCGCGTATCATTTCCGCGCAGATAAAGCGTTCGGGCTGGTCGGTCAGCGCGTCGTCCGGGAAATACTTCGGCCCATCCGGCAGCGCCTTGACCAGCACTTTTTTCAGTAATTCGGTGCCGTCGCCCATCAGCGCGCTGACGGGGACGATCTCGTCGTATCCGGCGTCCGCGAAGGATTGGATGACGGACAGCAGCTTCGCCTTCGGCAGCAGGTCGATTTTATTGAGCACGAGGATCTTACATACGTCCCGCCCGCTCATTTCCTGAGCGAGCTTCCGGTCAGCTTCCTGTACCCTGGCGGCGTCTATCACCAGCGCCAACGCATCGATGCCCAGCAGCGAATCGTGCACAGTCTGCATCATATACTCGCCCAGGCGGTTGTGCGGCGTATGGATGCCGGGGGTATCCATAAACACGGCCTGATACTGTTCGTCTGTGATCACGCCCACGATGCGGTTGCGCGTCGTCTGCGGCTTGCTTGAAACGATGGCAATTTTTTCTCCGAGCAGGCCGTTGAGCAGCGTGCTTTTCCCAACGTTCGGGCGGCCGATGATCGCGATAAAGCCCGAACGGAATGCTTTACTATTCTCCATCCGGCGTCCTTTCAGGGCAAATCATTTGGTCCGAAGCCGTGGGGGAGCAATGCGGAGAGTTTGGCTTCGTCGGTTTGATCCTTGCCCCAGGCGATGAGCACGCGGATATCGGGTGCGAACTCGTTGAGCACCTGGCGGCAGGCGCCGCAGGGCCAGGGCGGCGCGTTTTCGGCGGTGATGGCGATGGCCTTGAAATCCTTCACGCCTTCGCCGACTGCTTTGAAGATCGCGGACCGTTCGGCGCATATCGTCAGCCCGTAGGAAGCGTTTTCGATATTGGTTCCGGTAAACACACGCCCGCCTTCGCTCAGCACGCACGCGCCGACCTTGAAACGGCTGTACGGGCTATACGATTTGTACATCGCTTCTTTCGCCAGCGCGACCAGCTCTTCGTCCGTAGGCTCGCAGAGGGGCATTTCATCACGCGGGATGCCCGCGAGTTCCAGCGCTTTTTCTTCCATGTTCCGCATCCGGGTTTGCGTATTGGGCTGTTCATGATCGTAGCCGAAACAATGGTAGATGCCGTGCGCCAGCAGAAAACACAGCTCGCGGCTTGTGGAATGCCGGTAGAGTTCAGCCTGCGAGCGGACATGCTCGTACGAGATGAAGATCTCGCCGAGGATATAGACCTTCTCGTCGTCGGAGTATTCCTGTTTGATTAACTCTGCCGCGCCGGACGCGGTCACGCCCTGCGGATAGTTGACGGTGGGGAAGGAGAGGACGTCGGTGGATTCGTCGATGCCGCGGTGGATTTTGTTGATCTGACGCATATGTTCGTCGTTTACCAGCGTGAGATACACGCCGCAGGGGAGGGTCAGGCTTTCCACGGCTGCGCAGCAATCCGCGACCTCGGCTGTAGGGGCCTTAAACATATTTGCGCCTTCAACCCATATCAATTTCATGGCTTATTCGGCTCCTCCGGGTTTAAAGCCGCGTCGGACTTCTTCTCTGCCGCGGGTTTTGGTTTCTTGACTGCCGGAGCGGGCGCGGAAGCCGAGGCGGGATTGTAGGCCGTTTTGGGTTTTTCCCGCTTCGCGGGAGGCTCCGGGTATTCGATCCGCTCGTGGAACACGCCGTTTAATACCGTGGCAAAGGCTTCGGATATCTTATCGATATCCGACAGCGTGATCGGCGCCTGGCTCAGCTGGCCGTCCTGAATCTTATTCGAAACGAGCTTCTCGATATTCGCGCGGATGGTTTTGGGCGTCGGGTCCGGCATGGAGCGCACAGCGGCTTCCACCGTGTCCGCCAGCATGATGATCGCGCTTTCCTTGGTATGCGGACGGCGGCCGTCGTAGCGAAAATCGTCGATGTCCACCAGTTGGTCGTCGGATTCCTCCATAGCCTTCTGGTAGAAGTAGATCACAGGCGTATCCCCGTGATGCTCGACGATGATATCCTGTATCTCCAGCGGCAGCCGGTAGCTCTGCGCAAGCGCCAGGCCATCTGTCGTATGTGCGATCAGGATGGCGGCGGATACGAAGGGGTTGGTCATCTGGTGCGGGTCCTCGCCGAATTGGTTTTCCTTGAAGTAGATCGGCCGCTTCATCTTGCCGATATCGTGGAAATACGCGCCGACGCGCGCCAGCAGCGGATTGGCGCCGATGGCCTCGGCTGCGCTTTCGGCCAGGTTGGCCACGATGATGGAATGGTGATAGGTTCCCGGCGCTTCCAGCAAAAGCCGGCGAAGCAGCGGATGGTTCGGGTTGGAAAGCTCCAGCAGTTTCCCGGGCGTGGCAAGCCGGAACGTGGTCTCAAAGACCAGATCCAATCCTACGCATAAGAGCGACGCGACCACCGCGCCCGCCGCCGACCACAGGGCGTTGGTGAATCCGTCCGCGATCGATGTGTTCGTCATAAAGCTGACGGACAGGATGATCAGCATATTGATCACGGCGGCAACGACGCCGGCGATGAGGATCTGCTGCCTGTTGGGCCTGCGCCTGATCATCATGATCACGACGAACCCGCTGATCAATGCCGGCAGAATCAGGTTGACCATCTCGGTGCCGAAAGTCGAATCCCCGCCGAGGATCAGGGAACTGACGAGTATCGCCAAAGAAATGTTGGCGGCAAAGCCGTACGCCATGCCAAGCAGGCTGGTGACCGCCATCGCGCCCAGCAGGATGGGCGGCGCGGCAATATGGATCAGTTTCCCGCCGATGCACGCGGTAAAGGAAATGCACAGCACGATCAGGAGTATCGTCAGCTTCATCGGGTCGACGAAATTGCCCCTGCCGAACAGCCACAGGATGATCGTGAGCACAGCCATCGCCAGCAGCACGATCAGCCCGCCGCCGAGATAGGAGATCATATCGATGTTCTCGTCATCCAATAATCCCAGGCTGCGCAGCATTTCCAGCTGGTTGGCGGTCACGCGCTCCCGGGCGACGATGATGTTTTGCCCCTGCTTGTACACGACGGGTTCCACCGCGTCGCGCGCTTCCTGCCGCAGCGCTTCGGTCGCTTCGGTGTCAATGATCATATTGGGCTGGATGACCTTGCGCAAAATCGGCGTAACGACGTTTTGCAGCAGGTCGATTCCGGTTTTGTAGCCGATGATCTGCTGCAGGTAGTCGATGGCCTCGTTCACATACCCCTCGCGCACGGTGGAACTCATGGTGTTTTCCACCGCGGCGGTGATGTTCAGGTTCATGTTTTGTATATCGTCGTCCGACGCGCGCAGCAGCGTATCCAACTGATACGAGGCAAGACTGAGCGAAGGCGCGAGCGAAGCGGCGTATTCCAGCTCCGCTGTATTGAACACATACGCACGCTGTGCCTTCGCGTCGCCGGGCGCGTATTGCTCCAGCGTGCTTTTACCGTATTGCTGCACGGCGTTGACCTGTGTCAGAACGGAGGTCAGGGTCTGCAGCACCTCCGCAGCCACGCCCTCCTTGTGCAGGTAGATCGGCTCCACGAGGCGTGCGGCCTCTTCCCGCTGTCTTGCGGTAGCGGTTTCGTCCACAACGTCCTTGGAAGCCGTGATGGTTTTATAGGCGATGTCGCCCACCTGCAGGTGGTAGCGTTCGGGCGTGATGGCGACGAAAAACAAAACGATCAGCAAAACAGAAGCCGCAAGAAGGATATAGAAGCATTTTGCGGTTTTCGTTTGCAGAGCCTTACAAAGATTGTCGAAAAACTTTCCGATGGAGAGTTTTGCGAGGGTGTTGACCGGCATTTTAGGTGCCATCGTCTGCATTCCTCCTCAGAAGGGCCTCCTCATGCTTTTCATAGGCTTTGACGATGTTCTGCACCATATCGTGGCGCACGACGTCGGAATGATCGAGTTTTACCATGCCGATATTCTCTATATCCCGCAGCACAGACATCGCCTGCAAAAGCCCGGACTGCTTGCCCGGGGGAAGGTCTGTCTGCGTAACGTCGCCGGTCACAACTGCGTGCGAGCCGGCGCCCATACGGGTCAAAAACATCTTCATTTGTTCGGGGGTGGTGTTCTGCGCCTCGTCCAGGATGATAAAGCTGTCCGACAGCGTCCGGCCGCGCATATATGCAAGCGGCGCGATCTCCAGCACTCCGCGCTCCTGCAGCCGCTGGTAGGATTCCGCGCCCATCATGTCAAACAGCGCGTCGTAGAGCGGGCGCAGATAGGGGTCTACCTTCTGGCTTAAGTCGCCGGGCAGGAACCCAAGCTTCTCGCCCGCTTCCACGGCGGGCCGCGTGAGCACGATGCGTTCGACCTGCTTGTTGCGCAGCGCGACGATCGCCAGCGCCATGGCGAGGTATGTCTTGCCAGTGCCGGCCGGGCCGACCGCGAAGGTGAGTTCGTGTTCGCGGATGGACTGTACGTATTCGTATTGCCCAAGCGTTTTACAGCGGATGGGCCGCCCCCGGTGCGTGATGGCGACGACTTCAAACGCGATATCGTCTATACGGTCCAGTTCGCCTCTTTTGGCCAGCGCTATGGCGTACCGGAGCGTTGTGCGGTCTACCTGGGCGTTCCTGCGCAGCAGATCACTCAGCTTTTCAACCACCTGAGAAGCCATGCTGACATTGTCATCGGCGCCTGTTATTTTCAACTCAGAGCCGCGAACGGACAAGGTAACATCCAGTTCACTTTCAAAGAGCGGGAGGTTCTGGTCGTTCGAGCCAAACAGCGATAAACATGAATCCATGTTTTCCAATGAAATGACAGCCTGCGTTCCTTGCGTCAAAAGCATTCCTCCGATCCTGCGTCAGTACACGGGTATCATACCGCAAATCACTCGTTTGTCAATGTATCGGCGGGTTTGGCCGCCTGCTTCTCTTCGCCCGCTGCGATGCGTACGTCTTCGCTCGTCAGCTTCATCAGCTCGTCGCGGGTGACTTCTTTTTGCTTTGCAAGCCGGTTTGCCTGCGCGCTGACCGCGCGTTCAAAGAGGTTGCGCACGCCGCGCGCGTTGCCGAAGTGCAGGTTGTTCTCGCTGAATTTCTGCAGATAGCCTTCCAGTTGCCTATGCGTGTCATAGTCCAGCGTATAACCGCTTTGTTTACAGCGCATATCGAAAATATCCAGCATTTCCTTGGCGGAATAATCTTCGAAATACAGGAAGCGGTTGAAGCGGCTTTCCAGTCCCGGGTTGGATTTGATGAATCCCCGCATCAGCGCGGGATATCCTGCTACGATGATCACCAGATCGTCCCGGTTGTCTTCCATGGCCTTTAATAGCGTATTGACGGCTTCCTGCCCGTAGTCGTTTTCGGTTGCGCCGGTCAGGGCGTAGGCCTCGTCGATGAACAGCACGCCGCCCAGCGCTTTTTTGATGACCTCGGAGGTCTTGATGGCCGTCTGGCCGACGTATCCGGCAACCAGCCCGCTGCGGTCGGTCTCCACCAGGTGGCCCTTGGAGAGGATACCCAGTACCTTATAGATGCGCGACATCAGCCGTGCGATCATGGTTTTGCCCGTGCCCGGATTGCCGGAAAACACCAAATGCAGCGAAAGGTCCTCCACGGGCAGATCGTTTTTCACGCGGAGTTTCTGGATGGTGACGAGGTTGACCAGGCTTTCCACTTCCTGCTTGACGATCTGAAGCCCGATGTAGCTTTCCAGTTCTTTTTTTAGGTCCTCAATCGTCTCGACGACTTCCGGTTCCGGCTTGGGGACCTCCTGCGGTTTCGTGCTTTCGCCGATGCCGGTCTTTGTATCGTTTTGCTTCACAACGGGCTCGCCGCCCGCCTTCAGCGTAGGAAGGCCCCATAAATCATCCGCGATGCGTTTCAAATTGGATTCGGTCATCTGTTGGATAACATCCATCTGCAGCTTGATGATTTCGTCTTTGCGATCCATGCGGGCACTCCTTTAGCTCCGTTTCTATTCACAAATTATACCATGCTTTTGCCGTTTCGCAAATGCGAACATTCGCGCCGCAGCGCGCCGGACGGTTTTCAAAACGGGCGTTGTCATGCTATAATGCAAAACAAACGAGGTGAACGTATGAATAAATGGGATCGCAGGTTTATGGAAATGGCGCGGCTGATCGCGGGCTGGTCCAGCTGCTACCGGCAGGGCAGGTCCATCGGGGCCGTGATCGTGAAAGACAAGCGCATCATGACCACCGGATACAACGGCGCGCCCGCGGGCATCAGAACCTGCCGGGAGCGCGGCGAATGCCTGCGCGACAAGATGAACATCCCTTCAGGCACACACGCGGAGACCTGCTATGCCATCCACGCGGAGCAAAACGCCATCATCCAGGCGGCGAAGCTGGGCATCTCGGTGGACGGGGCGACGCTGTACTGCACGCACCAGCCCTGCTCGGTGTGCGCCAAGATGATCGTGAACGTCGGCATCAGGCATGTGATCTACGAGCACAGCTATCCCGATCCGTTCACGCTGGAGCTTTTCAACGAAGCGAATGTGAAAATGGAACAGTATAAAGAGGAATAATCATTTCTTCGGTTTTTCGTAGGGGACGTTCCCGAGGCAATAGCCGCGCAGTCGATTCACCGTGCGTTCGATTGCGTTTTTACTGTTTTCCCATGACTTGCTTTTGTTTTTATAATCAAACTTCTGCGTGAACCAATTCAGATCTTTTTCATCTTCCGCAAGGTGGTTGTACAGAAGGTCCAGGCACAGTTCCGTAAACTCAACGCGCTGCCGCGCATTCAGGTGCTTTTGCGAGGCTTCGATCAAATCGGCGGCGTGGGGGATGCATACGCCGTTGGAACCGCAGAATTGTTTTTTGAACTTCGGATCGGTCTTCCACAGGTACAGCAGGGTATGGACATACCGCTTCATGTGCGTGTTGATGGTCTCGCAGACGATACATCGCGACGATAGCGCGCGCAGCTTACCGGCAAGCTGTTTCCCGTCCGCGTCGCGGCCGTGCCATGAACGCGCTTTCAGTTTTTCCAGCTTCTTAAGCACTTCTTCCGCATGCGTATCCATCAGCAGCGCGTGTCCGAGCCGGTTCCCGTTTTGAAACATCATCCGCTGGTGCGCGGCGCAGATACCCAGCACGTTGGTACGCACGCGGATGCCGGGCTCCATCACGCTGGAACCGAGCGCGCGCTCGATCTCGCCCGCTTCGGTTTTCGCGTGCAGGGTGCATAGTAAACACGACCCCTGGTATTCAAGCGCTTCCCATACCGGGATGGTATCGATCTGGTATTGCATCGTCCGCCTCCGTATGCTGTAGTCGACAGTATCGTATCAGAAAACCGGGCGTACATCAACCCGCGCTGTATCGTTGCAGAGCCTAGGGATCAATGGTATAATCTCAGCATACAGGAAATGGGAGGGCAAAGGATTTGCGTACCCGAATTTTTGGCTGCGCGTTGGTTCCCGGTGTGGAGAACGAGCCGAATATCCCGTTTGTTCAAAACGCGGAGGTGCAGGTTGACGGCAACCTGATCGCCTACGCCGGAACCGCCGAAAATGCGCCGCCGTTTGAAGCGGAGCAGCAGATCGACGCGTCCGGCTGCATCTGCATGCCGGGGCTTGTGAACCTGCACACGCACACGCCGATGACTTTCCTGCGCTCAGCAGGCGCGGATCTGATGCTTTCCGACTGGCTCAACCAGGTGATCTTCAAGCTGGAAGCGCAGTGGAACCGCGGACTGATCCGTACCGCTACGGACCTTGGGTGTATGGAGATGCTTAGGTTCGGCACCACCTCCTTCTGCGATATGTACATGTACACCGACAGCATCGTGAAAGCGGTGCGCGATAACGGTATGCGCGCGCTGATCGGCCACGGGGTTGTGGATACCGACGGCAGCTGCAAGGACCTGGAAGAGGGCGTGGAACTGGCGAAGAACTGGAACCGCACATGCAACGACCGCATCCGTGTGTCCATCGCGCCGCACGCCGAATACACGTCGACCCCGGCGTTGATGAAGGCGGCAGCGCGCGCGGCCATTGATATGGATATCCCATTCCATACCCACGTCAGCGAGACGAAAGCAGAGCATGAAGGCTGCATACGGCGCAGAAGGATGACGCCGCTGAAGTACCTTCAATCCTGCGGCGCGCTGGACGCGAAGGTCATCGCGGCACATTGCGTATGGTTCAGCGACGAGGATATCGATCTCGCCGCGAAATATGGGATAACGGTCGTGCACAATCCCGTAAGCAACCTGAAGCTCGCCAGCGGCGTCGCGCCGATTGCGAAGATGCTCGGACGCGGCTGCAGCGTGGCCCTGGGGACCGACAGCGTCGCCAGCAACGACAACCTGAATCTCTGGGAGGAAATCAAGCTGATGCCGCTGCTGCAGAAAGGCACGACGCTGGACCCGACGGTGATACCCCCCGCGCAGGTACTGGCGGCGGCCACGAGCGTCGGCGCGAAAGCCATGGGACATGAAAATCTGGGATTGCTGAAAGAAGGCTATATCGCCGATCTGATCTTGCTGAACATCCGTACGCCGCATATGACACCCCATGTCCATCCTGAATCGAACCTTATCTACGCCCTGCAGGGCAGCGACGTAACACTAACGATGGTAGACGGCAAGGTGCTTTTCCGCGACGGGGAGTACACGACCATCGATGCTCAAACCGTGCTGCGCGACGCTGAGGAAGGCGCGGCCGGCATGTACAAGCGCTTCCGCGCGATGAACGCATGAAGATTCTCGTCGTTTATCAGCATTATAAACCGGAACCGTTCCGCATCCACGAGATCTGCGAGGATCTTGTCAAGCGCGGGCATTCGGTGACGGCCGTCGTCGGCCTGCCGGATTATCCGACCGGGAAGATACCCAGGGAATACCGCTTTTTCAGGAAGCGCAGGGAAACGATAAACGGCGTGGACGTGCGCCGCTGTTTTGAGATCGGCCGCAGGAACACAAAGGCCGGCCTGGCGCTCAACTACGCGAGCTACATGCTTTCCGGTTCGCTGAAAGCGCTATTTTTACGGCATGACTTCGATGTGGTTTACGCATACAACACATCGCCTGTGCTGATGGCCGTGCCCGCGATGGTGTACCGAGCGTTTTTCAAAACGAAGGTGATGCTGCACGTGATGGATATCTGGCCCGCGTGCCTTGCCGCGATGAACGTGCGGGAGGGGCAATGGTTCTATACGTGGATGAAACGGGTCAGCCGGAATATCTACCAGCGTGCGGACAGGCTCGTATACTCGTCCAGGCGTTTCCGGACGTACCTGAAAGACGTACATCATATCGACGTTTCCAAGGAAAACTACCTGCCGCAGTTTGCCGACGACGTGTTCGGCGCGCTGCCCGCGCATACGCCGTCGGAGGTCACGGAGCTTGTGTTTGCGGGCAATATCGGGCGCGTGCAGGGCGTGGAAACGCTGGTGCAGGCCGCGGCCATCCTGAAAAAACAGCCCATACGCTGGCATATCCTGGGCAACGGCGCGAACTACGAAAGCTGCAGGACTTTGGCGAAAGAACTCAAGCTGGATGAACAGGTGGTCTTCTACGGGCGCAGGCCGGTGGAGGAAATGCCGAAATTCTTCGCAATGGCAGACGCATTGCTTGTAAGCATGCGCGGCGAGGAGTACGTAAGCTTCACCCTACCCGGTAAGGTGCAAAGCTATATGGCCGCCGGGAAACCCATCCTCGGCTCGATCAGCGGCGAGGCGGAGGATATTATCAGAGAGGCGCAGTGCGGGCTTTGCGCGCCGAGCGACGATCCCAAGGCCTTTGCTGAAATCGTGATGAAGTTCACGGCAGACGAGCGGCGCGGCGGTATGGGTAAAAATGCCAGGCGGTACTATGAAACGCATTTCGCAAAGCAGGGCCTGATGGACACGCTCGAACGAATGCTTAAAGAATTGGCCGGAGAACAGCCGTGAACGTGCTGCAGGTAAATACCGTTTATCCCAATGGAAGCACGGGGCGGATCGTCGCGGAGATCGCCGCGTACACCGCCGCGCAGCCGGATACCCGCGCGCTGGCCGCCTTCGGCATCGGGGAGAGTTCCCGGGAGAACGGCGTGGACGCCCTTAGGTTCGGCAGCCCGGCGGGGCGGAAATTCCACGGCGCGATCCGCAAACTGCTGGATGCGGAAGGATACGGCAGCCTAATCGCCACCGGCCAACTAATCAAATTCTGCAGGGAAAACCAAGTGGATGTCGTTCACCTTCACAATCTGCACGGCTGCTATATCAATCTGAAACGCTGGTTCCGCTACCTGGAACAGGCCGGTATTCCCGTTGTCTGGACGCTGCACGATTGCTGGCCGATGACGGGGCACTGTGCGTATTTTAATTATGCGGGGTGTGAGCGGTGGAAAACGCAGTGCATACGGTGTCCGGAGAAACACAGCTATCCCGAATGCGTCGGCTTTGACGGCAGCAGGAGAAACTACCGCTTGAAAAAACGGCTGTTTTCAAGCCTTCCGAATCTGACGATCGTCACGCCGTGCCGATGGCTTGCGGATATCGTCAGGGAATCCTATTTGCATAACGCGCAAACGCGTGTGATCTATAACGGCGTGGATACGGAACGATTTCAACCTGTCGCATCCCATCTACGCAAACACTACGGATTGGAAAGAAAGCGCGTGCTGCTGTCCGTCGCGTCCGATTGGGACAGGCGTAAAGGGCTGGATTCGCTGATTGGACTTTCAGAGCTGCTGAATGAACCATACCGCATCGTGATCATCGGGCTTACACGTGAACAGCTCAGCGCCCTTCCAAAGAATGTACTTGGTTTGGAACGTACGGCTTCGCAGCAAGAACTTGCCGCGTGGTATACGGCGGCCGACTGTTTTGTCAACCCGACGCTGGACGATACCATGCCGCTTGTAAACCTGGAAGCGCTTGCCTGCGGAACGCCGATCGTCGTATACGATACGGGCGGGTGCCGCGAAGCCGTCGATGAAAGCTGCGGCACGGTGGTAGCGAAGGGCGATATACAGGAGCTGGCGGTCGCCGTGAAGCAAATCTGCGAATCGGACGCGAACTATGCGGACGCCTGCCTTCAGCGGGCAATGCGCTTTAGTAAGCAAAACATGGCGCGCGCCTACTACGAACTGTACCGGGAGGTTTTATCATGAACATCCTGTTTTTGTCGCTGCTTTATCATCCGGATGATGCGCGGGAGACATCCGCGCTATCACGCACGGGACTGCAGAACCAGGCCAACGGCTTTCAATGGGCGATGATCGAAGGCATACGAAAGAACCTGGAAGAAGGGGAGATGCTCTCCGTTCTCAATTCGCTGCCTGTGGGCGTCTATCCACGGCAGTACCGCAAACTCCGCCTGCGCGGCAAGGCTGTCGGCGTCGGCTTCCGGGAGATCGGCAGCCTCAACCTGCCGTATTTCAAGCAAAAGCGGCGCAAGCGCGCCGCCGAGAGGGAAATCGAGGCCTGGGCAATGCAATCGCCGCTCAACCGCACGGTGGTCATCTATTCACTGTACCTGCCGTATATGCGCGCAGCCGCGGTTGTGAAGCGAAGGATACCGGATTTGAAAGCCTGCATGATCGTCACCGATCTTCCGGGCGACTTGGGCGTGGCTTCCGGACGCCAGGGCATAATGAAGAAAATCGAATATATGCGGGGCAGGAAGAGTATTTGGCTGGTCGCGGAGATGAACGGATTGATCATGCTGACAAAACAGATGGCGGTGCCGCTGTTTGCCTTGCATCAGAAACTCTGCGTGATCGAAGGAATGACGGCGGCGATAAACGCGGAACCGGAGCCGATCGACATGCCGGACGACGCGCGCCCGGCCGTGCTCTATACCGGCACGCTCAACCGCGAACTGGGCATCGATATCCTGCTGAACGCGTTCAGCGGGATGAGCGAATATCAGCTTTGGCTGTGCGGGAAAGGGGATATGGAGGACGCGATTCGGGAAGCGCAGGCGAAGCTGGACAATATCCGTTATTTCGGCTTCGTGCGCCAGGCGCAGGCGGTGTACCTGCAGGGGAAAGCGGCCATCCTCATCAATCCGCGCACCAACGGGGGCATCTATACGCGGTATTCCTTCCCGTCAAAGACCATGGAGTACATGCGCGCGGGGAAACCCGTGCTATGCTGCAGGCTGGACGGCATCCCTTTGGAGTACGACGAATATTTGAACTACATCAAACCGCAGGACGCGCAGGGAATACGGGACGCCGTGCGCGGTCTGATGGCGTTGCCGCAGCATGAACGCGACGGCATCGGCCGACGCGCAAGTGAATTCGTATTGAAAGAAAAGAACAATATCACCCAGGGAAAGAAGGCGCTGGATCTGCTGCGCTCGCTGTGATCATTGCAGCGCGGCGGATACCGTGGTTTTCAGTTTATAGGATGTATCATACAATCGCAGCGTGAGCGCTTCGCCCTCCAGAAGGACGAGTTTCACGCTTTTTTGTCCGATCTCCGCGCGCAGCCGCCTGCCGCGGTACAGCAATTGGAAGGCATACCCTTTCCACTTCCCGGGTAGGAAGGGGCGGAAACTCAGGCCGTTCACGGTGCGCATGCCCGCAAAGCCGTGTACGATCGAAAGCCAGCTGCCCGCCATGCTGGTGACGTGCAGACCGTCGTCCGTGTCGCGATTGATGTTGTCCAAATCCAGCCTTGCCGTGCGCTCGAACATCTCCACGGCTTTTTCATGGTACTTGAGTTCCGCAGCCAGGATGGCGTGCACGCAGGGCGAGAGGCTTGATTCGTGCACGGTCATCGGCTCGTAAAAATCAAAATTGCGCTTCTTTGTATCCAGATCATACAGGTGATTCAAAAAATACAATCCTTGCAGCACGTCGGCCTGCTTCAGAAAACACGAGCGCAGGATACGGTCCCAAGACCAGCGTTTGTTGATGGGCCTGTCCTCCGCAGTGAGCGCGGACGCGGGCATGAGATCCTTGTCCAAAAAGGTATCGTGCTGGATGAAAACGCCCTTCTTCGTATCCTCGGGGTAGTACATGGTTTCGGATATTTCGCGCATACGGTTTATCTCGCCGGAAGCGATCCCAAGCGAATCCCTGCGCTCTTCGGACGCTTTTTCATACGTCTCGCAGAAATACGCGATACTCCAGGCAGCCATGCGGTTGGTGTACCAGTTGTTGTTGACGTTGTTTTCGTATTCATTTGGGCCGGTCACGCCGTGGATCATATACTTTTGCAGCCGCTTGTTGAAGTGAACGCGGCCGGCGTAGAAACGCGCAATGCCGCACAGCACATCCAGCCCCTCGCTGAGCGCGTATCCTTCATCCCCCGTGTATGTTGAATAGTCAAAAATCGCATGCGCAATCGCTGCGTTACGGTGGATCTCCTCAAAAGTGATCTCCCATTCGTTGTGGCATTCCACGCCCGTGAAGGTGACCATGGGGAACAGCGCGCCGGGAAGCCCCTGCATGCGCGCGTTGTGGTACGCGCCGTCCAGCTGCATATGGCGGTAAAGCAGCAATTGCCTGGCCACATGCTCCCCGGCCACCGCCATGTACATCGAAAAGCAAAAGCCCTCGGTATCCCAATAGGCGCCGCCGCCGTACTTCTCGCCGGAGAAGCCCTTTGGGCCGATATTCAGACGCGCATCGTCGCCCGAATAGGTGCTCAGCAGCTGATAAAGGTTGTAGCGTATGCCCTGCTGCGCTTTTTCGTCGCCCAGGATCTCCACGTCGCAGGCGGCCCAGCGCGCCCTCCATACGCCGCAATGCGTTTCACAAAGGCTTTCAAAGCCCGTCTCGCGCGCCCTGGCGGCGGCTTTCAGCGCAAGCGTCATCAGCAACTTCTCGTTTTGGTCGCGGTCCGTAAAACAAAGAACATATTTTTCGATCTTTGCCGTTTGGTTGGCGGGAACGGTTCCGGAATAGCACGCTTCCACATAGCCTTCGTTGAGCGTTTTGTCCTTCAATTCCAGTTCGTCCGCCCACACGCTCATCGCCGCGGCGACGGCGAAACGCGGTGTGCCGAACGTGTTCTGCCTGGTCTTCGCCAACAGTCCGAGGGCGTTTTCGGTCTCTTCTTCCTGGAGCATCTCCCAGAAGGTCTCATCATAGTTGCTGTCCAGGTTTTTCACGCGCCCGTCCAGATAGGGTATACACTCGACCTCCGCCTCATGATCCGGCGTGACGGCATAGGATACGGCCATCAGTTCCTTCTGCGCGGCGGAGAGGAAGCGGCGGACGGCGATCCGCGATTTCCCCTTCTGCGTCTGCACGGTGAAGCTGCGGCTGATGACGCCCGATTGCATATCCAGCTCGCCCAAGTAATCCTCGCAGGGCAGCGTGGCCAGATCGACGGTCTCGCCGTCGACGCGCACACGGACGCCGTTCATCCGCACCGCGTTGATCGTCTTTCCGAAATACTCGGGATATCCGTTTTTCCACCAGCCAACGCGCGTTTTGTCGGGGAACCATACCCCGCCGATGTAGGTGCCGATATGGGTATCGCCTGAAAAATCCTCCTCAAAATTCCCGCGCATGCCCATATAGCCGTTGCCCGCGGACATCAGGCTTTCCGACAAGCGGATCGCTTCAAGATCCAATCCCGTTTGTATCAGTTTCCAGGGATGAATGGCAAATGGCACGGTTGACCCTCCTATACGCTATTGCTTTTTGACCGCGAATACCGCGAACCGCATATCGTCGTTTCCGGATGTGCAGGTCGTGATGGTGAGTATTTTGTCCCCTCCGGCAACGTAAACCGGGATGCGGTACTCTGACATCATCTGCGCTTTGGAAACGAAGCGGACAAACTCGCCGACAGTCATCATATTGATCTGATAAATATCCAGATATTCCTCCGAATCCGTATCGATGGAATAATAGACGACGGCAAAGGGGATATAGAGGGCGGATTCGTAGAGCGTCGAGAATTCGATGAACGGATACTTGTTCAGATAATCGATGTTTTCAAACCGGGACAGCTTGCCAAACGCCGTGCCGTCCTGCATGTTATGGCCGTGGATGATCAGGTTGCGGCTTTGCGGATAAATGGAACAGGAGACGTCCAGGAAGATCGCGCCCGAGAAGCTGTACTCGCCCGAAAAGGAATGGCGCAGGTAGTAGCTGTTGTCGCGCTGCACCACATAGGTGTTGATCGATTCACCCATCTTCAGTTGCCCAATTGTATCGGGATTGAGCGACAGCGCCTTGGTGAACTGGATGAGCACGTCGGGCTTTTCCGCCGCCTGGCGGAACGTACGCGGTTGTGGCGGCGCTTTTGTAGGTTCGCCTGGTTCGGGGACCGCGGTTTGGGCAGTATCGGGTTCGGCGATTGCCGCTTGTGCCTCCTCGGTTTCGTTTTCCGCGATCATTTGCTGAATCATCTGCTCTTCCTGCTTGGCCTGATGGCTGTGCGCCAGGTATATAACGAGCTGAGCCGACGCGTATACGAACACGGCCGAAAGGACGGCAAGCACGATAATGTAGATCGCACTTTTACGTTTTTTGGGACGCTTTTCTTCCTCCGGGCGGTATCCCTGCACCTGATGCGAATATGCGGCTTTCTTTTCCCGCGGCGGTGCGGCTGATGCGGAAGGCGGAGCGGCGGGCGCAATATATTTATCCGTCCGTCTCTTTCTGTCCATCCGCATCTTCGCCTCCCGTGTTTTGATTGTATCTATTCTATTATAATCCGAGACCCGTGCAATATCAATCCGGCAGACGAAGCTTTTTACCGTTCGCATACATACGGAACTTGTCCTGTCAAGCTTGCAAAAAAAATCAAACTATGCTACGATAACTTGGCTGAAAACAGCGGGGGATTATAGCTCAGTTGGTTAGAGTGCCACGTTGACATCGTGGAGGTCGATGGTTCGAGCCCATTTAATCCCACCATAAAACCCCTGAGGAATTCTCAGGGGTTTTTGGATATTCATTGTTCAGCGTTTGTCCCCGTTGAACACCAGTTTACTCTCCGGCTCGGGATAGCAGCAATAAGTGTGGATATGCGTATACGGGGGAACAGGGCAGGGTTCCGCTTGAGAGAAGGTCTCTTCGCTCAATCCGTCGGCGTAGGCCCTGAACTGTTCCATCGAAACCATGGAGGCGTCATGGGAGCGCAGCACATGCTCCGCCTGCAGGTTGCGCAGATGCCGTACGGTCCTGGTATAGACGGCCAGCGGCTGGCATTCCGGAAAAAACAGCCAGGTATGCGGATTCCAGGTATCGCCGGTCAGAAGCAGCGATTTCTTTTCGATATAAGCAACGATGGAACCCTTGGTGTGCCCCGGCGAAAGCAGGAACCGCACCTCCAGACCACCCAGGTCTATCGACATCTCTGTCAGCGGCTTGACCGTCTCCGGCGTCCCGTTTACAAACTGCTCCGCCGGATAGGCGTCTTCCAGAATACCGCGCGCACGCGCCCGTTTCAGCGTCAGTGCGCGATGCCTGCGGTCAACGGTTTTACGGCAGCGGTTCAAATCGTCGGGATGTACGAACGATTCGGCGAAGTAATGCTGGCCGCAGGTATGGTCGTAATGCGCGTGCGAGAACACCACGTGCAGTTTTCCTCGCACATAGGGAGCCACGCACGAAGCCACATCGTAAAAGCCCATGCCGGTATCGAACAGCAGCGTGTCCTTTTCCCCGCGAATCAATGTAAAGCACACCTGTCCGACGTCCTGTATGTGCCAGACGTCCGGCAAAGGCTGGGTGACGGTAAAGTGGTTCATAAGATACCTCCTATTATTTCGGATATGATAAATCCCGGTCGTCGTACATGACCGGGGAGCGTTTGATTGTCAGACTCTCAGCCGCCTGGCGATACTTGAAAGAGCGGCCAGTCCGTTGTGGAATCCGTTGCCGTTGTCCAGTACAACATCGGCGATCTGCCGGTATATCGGAATGCGTTCGTCGTAAATGCGCGCGATCTCTTCCCGGCCTTTCTGCGCAAGGAGCGGACGTTTTTCTGCGCGAATGTCCATGAGTATATCGTCGATCGGGCGGTCGATGAGCACGATGTACCCCTGCGCCCGCATGATTTTCTGGTTTTCCTCCCGCAGTACCGTGCCGCCGCCGGTGGAGATGATGCCCGGCGTCGCGTTGATCAGCGCGCGCAGCAGATTGGTTTCGCCGTCTCGGAATGCGTCCTCGCCGAAGGCCTCGTAGATCTGCGCGGTGTTCATGCCGGTGATCTCGGAAAGGTAGGCGTCCGTGTCCAGATATGGCATCTGAATCTCAAGCGCGACGCGCCGTCCCAGCGCGCTTTTGCCGCTTCCGGGCATACCCACCAAGAAGATATGCCGCTCCATATCCGGTACTCTCCTTCCCTGTCTTCACTCGGTATTGCGTGCAATCGGTTTACGCGTCGCGACAGTTTTTCTGAGCGTAAACTCAAACGCCGCGCCCTTTTGCGTGGGTACGAGGCGGATGGTTTGCCCGTGCATTTCGACGATTCGCTTGCAGATGCTAAGACCGAGCCCCGTGCCCGAATCCTTGCCGACGGTGTGCGCCTTATCCGATTTGTAGAAGCGTTCAAACACATGCGGCTGGTCTTCCGGCAGGATGGATGCGCCGTCGTTCAGCACCGAAACAGTCACTATATCATGCACCATCGCCGTGCGGATTGTCAAGTTTCCGCCGTTGTGCAGGAACTTGATCGCGTTGTCGGTGATATTGAAAATCACCTGTTCTATTCTCGCCTGGTCGGCAAACACGTAGCAGGGCTCGTCCCCGAAGTCCAGATGCAAATGGACATGCTTTTTATCGATATCGTTCATACGCCCGATCAGCACCCTCCGGATGGATTCGTGCAAATCGTAGTCCTTTTGGTCGAGTGTCGATACGCCGTCCTCCATGCGGCTCAGCTCAAGCAGGTCGGCGATCAGACGCTTCATCCGCATGGTCTCGTCGCTGACGATACGCAGATATTTGGGAAATTCCTCCTCGGGTATCGTGCCGTCCAGCATGCCGTCCACGTAACCGTGGATGCTGGTGATCGGGCTTCGCAGCTCGTGGCTGACGTTGCCGACAAATTCCCGCCGGCTGTCTTCGATCATGTTAAGCTTGCTTGCCATGATGTTGAAAGATCGCGCGAGATTGTCAACCTCATAAAAACCCGATGCGTCCGTGCGCACGGAGAAATCGCCCTGGCTCATTGTTTCGGCCGCCTTGGTCATCGTGGTCAGGGGCTTTACGATGCTGCGGGTGAAGAATACCGCGAACACGAGCGCCAGCACCGCGGCGATCAGAAAGCCCAGGATGATCTGTATGACGATATCCCTGTATTCCGTTTCGATGATCTGCGCCCCGGTATGGATAAACACAGCGCCCAGTACGAGTTCGTTCTCGGTCATCGGCACAGCGACCGTAAACACGGTGCCGTCGGCTTCGTTTACGATTTTGGTGATCACTTCCCTGCCGGAGAGCACGTCACGCAGCGCGCCCCGGATATCGTTGACCGTCAGATCCGATACGGTATCGGGGCTCTTCAACAGTACTTTGTTGATGTTGTTGAGGATTCGCCCGTTGCGGTCGACGATCAGGATATATGCACTGTAATCACTGTATACTCGGTTGGCCTTCCATTGCAAATACTGCGCAAAGGAGCTTTCCACATCCAGATACTGGTTGAGTTTCGCATCGGTCTCCTGGCTGACCAGGTGCGCGATCTCGCGCGCCTGCAGCAGCAGGTGCTCCATCCGGCTTTCGATCATGTTGTTGCGTATCGTATACGCCGAAAAACCGGCGCCGATCAGCACAACGACCAGTACGATGACCAGTAATATCAGAAACAGTTTTGAAAACAGTTCGTTAAACATTCATTTCACCTTGTTACCGTTTGATCTCGAACTTGTATCCGACGCGCCATACCGTATGGATCTCCCAGCCGTACTGCTCGCAGTCCGTCAGTTTCTCCCTGAGCCGCTTGACGTGTACATCCACCGTGCGGCTGTCGCCATAGAAGTCGAAACCCCACACGCGCTGCAGAAGCTGTTCCCTGGTAAACACTATATTCGGGTGCGACGCCAGATAATGCAGCAGTTCCAGTTCCTTGGGCGGCATTTCCACCGCCTTGTCCCTAAAGGTCACCTCATAGCTTTGCAGGCTGACGGTGAGTTTAGGAAACTGCAGCATGTCCGAGACTTCCTTGGTTTCCTCGCTGTCGCGGGTGCGCCGGAGCACGGCTTTTACGCGGGCAACGAGTTCCTTGTTCTTAAACGGTTTTGTTATGTAGTCGTCGGCGCCGAGCTCCAATCCCAGCACCTTGTCGAAAGTTTCATCCTTCGCCGTCAGCATGATCACGGGGACCTTGCTGGTTTTACGTATCTCGCGCAGCACGTCCAGCCCGTCGATGCCCGGGAGCATAATATCCAAAAGCACCAGCGAAGGGGAATGCTGCTTGAACGCTGCAATGCCATCGTCGCCCCGAGAAGCTTCGTATACCTGATATCCTTCCTTTTCCAGATAGAGGCGGATCAGGTGGCTTACGTTCTGATCATCGTCGACCAAAAGTATGCTTTGCGTATCCATGATTGATACTCCTTTACCTTTTCACGGTCATTTTAACGTTACCACAGTCACGCCGTCTTCTCCTTCGCCGTATGCGCCGAGGCGGTATGTTTTTACATTCATGTGCGTTTTCAGATGCTGCTGCACGCCCCTGCGCAGCACGCCGGTCCCCTTGCCGTGGATGATGTTCACCTCGTGCATGCCGGCGAGTATCGCTTCGTCCAGATAGCGGTCGATCTCCGGCAACGCCTCGTCGACCGCATGCCCTCGTATATCCAGTTCCAGCGGAACGTTACGGGTCAGCGCGCCGGTCCTGGCGTTGACGGCGGACTGTTTCTTCTGTTTGGTTTCCAAAACGCGGAGCTGGCTAATATGCGCTTTCACCTTGAGGATGCCCGCCTGGACCTCCACCTCGCCCTTGCTGTTGGGAAGGCTTAAAACGGTGCCCCTGGTTTTCAGGTGCACGATTTCCACATGCTCGCCGACGCGCACGGTCATGGGCGCCTGATGCGTGGAGACGGTTTCTCTCGTCAGTTCCTCGCTCAGCTTGTCAATGCCGTCGTTGAGACGCTTGCGCAGGGCGATCGCTTCCGCGTCCGGCGCGGAGGCGTTCTTGCGCATCTTCTTGAGGTCGGCAAGGACGACTTCCGCTTCTTTTTTCGCGTTTTCCAGGATGCGCTTGGCGTCGTCCCTGGCGCGGCGGATGTTTTCGCTGCGCTTGTCCTCGATCCGGTCGCGCAGCTTTTCCGCCTCATCGCGCAGGCGAACGGTCTCCTGGCGGGCTGTTTCTGCGATGGCGCGCTCCTTTTCGGCGACGCCGCGGTGGTATTCCGCGTTTGCGATGACGTCTTCAAAGCGTACGTCGTTTTTGGAAAGTAGCTCCCTGGCGTTTTCGATCAGTTCAGCGTCTAAACCGAGTTTGTGGCTGATCTCAAAGGCGTTGGATTTGCCCGGAATGCCGATAGACAGGCGGAACGTGGGGCGCAGGGTTTCGATATCGAACTCCACGCTGGCGTTTTCCGCACCCTCGGTGGACATCGCGAATACCTTCAGCTCGCTGTAATGCGTGGTCGCGAGCGTGCGGATGGAGCGATCGAGCATAAACATGAGTATGGTCTGCGCCAGTGCCGCGCCTTCGGTGGGATCGGTGCCCGCGCCGAGTTCGTCAAACAGCGCCAGGTCGTTTCCCCGCACCTGATCCAAAATCTCCACGATGTTCTTCATATGCCCGGAGAAGGTGGACAGCGACTGCTCGATGGACTGCTCGTCGCCGATATCGGCGTATACATGGTCAAACACCGCGAGCTCCGTGCCGGTCTCAGCGGGAACGTGCAGACCGGACTGCATCATCAACGTGAGCAGCCCGACGGTCTTCAGAGTCACGGTTTTGCCGCCGGTGTTGGGGCCTGTAATAACCAGCGTGGTGAACCCTTTCCCAATATAAATGTTACAGGGCACGACGGTTTGCGGATCCAGCAGCGGGTGCCTACCGCGGATGATGCTGATGAAACCGTTGGCGTTGATTTCAGGCTGCACCGCGTCCATGTTCCTGGCAAGCATAGCCTTGGCGAAGGCGAAATCCAGCTTCGCAAGAATATCGATATTGCTCGTCAGTTCGTCGGCATAAGCGCCGACCTGATCGGTAAGCGCCTGGAGGATGCGGGTGATCTCTTTTTGCTCCTGCGCCTGGAGTTGCTTCAAATCATTGCCGAGTTCCACCACGCTCATCGGCTCGATGAACAGCGTCGCGCCCGTCGAACTCTGGTCGTGCACAAGCCCCGGTACGCTCCCGCGAAACTCGGCCTTGACCGGCACGCAGTAGCGCCCGTTGCGCACGGTGATGATGGATTCCTGCAGGAATTTGGCGTAGCCGGAACCGCGGATGATGCCGTTCAGTTTATCGCGCACCCGGTCGCTGACGATGCGCATCTTTTTGCGGATCTGCGCAAGCTCCGCCGACGCGCGGTCGGCGATCTCCTCGTCGCCGAGTATCGCGCCTGTGATCTCCTGCTCCAGCGCCTGGTTAACGGTGATCAGCGAGGCGAGGGAGGTGAGTATAGGCGTTCGTACGTCATCTTTTTGCAGCATGACACGAGCCGCCCTGGCTGCCGCCATGCAGCCCGCGATATTGAGAAGCGACCGCGGCGAAAGCATCGCGCCCTTGCGGGCCAGCTGCAGCTCGTCGGATACGTTCTCAAATGTGCGGATAGGATTCCCGTTTGTATATTCGGTCAGCGTGACCGCTTCCTGCGTTTCATTGAGTGCATGGTTCACCTGATCAAAATCAGATTCCGGCTTCAACCCCAGGCAAAGCGCAGCGCCAAGCGGCGTAACGCTGTATGCGGCGAGTTTTTCTCTGATCTTATCAAATTCCAGCACACGAAACTCACGCGTTTTATTCATGCACTGCCCCTTTCAGAATAAGGAAATCTATATTATTTAAGCTTCGTAAACGGGTACTCGGCCCCGTCCGTTTCCACGCGTATAGAATGAATCACCTGTGGCGTGTGCGGTTTATCGCGGGAATCCGTCGGCGAATTGACGATGGCGTCCGCAGCGTCCAGGCCGTGAAGCACCTTGCCGAACGCGGCGTATGCACCGTCCAGATGCGGGCTGTCGCTCGTCATGATAAAGAATTGCGAACCGGCTGAGTCCTTCATCATGCTGCGCGCCATGCTGAGCACGCCCTTGGTATGCCTGAGCGTATTTGGATACCCGTTTTGCGCAAATTCGCCCTTGATGGAATAGCCGGGGCCGCCCGTGCCCGTGCCCAGCGGGCATCCGCCCTGAATCATAAATCCCGGAATGCAGCGGTGGAAGGTAAGGCCGTCGTAATAGCCGCTGTTGGCCAAAACGGTAAAATTGCCGACGGACTGCGGCGCGGTATCCGGATAAAGCTCCCCGGTCATGACGTCGCCGTTTTCCATGGTGATCGTAAAAGCGGGATTTGTCATTCTATAAGCCCTTTCTGCATGTTTGATTTCTGCATGCTATTATAACAGAACCGGTCAATCTTGCAAGGAAGGGGATCATACGGAGCCTTTCCAGGCGCAAAGGCGAACCCTATTTCCCGAAGCAATTGAAAATTCCGCCGGAATTGAGTATAATGTTAGCTATCCTGAAACTATTGGAGGTTGACGTTTGTGTATAGGCTCCTGATTGTAACGAAGTCGCCGACGATAGAGAAGATGTTCAGCGATGCCGACGGATGGGAAACGATGGGCTTCAAGCCGCCGCGGGTGCGAAAGACCTTTGAGGAAGCGGTGGAATGCTTGCGCAAGCACCATATCGACGCCATCGGGATCGACGAAGGGTTTGAAACGCTCGAACAATGGATGGATGAAAAGCAGCCGCAGATCCCGGTTTTCATGATTATAGACGATAAGGAGCAGCAGCTTACAATCATCCGCGAGGTTGAGCTGCTTTTAAACCAGATCCATACCGATAATTCGGATGTCGAATATAACGAGGAAACGAATTTCTCCGCCGCCCGTGAACGCTGGATGAAGTATCTGCTGTCCCGTCTTGCGCCGACGAAGAAAGAGATATTGAAGCAGCAGCGTCTGTACCGCTGCTCGGACGATCCGCAGAGCCCGTGCTTTTTCGCCCGGATCTCAATACCGCAGGGGGATATGTTCATTACCGAGCGCTGGCATTACGGCAGCGAACGGCTGGCGACGGCGCTCAGGAATTTCTTCGGGGAAGAGTACGAGATGATGAACATCCACATCGCGGTCGTTTCGCCCGAAGAAGTGCGCATCGTGTTCAGCCCGCGCTCTTGCGGCGCGGCGGGCGTCACGCCGGATATGAAGGTAAAGGCGTATATCGAAGAAACGATCGGACAGATACAGCATTATTTAGGTCTTACAATGAGCCTGGCTGAACTTAAAACGCTCAACGGGCTGATAGATTTCGCGGCAGATTGCACATGGAGCGAAGAAAAATAGGAGGATACCGGCATGGGATTATTTAAAAAGATCGTAACAAGCCAGTTTATCGACGTTATCGAATGGAAAGATTCGACCCAGAACACCATGGTGCACCGCTACGACATGGACGGCAAAGAGATCATGATGGGCGCGCAGCTTACGGTGCGCGAAAGCCAGCTGGCCGTGTTCGTCAACGAAGGGCAGCTCGCCGATATCTTCGAGCCCGGCCGCTACGAGCTGTCCACCGGCAACATGCCGATCATGACGGCGCTCAAGGCGTGGAAGTTCGGCTTCAAGTCGCCGTTCAAGTCGGATGTGTACTTCGTCAACACCAAGCAGTTCCTGGACCGCAAGTGGGGAACGAGCAATCCGGTGATGATGCGCGACGCCGAATTCGGCATGATCCGTATCCGCGCGTTCGGCATCTTCGCGTTCCGCGTGAAGGATCCCGAAGTGTTTTTGAAAGAGGTCTTCGGCACCAACGGCATGTTCACCGTGGAGGATGTGGAAGGCCAGATCAAACGCACGCTGATCTCGGGCTTAAGCGACGCGATCGCCGAGAGCAAGATTCCCGCCCTGGATATGGCGGCCAACTATCAGGAACTCTCGGCGTTCGTGCAAAAGGCGCTCAACCCGCAGGTGGAAGCGCTGGGGCTTACGCTGACAAATTTCATCATCGAAAACATCAGCCTGCCGGAGGACGTGGAAAAGGCTATCGACAAGCGCACCTCTATGGGCGTCGCGGGCGATTTGAACAAGTATACGCAGTACCAGGCCGCCGAAGCAATGCGCGAGGCCGCAAACAATCAAAGCGGCGGGGGAATGGCCGGCATGGGCGTCGGTATGGGCGCGGGCGCGGCGATGGGGCAGATGTTCGCCCAGAGCATGAACGCCGCTAACCAGCCGCCGGCGACGCAGCCGGAGACTGTTCCCTGCGTCAGCTGCGGCAAGCGGATCGCCAAGGGCAGCAAGTTCTGCCCCCACTGCGGCGCTGCACAGTCTCCGCAGGAAAAGACATGCACCAAGTGCGGCGCGAAGATGGATGCGGACGCCAAGTTCTGCCCGGAGTGCGGACAGAAATCGGAATAAACAATAATGAAAAAGACCTCCGAATTCGGAGGTCTTTTTCAGATAGAATAGTAATTTTAGTTACGGAGGTTTCTCCTATGAAATCGAAGTCTATGAAAGAAATAAAGGATGAAATTATGAGTAGCAGATGTCATTTGTCTTTTGAAGAGAAAAACTTTCAAGTGGGACTTCTTGAACCTCATTTTTTTCAAACATCCGTTTTCCCAATTATACATGACAATGAAAAAAGTCTGGATTTATTAGGTACAGCTTTTTGTATTAGTAGTAACGGCTTTTTATTAACTGCTAAACATGTACTAAAAGACTTAACTGATAAAAAAGAGCGAGAAGGAGTTGTTAAAAATGGAGTTATTGATTTCACTGAGCTAAACCTTTATGTATTATACTGTACAAACATAGTATTAGTTGAGGGTCAGTATTTTGGCGGTTTATTACCAATAACCAATATTACGTATTCAAATGAATCGGATATAGCTTTACTCACAATAGACATACCGACAATAGATGATGTCAGAGTACCTTTAATGCAATTTACCTTAAGTCCCGGAATTCCAAAGCTTTATCAACAAACTATGGCAATTGGATACAGTAAAAAGTTAGTTACTTTCAATGGGGATTTATCGAGATTTCAAAGAACAATAAACAACAGCTTGAATGCATCAAAAGGCGAAATTGTAGAAATATATGGTAATAAAAGAGATTCTATATTATTAAAGTTTCCGTGTTTCAGGACAAATGCTAGATATGATCATGGAATGAGTGGGGGGCCAATTATTTCAGTGAATGGTGGAGTTATTGGTATAATAACTATGTCATTATCTACAGAGGATAGCCAAGAACCTTATTATTCACATGGTGTTCTTTTACCACCATTGTTAGTAATGAAAGCAAAATACAGGGAAAGTGCAGATTCAAAAATAAAGGAAGACTATATTTACGATATGGCGCAAGCAGGTTATTTTTCTATTGATGATTCACTAAAGCAGATTCGAGTAACAAGAAATAGAGACAATAGAATAATTGGAATATCGTATAGCGTTCCAAAAGCAAATGAAATATTATAAGAATCCTATATGTGTTATCGAAGATGCATAGGCGTATCAAGAATAGTAAACAGAACAGAAGTGTAATAAAGATCTCCGAATTCGGAGGTCTTTTTTGATTACATAGAATTCTTATTTCGTAGCTTCCTCAATCGCAACGGCAACCGCGACGGTCGCGCCGA
Organism: Clostridiales bacterium; assembly: GCA_016930575.1. Classification (GTDB taxonomy): domain Bacteria; phylum Bacillota; class Clostridia; order Christensenellales; family Aristaeellaceae; genus CAXXOK01. Next base: position 46,401 of record JAFGGL010000036.1, on the reverse strand, counting down.
CCATGGGATTGTTGCCCATGCCGATGAGGCCCATCATCTCCACGTGGGCGGGCACGGAGGACGAGCCCGCGAACTGCGCGTCCGAGTGCATGCGGCCAAGCGTGTCCGTAAAGCCGTAGCTTGCGGGGCCGGCGGCCATATTGTCGGGATGCAGGGTGCGGCCCGTACCGCCGCCGCTTGCGACGGAGAAATACTTCCTGCCGTTTTCCGCGCACCACTTCTTGTACGTGCCCGCCACCGGGTGGCAGAAACGCGTCGGGTTGGTGGAGTTGCCGGTGATGGATACGTCCACGTGCTCCTGCATCATCACTGAAACGCCTTCCACCACGTCGTCGCAGCCGTAGCAGCGCACCCTGGCGCGCTCGCCGTCCGAATACGGCGTTTCCTTAACGACCTTGGCTTCGCCTTTGGTATAGTCCATTTCCGTTTTCACATAGGTAAAGCCGTTGATGCGGCTGATGATATAGGCGGCGTCCTTGCCGAGTCCGTTCAGGATCACGCGCAGAGGGATCTTGCGCACCTTGTTGGCGGTGCGCGCGATGCCGATGGCGCCCTCGGCGGCTGCGAAGCTTTCGTGCCCGGCGAGGAAGCAAAAACAGCCGGTCTCCTCGCGCAGCAGCATCGCGCCCAGGTTGCCGTGCCCCAGGCCCACCTGGCGCTGGTCGGCGACCGAGCCTGGGATACAGAACGCCTGCAGGCCGACGCCGATGGCCTCGGCCGCGTCCGCGGCACTCTTCACGTTCTTTTTCATCGCGATCGCAGCGCCCAGTGTGTATGCCCAGACGGCGTTCTCAAACGCGATCTTCTGCACGCCAAGCACGATGGCACGTACGTCGACGCCTTTGTCCTTTACGAATTTCGCCATCGATTCCAAATTATCAAAACCGTATTCCGCAAGCACTTTCTCGATATGCGGCATCCGGCGGTCATATCCTTCAAATACAGCCATACTCTGTCTCCTCTGTTCAATCTATTCTTTACGCGGATCGATGGTTTCGACCGCATCTTTAAAGCGCCCGTAGGTTCCCGTGTTCTTCTCCAGCGCTTCCTTGGGAGCTACGCCCTTGCGGATGTCCTCCATCATCTTGCCCAGATGCACGTACTTATACCCGATGATCTCGCGGTCTTTGTCAAGCCCGAGTTCCATCACGTAGCCTTCCGCCATTTCCAGATAGCGGGGGCCTTTTTTCAGCGTCCCGTACATCGTGCCGATCTGGCTTCTGTGGCCTTTGCCCAAATCCTCCAGCCCCGCGCCGATCTCCAGGCCGCCTTCCGAAAAGGCGCTTTGCGAACGCCCGTAGGCGATTTGTAAAAAGAGCTCGCGCATCGCGGTGTTGATGGCGTCGCAAACGAGGTCGGTGTTCATCGCTTCCAATATGGTTTTCCCGGGCAGTATCTCGCTGGCCATTGCCGCGGAATGCGTCATGCCCGAGCATCCGAGTGTCTCCACCAGCGCTTCCACGATAACGCCCTTCTTGACATTCAAAGTCAGTTTGCAAGCGCCTTGCTGCGGCGCGCACCAGCCGACGCCATGGGTGAATCCGCTGATATCCGTTATCTGGCGGCTTTGCACCCACGCGCCCTCTTCGGGGATGGGAGCCGGACCGTGATTCGGGCCCTGCTTCACACATGCCATTTCTTCCACTTCTCTGGAGTATTCCATGGATTACAGCCTCCTAATCTTGGGAATCTTTTGAAAATATCCAAAAGCAAGTATATCATAAACACGCAGAAGCACAAAGCGTTCCGCGCGTCCTGCTGTATGTATTGTGTATTTTATTCCGCAGGCGTTTGGGCCGGTGCCGGCGTCGGAGAATCCGAGACCGCCGGCGTCGGGGTTTCGGGGTTGAGGACGTCGGCATAGATGGCGTTCAGGGTCTGGATGCCTGCCACGCCGTCGATTCCCAGACCGTTCGCTTTCTGGAACGCCTTGACGGCCTTCACCGTGCCGCCCAGATAGGTGCCCGTCGCCATGTAGCCGGTATAGTAGCCCAATTCCTTGAGCTTCATCTGCAGCCAGTACACGTCTTCGCCGGTGGAGTTATCTTTCATCGACCGAAACGGCATGGGAGGTATAGCGCCGCTTTGGTAGGCGGGCGAAGCGGTCGGCACAGGCGTCACGGGCGCGCTGTCCCAGTTGGAGGAAAGATCTTTTGGATTCAATGCGGCGCGCAGTTCCGTATCCAGCGGCAGATCCTCCGTGATCGTGACCTTAGTGCCCGCGCCGACATTTTCGTATATCCACAGCGCGTCGTGGTTCAGCAGGCGGATGCAGCCGTGGGACGCACGCGAACCGAGCATGTTATAACTCTTGCGGCTCAGGGCATGAAGATCGACTTCATTATAGATAACGGAATGGAATGCGATGTTTTCGTTGATCTTTGTCCAAAACTGCGCATAGCTGCCGTAAAGAGAGAAGAACGCCCAGCGCGCTTTCGTGCCGTCCATCGTGAACACGCCGACGTCGCTCGGCATTGCGGTCGTCCCCGTGGAACAGACCATGAAACGGACAGGTATGGTGTGCTCGCCGTTTACATCCAGCCCGTAGGCGATGACGGCCTGGTTTTTCACGTCCACGGTCAGCGCGTAGGGGATGGGCGTCGGCACAGGCGTTGGGCGCGGGGTGGCGGAAGCGTCCAGTGCATAATCCGCATCGAACATCGCCGACCAGGTCTGTGAGCCCGTGATGCCGTCCACCGTTAAGCCGTTGTTTGCCTGAAACGCTTCCACGGCGGCGATGGTCAGGTTCATGTAATTGCCGCTGATCGGGCCGACAAAGTAGCCGAGTTCTGTCAGGCGCTGCTGCACCTGCTTGACGCGGCTGCCCTGCGAGCCGCGAGTCAGCCGGCCGTTATATTCGATATCGTAGACCGGCTGCTTTTCATCCGCGCCGTCGGAGGTGATGACGATATCGTTGATATCGCCGAGTTCGGATGTATCCGTACTCTCTTCCTGAAAACGCGACATCGCGGCATTGGAAAACAGCAGGCGCTGGGTTTGGATATCAGCCGTGCCCGTGGCCGCCAGCCCCATCTTTTCCTGGAACTTCTCAATGCCGAAAGTCGTGCCTTCCAGATAATCTCCGGAAATTTTGCCATGGTAATAATCCAGCGTGGTTAGCCGTTCCTGGATGCGTATCACGTCGTCGCCCGAATCGCCGGTGGTCAGCACGCGGTAGTCCGCGTTGAAAATGGCCGCTTCGGTTTCGCCGTCGACCATCCCGGTCTGCTCCAGCCCGTAATCGGCTTGAAACTGCAAAACGGCGGCCCGTGTGCCGTCCAGATAGTTGCCGGTTACCTTGCCGCCGTAATAGCCGAGCATCTGCAATTGCTCCTGGATCAGCAATACGTCTGCGCCGCTGTCGCCGTACTGCATGGGCTGATACCCGACGTCGTCCGACGCGGCATAAGCGGAGAGAGGCGCAGCGAAAACAAAGAGACAGAAAAGCAGGCATGTAATGTGTTTCATCGGGCACATCCTTATCGGTCGTTTACAGGTATTCTATCATATCCGACAGGCGATCGAAGATCAAATCCGGCTGAAACTGAGAATTTACAAGATCAGCCTGTTTAGCTTCGCCCGTCAGCACGAGAACGCCGAGTATCCCGTGCAAAGCGCTCATGGCGACGTCCGTATAGAGTCTGTCGCCGACCATCGCAAGCTGAGCGGCGCGCAGGCCGGTCATGCGCGTCGCCGCATCCACGATCCCGCGGTTCGGCTTGCCGATGACGGTATCGGGCCTGCGCCCCGTGCTGGCTTCGACGAACGCGATGATCGCGCCGATATCGGGAGCAAACCCCGTCTCGGTCGGACAGTTGAGATCCGGATGGGTAGCGATGTAGGGCAACCCGGCGCGCACGAAATCGCAGACTCCGGTCATCTTCCGGTAATCCAGGGTGGTGTCATATCCGATCAGCACGAAATCCGGGTTTTGGTTATCGATCGATAGCCCCGCAGATTTTAACTCGCCGAGCAGCATATCCGTGCCAAGCACATACGCACGTTTCCCGGGAAATGCTTTCAGTGCGTACTCCGCGGTCGCCTGCCCCGAAGTCAGCACGCGAAGGAAGGGGGCTTTCACGCCCATACCCTTGAGTTTCTCCACATACACGCCGGCGGATTTGCTGGAGTTGTTGGTGAGGAACAGCGCCTGTCTGCCGGATGCCTGTACTTTGTCAAGAAACTGCAGCGAGCCGTCCAGCAGGCGGCTGCCCAGATAGAACGTGCCGTCCATATCCAGCAGAAAGCAGCGGATGGGCCTGAGTTTTTGTTTTACAATGTTTGGGTCCATTGCTTACTCCCGTCTGAATTTGCCGTCCTCGGGCGTAGTGACGTCCAGCACGCCCGAGGTTTCGCCGAGTTGCCGCAGGTAGGCGATATCGGTACGCATTGCGCCGATCTTGGCGCGCATATAGTCGCTGCTGCCAAGCTGTACGGTTATTTCGCTCTTGGTCAGCAGGGAAAGCGCGTCTGTGTCGGATACGTTGATGCTTTTGATTTGGTCCTCGTAACGCTGAATCGTCAGTTCCGATACGATGGCGGAATATGCGGTAAGCTGCGCCTTTTCGTGTACGGAAAGAAACTCGCCGACGGTGGCGTTGGATACGTTGAACCCGTATACCGTGGGCACTTCGCCCCGGTAATCCATGGCGGAGTATTCCTCCAGCACCATGCCGTCGATATCCAGCGTATACTGTATGCCGAGATACCGCAGCGTAGCGACGATCTCGCGCTCGTCCACAAACAGGTATACTTCGCCGGGATACTGCTTGTAGAGGCGGTTGAGGATGATCCAGTGATCCTCCTTTAAACTCTCCCGGACGGAATCCTCGGATATCGAGAAGATATTATCCCCGCGCGTCAGCCCGGAAAGAGAGGCGATATGCTCCGCGGAAATGGAGTCGTTTCCGATCACATACACGGTCTTCAGCCTGAAAACGACGGTTTGGAGCACAATCAACGCGACGCTGATGATCACCAGAAAAACGATAAAGCGGACCATGGTGCGATTGGAGCGCTGCGCAGGCGGAACAGGATACGCGGCGCCGCCGTAGGGCGCGCTATAATAAGGTTGCCCGCTCCCCGGGACGGGGGCGTATGCTCTGCCGTCGTATGGATTTGGGAAATCCCGCTCTGTGCGCATCATCCGCTCCCGTTCAGGTTTGTTCTGTCATGCGGTCTACGATCTCCTTGAACACCGCGCCACGGTGCTCGTAGTCGCGGAACATATCAAAACTCGCGCATGCCGGGGAGAATAGCACGTTGCCGCCGGGCGCCGCTTTGTCCGCGGCTTTGTACACGGCGTTGCCCAGATCGCGCGCATGCGTAAAGGTATGAAAGCCGTTTACGGATAACGAGTGTGCGATCTGCTCCGCCGTCTCACCGATCAATACCGCGTGATGAATGAAGTCTGATTTCGCAATCGCGGCGGCCAGTACGTTAAAATCGGTGTGCTTGTCGTACCCGCCCAGTATGATCACGGTCGGTTTCGTCATGCTCTGAACGGCCATCAGCGTGCTTGCGACGTTGGTGCCTTTCGAATCGTTGATGAAGGTCACGCCGCGCACCGTGCGAACGGTTTCAATTCTGTGTTCAACGCCCGCAAACGTCCGCAGCGTTTCCCTGATGATCTCCGGGGAGACGCCGTACGCGATGCCGATCACGGCGGCCGCCATCGCGTTTTCCAGGTTGTGCGGGCCGGGAATGCGGATCTCGTCCGCGCCGCATACCGGCGTCTGTTTGCCGTTTATTACAGAGATTACGGTGCCGTCCCGCAGGCAAACGCCGTTATCTACAGCGTTTTGCCTTGAAAACCATACAACCTTCGGTCGCAATTGTCCGGATAGCCCGCGGACCACTGTATCGTCATAGTTTAAAACGGCCAAATCGTCTTCCGTTTGGTTCTCGAAGACGCGCTTCTTCAACGCGGTATAGGCGTCCATGGTGGTATGCCTGTTAAGGTGATCCTCCGTGATGTTGAGCAGCGCGGCGGTTTCCGGGCGGAAAGTCCGTATGGTTTCCAACTGAAAGCTGGAGACCTCGGTCACAACGACGTCGCCGGGCCTGCTTTCCATCGCAATTGCGCTGAGCGGGAACCCGATATTGCCGCCGACATGCACGGTCTGCCCGGCATTGGCAAACAACTCTCCCAACAGCGAAACGGTGGTCGTTTTGCCGTTGGTTCCGGTCACGGCGATCACGCGGCCTTTGAGCAGCGAAAAGGCTAGTTCCAGCTCGCCGATCAATGGTACCACGTGAGACTCCGCCTTTGTAACGACCGGCGAATCCAGCGGCACGCCCGGGCTGATCACGACAAGATCGCATTCGGGCAGCAGCGATACGGGATCTTCACCCAGACGGAATTCGCATGGCGTATGCAAAAAGGCATCCAGGTCGTGATCGAATGCATCCGCCGGCTTCTTATCGTTAAGCAGGGGTACGGCGCCGTGACGCAACAGGAGTTTTGCGGCGGCGATGCCGCTGCGTGCCATGCCGACGATCAGTACGCGGGCGTTTGTTTCGATCACTATACGGGCCTCCCGATTATATCCATGGCAGGGACAGCACGGCAAGCACCGCAAGGATGCTCTCGACCGCCGAATACATAGCGACGATCTGCGGTTCATTCATGCCGGCTTTCTCAAAATGATAATGGATGGGGGAGCTCAGGAATATGCGCTTCCCGTGGGTCAACTTGTAGTAGATGCGCTGTATAATGACCGATACGGAGCTGACGATCATCGTAAACGCGATGAGCAGCAGCAGCAAAGGCTGGCGAAGCAGCATCGAAACGCCGAGCATCGCCGCGCCGAGAAACATGCTGCCGGTGTCGCCCATAAATAACCTGGCAGGATGATAATTATACCGAAGGAACGCAAACAGCGAGCCCGCAAGCGCCAGGCTGAAGAACAGAATGCCGTACAGATCGTTGAGCGCGGATACCGCCGACGTCAGAAGCATAAACATGGCGATCGCGGCCCACGCGATGCTTGCGATGGAAGAAGTGCTTGCAAGCAGCCCGTCCATTCCGTCAAGAAGGTTTGCGCTGTTAACGATGAAGATGATGACAAGCGTCATCAGCGGCGGATACCAAATGCCGAGATTCCATTCCAGGTTTGTGAACGGAACGATGACGGAACTGCCCACGGCGGGGGTATAATAGCAATACACCGAAAACAGAAAGCCGATCAGCAGCTGCGCGATCACCTTCTGCCACCAAACCAGGCCCCGGTTATGCTGCTGCCGGATCTTCGTGTAGTCGTCCGCGAAACCGATCATCATGGAGAGCAGGGAGAAGAGAATTAGAATCAGCGTAGATACCGAAAAACCCGCAACGGCTGAGAACACGAGCGTAAATACGGACGTGACCGCGGCGAACATCAGCCCGCCCATCGTCGGCGTCCCCTGCTTGGCCTGGTGCGATTCCAGCGCTAGTTCGTGGATCGGCTGCCCGAGTTTCAGCTTTTGCAGCAGGGGCAAAAAATAGCGCGCGATGACCAGGACGGACACAACGGACAGGATAAAGATCAGCACCGTTAGAAACATTTGAACACCTCAGCATACGAAATTAGTTGGGATGTTTTTCCTCCAGCAGTTCGTTGACGACAGCCTTCTCATCAAACGGGCGCTTGACGCCCATGATCTCCTGATAGGTTTCGTGCCCCTTGCCGGCCAGAATCACAATATCGCCGTCTTCGGCGATATCAAACGCGTGGCGGATCGCGTCACGGCGATTTTCGATCACGGTATATTTGCCGGACGTCTGTTTGATACCCTCCTCGATTGCTTCCAGAATGGTATAGGGGTCTTCGGTCCTGGGGTTGTCGCTCGTCAGGATACAGAAATCCGCAAGCTGACCGCCGATCTCGCCCATCAGGGGGCGCTTGCCCTGGTCGCGGTCGCCGCCGCAGCCGAACACCACGATCAGGCGGTTCTGCGTAAAGGTGCGCACGGTGGTCAGGATGTTCTCCAGCGCATCCGGCGAATGGGAGTAGTCCAATATGACCTTGAACGGTAGCGGCAGATCCAGAAGCTCGATGCGGCCGGGAACGGACTTCACGTTGTGCAGCCCTTTCTGAATGGCGGCTACGTCGACGCCGAAGATCATCGCAAGCGACGCGGCGGCCAGCGCGTTGTAGACGTTGAACATGCCGGTCATCTGCATGTTGACCTCAAAGGTCTCAATATTACGCAGTTGAATCAGAAAGTGGATTCCGTTCTCGGAGATCTCGATATCCCTTGCGTAAAGGTCGGAATTCACGCGGATGCCGTAGGTCAGGTAGGGAACGGTCATGTCGTTAAGAATCTGCAGGCTGGTATCGTCGTCGATGTTCAGCGATACGTTCAGCGCGAAATTGCAGGTAAAGAATTTCTTCTTCGCCGCGAAGTAGTTCTCCATCGTGTGGAAATAATCCAGATGATCCTGCGACAGATTGGTATAGCAGGCGGCCTCGAAGAACAGCCCGTCGACACGGTGCATGTCGATCGCGTGCGCGCTGACCTCCATACAGACGATCTCCACGCCTTCGTCAAGCATCTGGCGGAAGGTGCGGTGCAGATCGATGGAATCCGGCGTAGTCAGGGTGCTTTTGATGTATCTGTCGCCGATCATGTTGCCTGTCGTTCCGATCAGTCCGACCTTGAAGCCGGCTTCCTCCATAATGGACTTCAATAAATAGGTGGTCGTCGTTTTCCCCTTGGTGCCCGACACCCCGATCAACCGCAGCGTACGCGCCGGATGGCCGAAAAACGCGGAGGAAATATAGGCCATCGCGGAGCGGACGTTTTGCACCTTGATTTGCGGCACGTTCAGCCCATCAATGAAACGGGACACCACAAGCGCCGTACAGCCGTTGTCGACGGCCTGGGGCGCAAAATCATGCGCGTCGACGCGCGAGCCGCTGATGCAGAAGAAAAGCCCGTTATGGGCGGCATCGCGGCTGTTCATGGTTAAATCGCCGATTTCGATATTAAGGTTTCCTCTGCTTTCCACAGCGCCGGGAACGCTTAACACAAGGTCCTTTAGCAGCATTCTTTAGTCCTCCAAACAGAAAAAAGGCGGAGTTTGATAACGCTTTTCTATTGTACGCGAAACCGGATGGTTTGGCAATGATTTTGCTTGGCGTCAGCATATTTGACATGTTTGAAGCGGTACTCAGTCATTGCCCGCGCGGACAACGATGGGGTCCTGGCTCGGGCGCGTGCTCAGAGCCGTCAGGTAGATCGCCTGTGCCGAATCGGCGGGGATCATATCAAGGTCCCTAGCGGCTATATAACAGATCTGCACCGGATCGGACGCTTCGTCGATCTTCGCCGAAATGCTCGCGATCTCATCACGCGTCGCCTGGATCTTTATATTCATCTGGCGGACGGTTTCTTCCTTGGCGATGATATTGCCCTGCTGTACGAGCAGGATGACGGAAAACAGCATCACGATTGCGAAAATCAGCAGGACCGCGGATTTCAGCGGCATCCGCCTGCCCTTTTCATTGGCGCGCGCTTTGAGCATTGATTCCAGTTTTACGTACTCCGTATCTAGGCGCCCGGCTTCGCTGCGCAGCGCTTGCGTACGGCCGACCCGGCGCGCTGACTGCCTGAGCATCCCGGTTTTAAAATCGATCTCGCTGTTGGGCAGGTAGACGTTCGGGCGCACATACAAGCGTCCGGTATTTTGCGCTCCGGCATAGGCGTTGTTCCTGATCGGCGGGGTCAATACATATTGCGACATATTGCTTGCTCCTTCCGGGCTTACGGTTCGTTGCTGCCCATCTGCTCCAGAATAGTCGGGAGGTTCTCGTTGAAGCTGGTTTCGATCTCCGCAGCCTTGGACGCGTCCATGATGCGGATGAAGTTGTTGCTGCCGCTGATCTCCACTTCCTTGGCCTCTTCCAGAAAGCGCTGCCTGATCTTTTGGGGGAGAAGGATGCGGCCCTGCCCGTCCTTTTGCATATCGCGGTTGGACAGCTTGTAAAACTGCATGGTGTACTGCTGCACGTACGGCCTGCGCTGATTGAGCGAGTTGAGTTCGGTTAAGATCTGGTCGTATACGGCGTCGGGATAGAGCGCCACGCCGTCAAAAGAGCGCGTCGGTCCGATGGAGAAACTCTCGCCCAATGCTTCGCGGTAGGCGTTGGGGATGATGATGCGGCCTTTCTCGTCGACCGAGTGGGTATGGCAGCCGAAGAAACCGTAATTCCGGGGTTCGGAAGCGGCGGATGCGTTCGTATTTTTATCATCCATGAGAAATCGCTCCTTTCCCCACAATCTACCACAATATTTTTATCTATCCCCATTATCTCGCACTATCTACCACTTGTCAAGGGTTTCAGCGACTTTTTTGCAGAAAATTATTAACTTTCTGCTGCGCTGAAACGCAGACGAAATAAAGGTTTTTTGGAAAATTGTATTTGGTGGGGAGTGTGGTGGGGAGAAACCACAAAATATGCCGTTATTCGCCAAACGACGCCTAATTTGGGAACCGGATGCCACCGGAACGCGTATAACAAAAAAACCGCTTTTCAGCGGTTGACGATATTGGGAATGCGTATTCGGCTATTGTTTAAGCAGCTTTGGCGTAAAATTGATCGCGTCGCAGGACACCAGATGATAAGATATGCTGTGATGGCTGCCGTGAAACGCGTTGGCGATTCCCGTATCGTGCAGGTGTCCATAGCAGCACAGAGAAACGCCGTACTTTTCAAGCGTTCCGGTAAACGCCGTATCGGCCGTATCCTTCAAAAGCGGGGGATAGTGCATCATCACGATCATCGGAAGCCCATGCTTTTGGGCCTCCTGCAGTGAAAGCTCCAGTCGAATCAGTTCCCGGTTGAAAACCCTTGTATCCTGTTCATCCAGGGGACTTAGCGCGGTAGGGAATACCCATCCCCTTGTGCCGCAGATGACGAAATCCCGCCACCTGAAAGCGTCGTTTTGCAGCGCATGCATGGTATCCGGAAGCCAGTCCCTGATCTTGCCGATGGAAGCCCACCAGTAATCGTGGTTTCCGCGCAGCAACACCTTTTCGCCGGGAAGTCCCGCGATCAAAGTCAAATCGGCTTTCGCCTGGTCAAAGTACATCGCCCAGCTGATATCTCCGGGGATCAGCACAAGATCCTCAGGCTGCACGGTTTGCTTCCAGCGTGTGATGATTTGGGAGACGTGATCGTCCCAGTGGCTGCCGAATACGTTCATCGGTTTTTCCTGCCCGCCTGGTAAATGCAGGTCGCCAATCGCATAGATCGCCATGTCACGCCTCACTTGCCGGGTTATTCACGGTCAATCGTATTCCTCGTCGTCGTCATCGTCGTCTTCTTCCTCGATGATCGTTTCCAGCGACAGGTCGCCGTCTTCATCTTCGAAATCGGCGCCCTCCATGTCCTCCTTGACGTCCGGGATCATCTCATCCATCGTGCTTGCGCTGCTAAGCTCGATCTCCTCATCGACGGATGTGGTGCGCTTATGCTCCGACGGCTGATGATTGTGGATCTCCTTGTAGCAGCCAAGGCAGATATCCTTGCCCGGCAGCGCAGGCGCGGCATTGCAGATGGAGCAGAGCTCGAATTCGTCCTGTTTCTGTCCGCCCTTGATCTCTCGGATACAGACCTTGCAGAGTTTCTCGTCGTCGGCAATGTAATTGAGTTCACAGCGAGGACATTTTTTCATCGTATCCTCAACCTCCTCTGTGGAAGCTTAGATTGCGTGTTTCACCGGATTCTTTGCTGATCGTAAATCTCCTGCCAAAAAGCCAAAAATTCCTGCACACTGCGCTGGGTCAATCCGTCGTAGAAGGCGTCAACGTCCTCCGGCGCGTTGATATCAAGTTCGCCGAGGACGAACCTGGCGATGCTTTCATCCACATATAAACCAAGCGCCGACTGAAGGGGAGCGACAGTATCAAGCTGCTCCGGCGTTAACACGTAGTAATAGGGGAAGGGGCTCACGGTATACTGCTCAAGCCCGATCAGCATATCGGTGGTTTGCCGCAGGCTCTCGGTATCATAGGCGGCATAGAATGAAACGGGAGACAGCCAGGGCATGTTGCCCGTATCGTAAACGCTCAAATCGTACAGCACGTAGGTAGAATACGTCTCAAGATCCACGGCGTACTGCCAGGTGCCGTCCTCATTCCATATGAAGTTCTCGCCTTCGACGCCTGCCATCGCTTCGGTCGCGCCTTCCTGCGAATAGAGGATGTCCACCCAGGCAAGAAGCTCTCCCGGATTCGCACAAGCGGAAGTGATGGCGAAGCTGCCGGTCGCGATCGGGCCGTACAGGTCGCGATATATCTGCGTACCGTTATATGCAAGCGGCTGAAGCAACGTGAATTGCTCTCCGAGCGTAACAGGAAACAACTGGTAAGGATTGGGCCCGAAGAACATGCCGTAGGTCACGGTCGCGTCGCCTTCGGTCACGGCGCGCAACGCGTCGGCGGTCGAGAAGCCGTCCTCATCCAAAAGCCCCTGCTCGTTCAGATCGACCAGTGCTTTGATGAAATCCGCGAAGTTCTCATGCTGCGACAGGAAACGAACCTGCCCGGAATCGTCTGCATAGATATTGTAATCGTTTGCGATGACGCCGAACGCGTGCGAGAGGAATTTCAGATCCCACGGGCCGAGGAAGGACAGGGGTATCTCATCCTGCTTGCCGTTGTGGTTTGGGTCCTTCGTCTTGAAAGCCGTAAGGACGCCGACCAGGGAATCCCAGTCCGCCGGCTCGTCCAGATTGAGGGCGTCCAGCCAGTCCCGGTTGATCCACATGGCGTTTTGCATCGGCAGGGGATTGATGGTGGGAAGCGCGGCGACCTTGCCGCTTGGCAGCGTGACGGCGGCAAGCCATTCGGGATTTTCTTCAAATAACGCCCACAGATTTGGCGCGTTGTCTTCTAAAAGCGGGAGCAGGTCGATCAGCTTGCCTTCGTCGGAGTACTTGATTTGTTCTTCCACGCTGAGCGCGGCCTTGAACAGCACGTCGGGAAGCTCGCCGGTAGAAAACATCTTTTCTTTGGCCGTTTTCCATTGGCCGAGGTTCGTATACTGATCAAACGTAAACTGCAGCCCCGTGCGTGATTCCATGCGCTGAAAAAACTCATTCTCCGCCCAAACGTGGTTGCTGCTCTCGCCGTCGAAGCCGGCCATCGTAAGCGCCGCGGCAGAGGCGATCGGCAGTATGCACAGCAATAAAGCTAAAATCAATCCGAGTAATTTATTCCGCATGGCGGGGACCTCCTTGATTGTTTTCTTCGTGTTCGTTCATCTGTTCGTTTAATTGGTTGATATTCCCGCAGCCCATCGTCAGCACCAGGTCGCCGGGTTGCCAGTGATCGCGCAGGTAGGCTTCGGTATCGTCAAAGGTCGGGGTGTGGAAGGCCCGAACGCCGTTTTTTATCATCCCGTCAACGATCTGTTCGGCAGAGATATCCCCGGGATCCTTTTCGCGCGCGGCGTAGATATCGGTCACCAGCGTGATGTCGGCGGCCTGCGTGCAGGTGAAATATCGGGGGAGCATTTTTTTCACGCGGCTGTAGGTATGCGGCTGCATCACGGCCCACAGCCTATTATGCGGCTGCAGCCTGGCGATGGACAGCGCGTTTTCCATTTCCGCTGGGTTGTGCCCGTAATCGTGGTACAGCTTTACGCCGTCGATGATTCCGGTCAGCTCGAAGCGGCGCCCGGCGCCCTTGAACGCGGAAAGCGCTTCACAGACAGTTTGTATATCCAAACCGAGTGAAACGGCGCATGCGGCGGCGGCAAGCGCGTTGTATACGTTGAATGTACCGCCGACCAGCAGCACTACGCGCCCGAGCGTTTCGCCCCGGAAAATCAAATCAAACGCGCCGTGACCAAGTTCATTATAGGTTATATTAACCGCATGCACGTCGCAGGACGGATTCAGTCCAAATGTTAACCTTTTACAGGCAAGGGTTTTGAATAAATCTACGACGCGTGCGTCATCCCCGTTCCCGATCACGGTTCCTCCATCCGGCACAAGCGAAAGGAAATCCCCGAACGCCGATTGGATATGGTCGATGTCACGGTAGAAATCCAGGTGGTCTTCGTCGATGTTGGTGATCATGGCCACGTCGGGGCGCAGGTGCATGAAACTCAGGTTGAACTCGCAGGCTTCCGTAAGAAAGATGTCGCCTTTGCCTGTGCGTACGTTGCCGCCGATCATATCAAACGAACCGCCGATATGGATCGAGGGGTCGCAGTGGTCGGCTATAAGAATCTGCGCAAGCATGGCGGTTGTCGTCGTCTTGCCGTGGGTGCCGCACACGGCGATGGCGGTGGGGCTGCCGTCCATCATCTGCCCCAGCAATTGCGCGCGCTCGATCTCCGGGATGCCGAGTCTGCGCGCCTCTACGCGTTCTTCGTTATCGGCTGACACCGCGATCGTATAGACGATCAAATCGGCGTCCTGAACGTTCTCCTTGTAGTGCCCGATTGTTACTGGAATACCGGATTTTCGCAGCGCTTTGGTGGTATAGGTCTCAAGGTTGTCGCTGCCTGTGAGACGATAGCCTTTTTCATGCAGTATCTTCGCCAGCCCGCTCATGCTGCTGCCGCCGATACCGATCATATGGATACGTTTATTTACATAGTCTCTGATATGCGGTGAAGCCAAACGATCACGCCTTCCAAAGATTTCAGACCATATTATACGCCGATGCGAAAAAAAGACAAGTCAAGCCCAATCTTTCGTTTAGTGCAATGCCATTTCTGTTCATTTATAATTAGAATCGCAGAACCTGACAGAAAGGGAAACGGATGATAAACCACTGGATAATATAACATGAAAATACAACTTGTATTATCGCTTGCCGTTACGCAAACGAAACTGTACTTATTTTGTATCCGAGTTGTATTAGAAGTATGCGGATGATATAATGGTTTTGCGCTCAATGACGAGGTGTTGTTTTGCGCACTTTTTATTACCCAAATTTAAAGCGGAGGATTCGGAATGGAGCAACAGGAGAACCCCGAGCAGCGAGGTTTATATCTACCCCGATACGAGCACGATGCCTGCGGCATCGGCATGCTTGCCAATATCAAGGGCAAACGTTCTCATAAAGTTCTGGTTGATGCGCTGGACGCACTGGTCCACCTTTCACACCGCGGCGGCACAGGCGCGGAACTGGATACCGGGGACGGCGCTGGGATTCTGACACAGATTCCTGACGCGTTCTTCCGCAAGGTCTGCGCGCTGAACGGCATGGTATTGCCCGCGCAGGGCGCATACGGCGTGGGGATGTTCTTCCTTTCTGTGGACGATAAAAAGCGCAGTGAGACGAAAAAAACGTTTGAAGATATCGTCAAGGAATACGGACAGACGTTTCTGGGCTGGCGGAAAGTGCCCGTTAATCCATCCACACTCGGTATCACGTCCAAAGCGTGCATGCCATATATCTGCCAGGCGTTCATTCAAAAGAGCGCGAATCACAAGGATGAAGAAGCCTTTGAGCGACGTCTGTATCTGATTCGAAAAATCGCGGAGAAAAAACTGCGCTACGCCCAAGGCGCGAACCATCGTGATTTCTACGCGGCGAGTCTCAGCTGCAGGACCATCGTATACAAGGGCATGCTGCAGGCGAGGCAGGTAGCGGAGCTGTATCTTGATTTAAGTGATCTGGACTATCAAACAGCGATCGCGCTGGTGCACAGCCGCTATTCCACCAACACCTTCCCGAGCTGGGAGCGCGCGCATCCCAACCGCTATACCATCCATAACGGCGAGATCAACACGATTCTCGGCAACCAGAAGCGCATGAACGCGCGCCAGAGCAATATCGAAACCAGCATTTTCGGTCCGGACGTCCAAAACGTGTTTCCGATCGTCAACGAAGACGGCAGCGATTCCGCGATGTTTGACAACGCGCTGGAGTTCCTGCTGATGACGGGGCGCACGCTTCCGCACTCGGCCATGATGATGATTCCGGAACCATGGGAGAAGAATACTACGCTGTCGGACGAGCTCCGAGCGTTTTATGAGTTTCACAGCCACGTGATGGATGCGTGGGACGGCCCGGCGGCCATTTGTGCGACCAACGGCGTGCAGTCGCTTGCGATGCTGGACAGAAACGGGCTGCGCCCGGCCAGGTATCTGGTGACCAGCGACGATATGCTCATCCTCGCAAGCGAGACGGGCGTGCTGGACATCCCGCCGGAAAAGGTGCTCTATAAAGACCGCCTCCGCCCCGGCAGGATGCTGCTGGTGGACGCCGAAGAAGGCCGCGTCGTCAGCGATAAAGAGTTAAAATCCAAAATGGCGTCCACTTT
Organism: Clostridiales bacterium; assembly: GCA_016930575.1. Taxonomy (GTDB): domain Bacteria; phylum Bacillota; class Clostridia; order Christensenellales; family Aristaeellaceae; genus CAXXOK01. The sequence continues at coordinate 30,130 of JAFGGL010000036.1, read as the reverse complement.
CCCGTATTCGCGCTGGATCTCCCAACTGCAGGTGAACATGGATACGCTGCCACAGCCGAAGGAACCGCTGCCCAAGCTCGACCAGCCGATCTGGCGGCTCCAGAAGAACTTCGGGTATACCTACGAGCAGATCAACGATGTGATTCTGCCGATGGCCGATCAGGGTATCGAGCCGACCGGCGCGATGGGAGCGGATATGCCGCTCGCTGTGCTGTCGGACAAGCCGCAGCTGCTCTACGATTATTTCCATCAGCTGTTCGCGCAGGTCACCAACCCGCCGATCGACGCCATCCGCGAGGAGATCGTCACGTCCACGCGCGTGTACATTGGCGGCGAGGGCAATCTCATCAAGCCTTCGCCAAAATCAAGCCGGCAGATCAAGCTGCTGCAGCCGATCGTCACGAACGAGGAGCTTGCCAGGATTAAGGCCGTGGACATTGAAGGCTTCAAACCCGTCACGCTTTCCATACTCTACGACGCGGAGGAGGACGGCAAGGGCATCGAAAACGCGATGCGGCGCATCTACAGGGAGATTGACGAACTCTTCGCGGACGGTTCCCATATCTTCATCCTGTCCGACCGCGGCGTGAACGAAAAGCAGGCGGCCATCCCCGCGCTACTTGCGGTATCCGGCGTGCAGGCGTATACCATCCGCAAGGGCATTCGCACGCGGCTGAGTATCCTGCTGGAATCCGGCGAGCCGACAGAAGTGCACCACTTCGCGCTGCTGATCGGTTACGGCTGTACGGCGATCAATCCGTACCTGGCGCTTGAGACTATCAGCGATTGCATCCGTACCGGGCTTTTCAAGGCAGAGAGCGCAGAAAAGGCGCAGCGGCTGTATATCAAGGCAAACGTCAAAGGCATCGTGAAAACCATGTCCAAAATGGGCATTTCCACCGTGCAAAGCTACCGCGGTTCGCAGATCTTCGAAGCCGTCGGTCTCGGCAAGGAACTGATCGACGAGTATTTCCCCGAGACTGTATCGCCGATTGGCGGTATCGGTCTGGAGGGCGTCGCCCGGGAGAATAACGAGCGCCACAAGGCGGCGTTCAGCGACCCGACGAATGACGAAACACTAGCTCCCGGCAGCGTTATGCAGTGGCGCAGGGGCGAGGAGTACCATCTGTATAACCCCGAAACCATCCATCTGCTGCAACAGGCGTGCTGGAGGGACGATTATCAGCTTTATAAGCAATATTCCGAAAAACTCAACAAAAGCGAACAAAAAGCCAACCTGCGCGGCCTGATGGAATTCGTTTCCGATAGGCCTCCGGTTCCGCTCGGGGAAGTGGAGAGCGTGGAGGATATCTGCAAGCGCTTCAAGACCGGCGCGATGAGTTACGGCTCTTTAAGCCAGGAAGCGCACGAATGCCTCGCTGTCGCCATGAACCGAATCGGCGGCAAGAGCAACTCAGGCGAAGGCGGCGAGGACGAAGCGCGCTTTAAACCGATGCCAAACGGCGACGACAAGTGCTCGGCAATCAAGCAGATCGCATCGGGGCGCTTTGGCGTAACAAGCAATTACCTGGTGCATGCCAGGGAGATACAGATCAAGATGGCGCAGGGCGCAAAGCCCGGCGAGGGCGGACAATTGCCAGGTTCCAAGGTGTATCCGTGGATCGCCAAGACGCGGCACTCCACCGCCGGCGTCGGCCTGATCTCCCCGCCTCCGCACCACGACATCTATTCCATCGAAGACCTGGCGGAGCTGATCTACGATCTGAAAAACGCGAACAGGCAGGCGCGCGTGTGCGTTAAGCTGGTATCGGAAGCGGGCGTGGGCACGATTGCCGCGGGTGTCGCCAAAGGCCTGTCCGATCTGATTTTGATAAGCGGATTCGAGGGTGGTACCGGCGCGTCGCCGCGTTCCAGCATCAAACACGCCGGACTTCCGTGGGAGCTCGGGCTTGCGGAAACGCATCAGACGCTGATGATGAACAAGCTGCGCAGCCGTGTGGTGCTGGAGACCGATGGCAAGCTGATGACGGCGCACGACGTGGCCGTAGCAGCGCTGCTTGGCGCGGAGGAATTCGGGTTTGCCACCGCGCCGTTGGTGACGATGGGATGCATCATGATGCGCGTATGCAATCTGGACAGCTGTCCGGCGGGCGTCGCAACGCAGAACCCCGAGCTGCGCAAGCGCTTCAAAGGCAAACCGGAATATGTGGTATCCTTCATGCGATTCGTGGCGCAGGAACTGCGCGAGATCATGGCGGAGATGGGTTTCAGAACACTGAACGAAATGATCGGGCGCGTGGATACGCTGCGAAAATCCACAAACCTGTCCAATTGGAAGCATGCGTATATCGACCTGTCGCCGATCCTGTACGCGCCGAAGGACTTCCTTACGCAGCCGCGCTTTGCCAGCGAGAAGCAGCATGATCCGTTAGGCGCGACGCTTGACGAAAGTTTACTGGAGCTGCTGGCGCAGCCAGCGTTTGAAGGAAAACAAAACGTGGTCGCCAGCCTGTCGATCCGCAACATCAACCGCGCTGCGGGTACGATACTCGGCAGCGAGCTCACGCGAAAGTTCGGCTCCGAAGGGATGAACGATCATTCCATCCGAATCGACTTTGTGGGCAGCGCGGGGCAGAGCTTCGGCGCGTTCATGTCCAGGGGCATCACGTTCTCGCTGGCGGGCGACTGCAACGATTATATGGGCAAAGGGCTTTCGGGCGGCATCCTGTGCATCCGGCCGCCGAAGGAGAGCAGTTTTAAACCGGAAGAAAACGTGATCATCGGAAACGTGGCGCTCTACGGCGCAACGAGCGGCGAAGCGTACGTCAGCGGCATCGCTGGCGAGCGCTTCTGCGTGCGCAACTCCGGAGCGCTTGCCGTTGTGGAGGGCGTGGGGGACCACGGCTGCGAATACATGACGGGCGGACGCGCGGTGGTGCTCGGCAGCACCGGGCGCAACTTCGCCGCGGGTATGTCCGGCGGCATCGCGTATGTGTATGATGAAAACGGCAGGTTCAAAGATCTTTGCAATCAGGAAATGGTGTCGCTGGAATCCCTGGACGATCCAGATGAGGAGATACTCGTCAAGAGGATGATCTCAAAACACGTCAGATACACCGGCAGCCCGCTTGGAAAGCGTATGATCGACAATTGGGGTTCCGTGGCGGGGAAATTCGTGAAAGTCATCCCGTACGAATACAAACGATACCTGATGCAGCAAGAGGAGGTGCGTTACGATGGGTAAGCTGTTGGGATTTCTGGATTACGATCGCTGCCTGCCCTCTGACCGCGATCCTCTGGAGCGCGTGCACGACTGGGACGAGATCCACAAAACGCTGGCGCTTGAGGAACAGAAAGAACAGGCGGCGCGTTGCATGTACTGCAGTATCCCTTTCTGCCACAGCGGCATCGTCATGAACGGCGCCGTATCGGGCTGCCCGCTTCATAACCTGATCCCCGAATGGAACGACCTCTTATACCGCGACCAGTGGAACACCGCAGCCGACCGCCTGCTTCGTACCGACAGCTTCCCGGAGTTTACCGGCCGCGTCTGTCCGGCGCCGTGCGAAGGCGCATGCACCTGCGGCATTTACCAACCACCGGTCACCATCCGCCAGAACGAGTTGATGCTGATCGAGCGCGCGTTTGAATCGGATCATGTGAAACCGCGTATACCAAAACGGCGAAGCGGAAAGCGCGTCGCTGTCGTTGGCTCGGGCCCCTCAGGACTCGCGGCGGCGAACGTTCTCAACCAGCTTGGGCATGTAGTGACCGTATTTGAGCGCGCGGACCGCATCGGCGGGCTGCTGATGTACGGCATCCCGAACATGAAGCTGGACAAGAAATTCATCGACCGCCGCGTTGATCTGATGAAGCAGGAAGGCATCACGTTCGAAGTAAATGAAAACGTCGGCGTGGACAAGCCTGTGAAGGAGCTGCGGCAAAACTTCGACGCCATCGTGCTTTGCTGCGGCAGCACCAAACCGCGAGATCTGAATGTGCCCGGGCGCGAGGGAAAGGGTGTCGTGTTTGCCGTGGATTACTTGACGGCCGCGACCAAAAAGCTGCTAGATCAATCCGTGCAATTGCCCGATGAGATGAACGCCAGGGATAGGGATGTCATCGTCATCGGCGGCGGCGACACGGGCACGGACTGCGTCGGCACCGCGCTTAGGCAGGGATGCAGGACCGTCGTTCAGTTCGAAATCATGCCCGAACCGGGCGCTGAACGCGCGGCAGATAATCCCTGGCCGGAGTTCCCGCGCATTTTGAAGATCGATTACGCGCAGGAAGAAGCGATCGCGAAGTACGGCAAAGACCCCAGAAACTATCTGATCAACACCCGCGAGATCGTGCGCAAGGCAGACGGTTCGATCGCTAAGCTGATCACCGACCGGATCGAGTGGGTGAAGAACGAAAGCGGACGCATGACGCCTCAACCTGCCGCGGGAACGCAGAAGGAATGGAAGGCGGAAATTGTCTTACTGGCGATGGGCTATCTCGGCCCGGAGGATACGCTGGCGAATGCGCTGAAGCTTTCGCGCGATAAGCGCTCCAACATTGAGGCGTTCAATTATCAAACCAATCAAAAGGGCGTGTTCGTCGCCGGCGACATGCACTCGGGGCAGAGCCTCGTGGTGCGTGCCGTCAACGAAGGCCAGCTTGCCGCTGCCGCGTGCCACGAATACCTGACGAAGTGACGAATTGCATTATTGTTACAAGCCGCCGGACGGAAATCCGTTTTGGCGGCTTGTTTCTTTATTGTTTGGGTTGTATAATGTTTTTTAGCTGAGCGCAATAACAGGAGGCTGTTATGGACGAGATCCGTTTGGATGACATTGTGCAGATGCGAAAGCTCCATCCCTGCGGCAGTGATCAATGGAAGGTGATCCGCATCGGCGCCGATGTGAAGATCAAGTGCCTGGGCTGTGGCAGAATCGTCATGATGGACCGCTCCGTTTTTGTAAAGCGCAGGAAAAAAGTATTGCAACCGGGCCCTGTGCCGGAAGCCGAAACCTTGAAGCGGATGCTTAACGAAGGAGGAACCCCGTAGTGGCGAAAGCGAAACAGCCGAAGAAAAAGTTCTCCGAGATGACGCCGGAAGAGAAGAAAAAGATGATTATCAAGGAAACGATCAGTTGGATATTGACGCTCGGTTCTGCGGTGATCATCGCGCTATGCATCCGCGGATTTGTGTTCGAGCCTGTGATCGTGGACGGCAGCAGCATGCTGGACACCCTGCAGGACCGCGAATTGATGTTTGTGACCAAGTTTGATTACATCTTCGGCGAGCCGGAAAGAGGCGACGTGATCATCTGCAAATACCCCGAAAGCACTAAAAACTATGTGAAGCGCTTGATCGCCCTGCCGGGGGATACGATCGCGATCGAGGATAATATCGTGTACATCAATGGGGAAGCGCAGGATGAAACCTACCTGTCACCTGCACGCAACGACAGCCCTTTCTATGCCAATATGAGCGAAAGGCTGCTGGGCGGTGATGAGTATTTCGTGATGGGGGACAACCGCGACAACAGCCGCGACAGCCGGTCATCCGGCGTCGATACGCTGACGCGCGGCCAGATCAAGGGACACGTTCGTTTCGTGTTTTTCCCGTTTGACAGAATACGCGGAATAGAATAGCTTGCCGATCGGGCGTAAATTCAGTATAATACTTTGGCGTGAACAATTAGACAATTAAGGAGAGACCTGCGATATGCGCAAATATGCGATTTTAGTGGTTATATTGGCGGTCGTCGTCGCCGTGACGTCGAGCTGCGGACTGATCGTGAAAGATCCGGTGGTCGACGCGCAGACCGTCATTATCGAAGTTGCGGGGGAAGAAATCGTCAAAGAGGACGTTCAGTGGACCATCGAAAACGTGCTGGATTATCAGGAATATGTCTACAGCCTGTATGGTTATAATTATGACCGCACCGATGAAGATACGATTGCAGCCGCACAGGATACGGCGATCAATGCGATGATCGAGGAAGCCGTCAGCAATCAGAAGATCCGCGAAATCGGACTGGATCAATTCACGGAGGAAGAGCTGGCAACGATCCAGGAAACTGTGGACGAAACTTACGCAGGGTATATCAATACCGTAAAGTCGTATTATTTTACAGACACCGAACTGACCGGAGAAGAACTGGATGCGGCGGTAGACGCGAAGATTCTGGAGATCGGCTACAGTTCCAGGGAGAGCCTGCTGGAAGAGCAAAAGCAATCGGAAATGTTTGCCAAGCTGAAGGATTATATCGTCAAGGACGTGACGGTGACAGAAGGCGAGATCGAGTCGCGGTACAACGAAGGCGTTGCGGACGCGATTACCGCGTACGCCTCTGACCTTACGCAATACGCTTCCGATATCAATAGCGGCAAGATCATCTATTTCAAGCCAAACGGCTACCGCTACGTCAAGAATCTGCTGATCAAGATCGGCGACGACGAACGGACGGAGATCGCCGCGCTGACTTCGCAGATCTCGGAAGATCAAAGCTCGCTTACCGCAATCGAGCAAGCTATAGCCGAGTTGCCGGAGAATACCGCGGAAGACAACGAGGATCAACAAAAGACCCGTAACGAATTGGCTTCACAGGTAGAGACGCTGACTGCGGGCATCGAAACCGAGACGGCTGAATTGGACGCTCTTACGGCGGCTGCATACGCGGCTGTTCAGCCGGCGGTTAACATCGTGTTGTCCAGGATTAAAGACGGGAAAGATTTCGACACGCTGATTCAAGAATTCGGCGAAGATACGGGCATGAAGGCCGAGCCGGCAAAGTCGATGGGGTATCTCGTCTGCAAGGGATTGTCCACCTATGTGGAGGCGTTTGTGAACGAAGCCATGGCGCTTCAAACGGTCGGCGACATATCCGATCCCTTCCGCACAAGCTACGGCGTTCACATCGTGCAGTATGCAAGCGATCTGCAGGCGGGTCAGGTACCGCTCAGCGATATCCGCGACAGCGTTGCGGAAGAACTACTGACAGAAAAACAAGACACGATATACGCAGAGACAATCAGCCAGTGGGTAACGGAAGCGAACGCAAAGGTTTACCTGGACAGGCTCAAGGACTGACATACGCCCAAACAAACGCTTCACCGTCCGGTGGAGCGTTTTATTATTTGGATTGCCGCATCGCCATTGAAATCTGTTATAATGGCAGGGAATAAAATACGGAGGCAGCAGCTTGAGCGCGAAACAACAGTCCATCATCGGCGGCATCACGGTGCTGAGCGTTACGGGTTTGATCTGCAAGCTCATCGCGGTGCTGTACCGCATCCCGCTGGCATGGTTGATCGGCGAGCAGGGATTGGGAACCTATCAGCTCGTGTTTCCGACCTATGCCCTGTTGCTGACCATTTCCTCAGCCGGACTGCCCGTGGCCGTCAGTCGCATCGTCAGCTTCAATCTGGCCAAGGGCGACGTGCACAACACCAGGCGGACATTCAAAAATGCGTTGATCATCCTGACGGCCATCGGCATCGTCGGCACGGTATTGATGATCACATTCCGCACGTTCCTGAGCAATCTTGTAGGCGATCCGCTGACGGTGTCCGGGTTTGTGGCCATTGCGCCGTCTGTTGCCATTGTGTGCGCGATGAGCGCGTTCCGCGGCTTCATGCAGGGGCAGCGCGATATGCGGCCCACCGCGTTCAGCCAGTTGATCGAATCGGTGGGGAAGATCGTCATTGCGCTGCCGATGGCATATTTTGGCTCCCGAATCGGGATGGACGGTGCGGACGGCATCAATATCGGCTATGCCGCCGCGGGAGCGCTGCTTGGTACGTCCATCGTCGAGGCGGCAGCGCTGCTGTATATGTACGTCGTGTATCTGCGCAGGCGGCATGATATCGACGCCGTCGAACAAAACGAAGAGGCCGCATTGCTGCCTTCCGCGCAGATCAACCGCAAGCTTCTGGCCCTCGCCATTCCGATCACCATCGGCGCATGCATCATTCCGCTGTCGGCGTTTATCGATTCGAACATGATCATAGGCCGCCTGGTGGAAGGCGCCGGATTTGCGCGCGACGCGGCCCGCGCGATGTACGGGCGTTTTTCCGGGTATGTGATCACGCTGATCAACGTGCCCACGGCGCTCGCGCTTGCCATCTCCATGAGTATGGTGCCCGCGATATCCGCCAATATGGCGCGCAAAGACTACGCGGCTGTCAAGCAAAGCACCCATTCGGGGCTGCGTATGGCGTTCCTGCTCGGACTTCCCTGCAGCTTCGGCATGAGCATTCTTGCCAGGCCCCTCCTGGCAGCCGTATATCCATTCTCGTCACCAGAGGCGCTCGCGCAAACCGCGCAACTGCTGTCATACTCCAGCTTCACCATCATCCTGTTCACCGTCGTCCAGGCCACAAGCGGCATACTGCAGGGCCTGCATAGGCAGAAGATACCCATGTACACGCTGCTGATCGGCGTGGGCTTCAAGGTGCTGATCAACTACTTCCTCATCGCCACGCCCAATATCAATATCCTCGGCGCGTCCATCGGTTCGTTGGTGTGCTACGGCGTCAGCATGCTGCCCAACCTGTACTACGTGCACAAACTGACGGGGCTGAAACCGGATCCGATGCAGATCTTGTTAAAACCCCTGTTCGCGTCGCTGGTGATGACCGCAGCGCTGTATTTGCTGATGCAGGTCCTGCCGGAAAGGCGGCTGATCACATTCGCTTTGGTTTTGATCGGAGCCGCCGTGTACGCCGCGGTGTCCATATTGATCGGTTCCCTGAAAAAAGATGATATTATCCCCTTGTTGAAAAGGCTTAAAAAATAACGGAGGCATTGGTTTTGCACACGATCACTGTCGTATCGGTTTCCACGGGCGCAATCAGCCTGCTTTCCAAGGACGCGATGGAAGCGCTGCAGTCCGGAAGACGTATCATCCTGCGAACGGAGAAGCACGCCGCCGCGCGCTGGCTGAAGGATAACGGAATACCCTTTGAATCGCTGGACGCGCTGTATGAAACCGCCGGGACCTTCGACGCCTTCAACCAAACGGCCGCACAGTATGTGGCGGACGCGGCAGAAACGGGCGAAGTAATCTACGCGGTCGCCGACGCGGCCATGGATTCCACCGTGGGGGCGCTTCTGGAGCGCAGTGCGGACGGGGGAAAGCCACAGATACTGCCCGGTATCAGTCATTTTAGCCGCTGCCTTGCGATGGCGCAGGCGGATATGCAGGATATACGCCTGTCTTCTGCCGAACGTTTTTTAATAGCCGACGATCTGAACCCGCGGCTCTCCTGCTTTCTGTCCGAACTGCATTCGCAGGCCTGCGCGGGCGCGTGTAAGATCAAGCTGATGCAACTGCTGGACGACCAAACGCAGGTGCGCTTCTTCTCCGGCGATGTAGACGGAGGGCTGCAAATGCGCACCATCCGGTTGTTTGAACTGGACAGGCAGGAGCGCTACGACCATCTGACGGCTTTCCTGTATATCGCACAGCCGCTGGAGGAGCGAAAGCGCTTCGGCACGGAGGATCTGCAGGCCGTCATGCTGCGCCTGCGTTCCAAAGACGGCTGTCCCTGGGATCTGGAGCAGACGCACGAAAGCCTGCTTCCCAATCTGTTGGAAGAAAGCTATGAATTCATCGAAGCCGCGCGCGAGCGGGACAGCGAGCACATGTGCGAGGAACTCGGCGACGTGCTCTTGCAGATCGTGTTCCACGCGGTGATCGCTATGCAATGCGGGGAGTTCACCCTGCGGGACGTCACCACAGCCGTGACCGCGAAGCTGATTGAACGCCATCCGCATGTGTTCGGTACGGTGAAAGCGGATACCGCGTCGCAGGTGCTGGACAACTGGGAGAACATCAAGCGCAAACAGCGTGGAATAGAATGCGTTGCAGACGCAATGGACGGCGTATCCAGGAGCTTGAGCGCCGCGATGCGTGCGCACAAGGTTCAACATAAGGCCGCGAAGGTCGGCTTTGATTTCCCGGACGCGAAATCAGCGCTCGAAAAAGTAAAGGAAGAAACCGGTGAGGTGCTCGCGAGCCTTGGCGGCGGCGCGAATATCGAGGAGGAGTTGGGCGACCTGCTATTTTCCGTCGTCAACGTCTGCAGGCTCTCCGGCGTGAACCCCGACATCGCGTTATATGCCGCCGCCGAGAAGTTTATCCGGCGATTTCGGGGGATGGAAAATCATGTGAAAAGCGAAGGAAAATCAATCGGGGACTTGACTTTAAGCGAAATGGATGTATACTGGGTGAAAGAGAAGCACATTTCCATGAGAAACGGCGAGTGATTTGCGCTTTTCTGCTGGCAAGCCCAGCGTACACCTTGAATTATTATAATTAAGGAGGATCTATCACATGAACAAAGCTGAATTAACCGCTGCCATCGTGAAGAAGACCGGATTCACCAAGAAAGACGCGGAAAAAGCGCTCAGCGCCGTGACCGACGTCATCGCCGCCGCACTTGCAAAAGGCGACAAGGTACAGATCGTTGGTTTTGGTTCTTTCGAAGTTCGCAAGCGTCCTGCCCGTATCGCCAGGAACCCCCGCACCGGCGAGCAGATCAAGATTGCCGCTTCCAAAGCGCCCGTTTTCAAAGCAGGCAAAGGCCTGAAGGACAGCGTAAACTGATAGTTCATCAACAATTCAACGCCCGCATACCGTATGCGGGCGTTATTCATGGAAAGGGCACTATGTACGGCAAGCGAAACAAGGGAACGCCGGGACTATATCATCCCTTCGCGCCCGTGTTCGACGCGCGCTCGAAAGTGCTGGTGCTGGGTTCGTTTCCGTCCGTAAAGTCCAGGGAGAACGCATTTTACTACGGGCATCCGCAAAACCGATTCTGGCGTGTGCTTGCGGCGCTGTTTCAGGAAAACACGCCCGGGACGATAGCGGAGAAGACCGTCCTTTTGCATAAACACCATATCGCGCTGTGGGACGTGGTCGCCTCCTGCACGGTCGACGGCAGCGCCGACAGCACGCTGAAGCCGCTGCGGTTCAACGATATTTTAGCCTTCCTAAAGAAAACGGAGATCGACCGCATTTTCGCCAACGGTCAAAAGGCCGGCAGGCTGTACCAGGTGCATCTTGAGAAGGAGACCGGCGTGCCCATTCACATACTACCGTCCACGAGCCCCGCAAACGCGGCGTGGTCGCTCAAACGTCTAACGGAAGCCTGGAAACCGCTGAAAGACGCGGCTGAGAATCCAGCAAAAAAGACGTAAGAACATTTGTGAATTGCAGGCTGTGAGCCTTGATTTTTAGGCGTATGTAAGGTACTATAGTCAGTGGTATAAATGCGTTTCAAACGCTTTATATTGTGAAGGAAGGGCAGAATTGAATGAGTCTGTATACTCGGTTTCCGGGCGGCATTCACCCGCATGAAGGAATGAACGGGAAACCGGTCACCGCGGCCCTGCCGATCGAAGAACTGCGGCAACCGGCGCGCGTGACGATCCCGTTGCTCCAGCACATCGGCGCGCCGGCCAAGGCGCTGGTGAAAAAGGGCGACAGCGTGAAGATGGGGCAGAAGATCGGAGAGGCGGCAGGCTTTGTGAGCGCCGCCGTCCATTCCAGCGTATCGGGCGTCGTGGTGGACGTCCAGCCCTGCGTTTTGGCCAACGGCCTGCAGGCGGAATGCGCGATCATTGACAACGACTTCAAGGATGAGTGGGTCAAACGGCAGCCGGTCAAGGATCCGGAAAAGCTGGACGCCAAAGCACTGTCCGAACTCGCCGGAGAGATGGGACTGGTCGGCCTTGGCGGCGCGACCTTCCCGTACAGCGTCAAGCTGATGCCGCCACGGACGAAGCTGGATACCTTGATCGTCAACGGCGCGGAGTGCGAACCGTACCTGTCCGCCGATCATCAGCTCATGTTATCCAAAGCGAAGGAAATCGTCGAAGGCGCGAAGCGGATGCAAGTTGCCTTCGGCATTGAAAAAGTATATGTCGGCATCGAGAAAAACAAACCCGACGCGATCGAATTGATGACGAAACTCTGTGAGGGCGATCCGTCCTTCATCGTGGCCCCGGTGCCGGTCAGGTACCCGCAGGGCGGCGAGAAACAGCTTGTTTACGCGTTGACGAAGCGCAGGGTGAAAACCGGCGGGCTGCCGATCGACAAAGGCGTGCTGGTCGTCAACGTCGGCAGCTGCTACGCGCTGTACCGCGCGATTTACGAAGGCACGCCGCTGATCGACCGCGTGGTGACCGTCGGCGGCTGCGTGAAGAGGCCGGCCAACTATCTGGTGCGCATCGGCACGCCCGTGCAGTGGCTGCTGGACGCGTCGGAAGGACTTTTGCCGCAGGCCAGAATGATGATCTACGGCGGCCCGATGATGGGTTTGGCCATCAACCGCACGGATATCCCGGTCACAAAAGGCTGTTCGGGAATCACGGTTCTGGAAAAGAAACTGATGCCGAAACCCGAAAGCTCGTGCATACGCTGCGGCCGCTGTATAACGGTCTGCCCGATGCTGTTGTGCCCGTCCGATATCGACAAGGCGATGCGCAAGAGCGATTTCGAAACGGCGGAAAAACTCGGGGCGATGAACTGCCTGGAATGCGGCGCGTGTTCCTGGAGCTGCCCGGCGAAACGCAGCCTGACGCAAAGTTGTAAAACATGTAAAAAAGTGATTACGGAAAAGCGCCGGCAGCAACGGCAGAGAGAAGAGGCGAAGTAGGATGCAGAAAAAGCTGATCGTATCCGCCGCGCCGTACCTGCACAATCACGCCGCAACCACGCAGCGTATCATGCTGAGCGTCGTGATCGCGCTGCTTCCCACCGCCGCAGCCGCCGTATGGTTCTTCGGCGGAAACGCGCTGATGCTGATCGTCGTCGCGGTCGTCAGCGCAGTCGCCGCGGAATATATCTGGCAGAAGCTGACGCACAAGCCTGTGACCGTATCGGACATGAGCGCGGTCGTCACGGGGCTTCTGCTGGCGTTCAACCTGCCGGCCAACGCGCCGTGGTGGCTGGCCGCCGTCGGTTCCTTCCTGGCGATCATCCTGATCAAGCAGCTGTTCGGCGGTTTGGGACAAAACTTCATGAACCCCGCGCTGGCGGCCAGGGCGATCCTGATGCTGTCGTGGACGGGGCTGATGGCAGCGAACGTGCTGCCGCACGCTGGTCAGTGGGCCGCGCCCGTAGCGCTGGACGCCGTATCGGTCGCAACGCCGCTGACGCACGGGGCGACCGGTTTCACGCTCTGGCAGCTTTTCTACGGCGATGTCCCCGGCATGATCGGCGAGACCTGCAAGATCACGCTGCTGCTTGGCGGCGTATTCCTGCTGGTTTTCCGGGTGATCGACTGGCGCATCCCGGTTTCGTTCATCGCCACGGTTGCGGTTGCGTACTTCATCAAAACCGGCACGCTGTACTCCATGGAATCCGGCGCGCAGAACGTGCTGTATCAGCTGCTTTCCGGCGGGTTGATCATTGGCGCGGTGTTTATGGCGACGGACTACGTTACCTCGCCGATCACGGGTATCGGAAAGCTGATCATGGGCGTCGGCTGCGGAGTATTATTGTTCGTTATCCGCGAGTTTTCCAGCTATCCGGAAGGCTGTTCGTTCGCGATATTGTTCATGAACGTATTGACGCCGCTGATCGACCGTTTCACCGGCTCCAAGCCTTTCGGTTTTGAGAAGCAGGAGAATCCCGCAAAGGAGGCAAAGGCATGAAAAAGAAGAAAAGCATGCGCTCGGTGTTCCTGAACGGGATTTTCGGCGAAAACCCGATTTTCCGCATGCTGCTGGGCATGTGTCCCACTTTGGCGGTATCCACCGCCGTGTTCCAGGGGATCGGCATGGGGCTTGCCACCACCTTTGTGCTCGTGTTCTCCAACCTCGTCATCGCGCTGTTGCGCAACATCATTCCGGACAAGGTGCGCATCCCGGCGTTCATCGTCGTCATCGCGACCTTCGTGACCATCGTGGACCTGATGCTCAAGGCGTTTATCCCGTCACTAAGCCAGTCGCTTGGCATCTTCATTCCGCTGATCGTCGTCAACTGCATCATCTTCGCAAGGGCGGAAGCCTTCGCTTCCAAAAACAGCGTGCTCCTGTCCGTCACGGACGGCCTGGGGATGGGGCTTGGGTTCACCGTCAGCATCACGCTGCTGTCGGCCTGCAGGGAACTGCTTGGCAACGGCACGCTGCTGGGCGCACAGGTGATGCCCGAGACCTTCCAGCCCATGGCGATCGCGCTGCGCCCGCCGGGCGGGTTCATCATGCTTGGTATCCTGCTGCTTATCATCAACGCTTCGTCGAAGGCGATCGTAAAGCGCAGGGAAGCCAAAGCGAAGGAGGCTGAACTATGAGCAGCTTGCTATTGATTATCATTGCCGGGGTTTTGGTCAACAACCTGGTCATGTCCCAATTCCTGGGCATCTGCCCTTTTTTGGGAATCTCCAAAAAGACCGAGACGGCGTTTGGCATGGGGATGGCAGTCACCTTCGTGATGGTGCTCGCTTCCGTGATTACCTACCTCATCCGTACCTACCTGCTCGTGCCGTTCAGCCTGGAATACATGCAGACCATCGCGTTTATCCTGGTGATCGCCGTGCTGGTGCAGACGGTCGAAATGGTGCTGAAAAAAGTCTCGCGCGCGCTGTATCAGGCGCTGGGCGTGTATCTGCCGCTGATCACCACCAACTGCGCGGTGCTGGGCGTCGCCATCAGCAATACGACGGCCGTGGAGGGCGGATACGATCTGCTGCAGTCCGCCGTCAACGGCCTTGCGGGCGCGCTCGGGTTCACGCTGGCGCTGGTCGCGTTTGCGGCAATCCGCGAGAAGCTGGCGATGAACGATCTCCCCAAGTGGATGGACGGTTTCCCCGGCGCGCTGATCGCCGCCGGACTGATGGCCGTCGCATTCCAGGGATTTGCCGGATTGATTTGAGTAAGGAGACGCGCATATGACCGATATTCTGATTGGAGCGGGCACGCTGACAGGCATTGCGCTGGTTTTCGGCCTGCTTCTGATGCTGGTGAATAAAGTTTTCCAGGTTCCGACCGATCCAAGACGCGACGCGATACGCGAAGCGCTTCCGGGCGCTAACTGCGGCGCGTGCGGATACGCGGGCTGCGACGCGCTTGCCGACGCGATCGCTTCGGGCGACGCGCCGGTCGATGCCTGCCCGGTCGGCAGCACCGACTTGACGAGGGTGATCGCGGAGATCATCGGCGCGGAATCGCCGGAAGAGCAGGCGAAGCGGGTGGCGACGGTCATCTGCCAGGGAACGGTCGACAAATGCAGGGAAAAGTTTCCCTATAGAGGCATTCAAAGCTGCATCGCGGCAACGATCGTCAACGACGGTCACAAGGCCTGCAAATATGCCTGCCTGGGTCTTGGCAGCTGCGTGGAGGCCTGCAAGTTCGATGCGATTACCATCGATCCGCGCGAAAGGATCGCCAAGGTCGATCCCGAGAAATGCACCGGCTGCGGCGCTTGCATCAAGGTCTGTCCGAAAGACGTGCTGGTTATGCAGCCGGTCGAATTGCCGGTTCGCGTGCTGTGCCGCGCCGCCGAGGAAGGCGTACTGGTGAGCGACAACTGCAAGATCGGCTGTATCGGCTGCGGGCTCTGTCACGATAACTGCAAGTTTGATGCCATCACGATGAAAGATCACCTGCCGCAATTCGACTATGACAAATGCGTCGGCTGCATGATGTGCGCAGAGGTGTGTCCGACCGGCGCGATCTGGGGCGATTTCGACCACCGCAAGATCGCAAAGATCGATCCGGACGCGTGCATCGGCTGTACAATCTGCAAAAAGACCTGCCAGTTCGAGGCGATCTCCGGCGAACGCAAGAATGTGCATAAGATACTGGACGCCTGTACGGGGTGCGGGCAATGCGTTGCCAAATGCCCCAAGAAGTGCATTACCCTGGTTGTACGGGAACATGTGCGGGACGCCAACGCGAAGGTCGGAACGACGGAGACCGTCGCCGCAATCCCGAAAACGGACGCGGCAAAGGAAGAATAATATGAAAATCGGTTTCATCGGCGCGGGCAACATGGCAAGCGCGATCATCTCCGGTCTGACTGCGAAGGGATTTATCGCTTCGCAGGAGATCGCCGTTTACGATGTTTCGGATGCGCAAACGGAAAAGGCTGTCAATCGCTTCGGCGTACAGGCGGCGGCGGCGCAGGAGGCGTTGATCGAGCAGTGCGAGTTCATCGTACTGGCAATCAAGCCGGTCTATATGAAGGCCGTGCTCAAACAGGCCGCGCCGCACGCAGATGGTAAGAAGTTCATTTCTATCGCGACCGGCTGGTCCGTGAAGACGATCAGGTCCGCGCTGGATTCAAAGCGCGCCAGCGTGCTCCGCTGTATGCCCAACACCCCGTTGATGGTGGGGGAGGGCTTTACCGCGATCTGCGAGGACACGTCGTTTTCCGAAGAGGACGTTGCGTGGGTGAAATCGCTGTTTGAAACGCTGGGAAAGGTCGCCGTACTGCCCGAAAAACTTTTTGACGCGATCATCGCGGTGGCTGGCAGCGCGCCCGCCTATGTGTTTGTGTTCGTGGAGGCGCTGATCGACGCGGGCATCAAACTCGGGCTTCCCCGAGACGTCGCGACCAAGGCCTGCGAACAGACCGTGCTAGGCGCCGCAAAGTTATTGATGGAAACGGGAGAACATCCCGCCAAGCTCAAGGATATGGTTTGTTCGCCGGGCGGCACGACCATCGAGGCGATCGCGTCGCTTGAAAACAGCGGTTTCCGGCATGCTATCATCCAGGCCGCCGCCGTATGCGCGCAAAAGAGCAGGAAGCTTTCCAAACAAGCGAAAGATTGAGACAGGACATGAGTGAGAGTTTGCGGCATGTGCAGATCTATACCGACGGGGCATGCTCCGGCAATCCTGGCCCCGGCGGCTGGGCTGCCATTTTAAGCTATAACGGGAAAGAAAAAGAACTCTCCGGCAGCATGCCCAACACCACCAACAACCGCATGGAATTGTTCGCGGTCATCTCAGGCATCGGCGCGCTCAAGGAGCCGTGCAGCGTCGATATCTATTCGGATTCCGCCTACGTCGTCAACGCGTTCAACCAGAAATGGATCGATAACTGGCTGTCAAACGGCTGGAAGACGGCCGATAAAAAGCCCGTGGAAAACGACGATCTGTGGAAGCTCCTCATACAAATCATTAAGATCAAAAAGCACGAAGTGAAATACCATAAGGTGAAAGGCCATGCCGACCACCCGCAGAACATCCGCTGCGACGCGCTGGCTAAAGCTGCGATTAATGATTTCAAGGCAACGAACGGGATGGATGAATAGGATGTGACAGATATATCGCATCCTTATATATTTCAACATATTACAAATTGAATATTTACGAAACTCTTACTGGACAAATGATAAGGTTTATGCTACAATCCGAATAGTTACAGAAGTGTTAACTGTTGGAGTGATTTCATGCGCGGAATGTTAAGAGGCATGATCTTTCTGACCCTTGTTTTGGGTCTGCTTTTTATGTCCTGCGCAGCTGCGGATTCCTTATCGGACGTGAACGTCGATTCCGCGCCGCTGGTCACGCAGTCGTCGCCTTTGGACGGCATGGTGCGGGTGTATCTGTCGTCGCTTGGCAGCCCGAGCAGTTTGACCATAACGATTTCGGGAAGTTATTCCCTAAGCGACGGCACCTCGCTTTCCAGCGGGGAAACGCTGACGGTGTCCTTCAACAGCGCAACGGGCAATCTCACGCTGAAGCGAAACGGTACGAGCTATTCCATGGGCAATTCGTTTACCCTCCGCCGTCATTCCACCACCGGAAGCAACGGCGTCAGGATCGCACAGTCCAGAAAACCAGGCAACCTGTATCCGGGCGATCTGCAATTCAAGGCGGTTTCGTCAGGCGGCGGATATAAGCTGTACACGATCGCGCATATCTATATCGAAAACTATTTGTACGGCGTCGTGCCCTATGAAATGGGCTCAAGCGCGCCGCTTGAAGCGCTCAAGGCACAGGCGGTCGCCGCGCGCACCTATACCGTGCGGATGATGAGCTACCGCTCAACAACGCTGTACGACGTGGTGGACACGACCGGCGACCAGACCTACAACGGGACGCCGACGTCGGTGGCCAACTGCAACAAAGCGATTGACCAAACCAAAGGGATCATCCTCAAGAATGGATCGGGTTATACGGCGACGTACTATTCCTCGTCCAACGGCGGGCAGACAGAATCGGTGAAGAACGCCTGGGGTTCCACCGGGTACAGCTATCTGGACGTGCACGACGATCCCTTTGACTACGCCAATCCCGACAGCGTCGTAAAGCAGTCCACCGTGTATAAGGACGCGGACAGTTCATACAACAACGCGTCGCTGATGTCGCTACTCAGGTCCAAGGCGGTCTCCGTGCTCAACTATGCCGGATACAACGCCACCACGTCCAACACCACTATACAGACCATACAGGGCATTGCACCCCATACGCCCCAATACGCCTCCCCGAGCAAGCTGTACACCAAGATGGATTTCACGCTGTCCCTGACAACCTACAACGCGAGCAACGTATTCGTATCCGTGACCACGACGGTCATCTGCGATATCTTCAGCGAATTGGAGAGCATGCTTTCGCTGAGCATACAGTCCGGGGAGAACGAACTGTGGACGGTCAAGGAAGGTTCGAGTTCGTTCGCCATACAATCACGGCGCCACGGGCACGGAATCGGCATGAGCCAGCGCGGCGCGATGTATATGGGTCAGCTTGGCTTTACCTACGACGAAATTCTGGGGTTCTATTACGTCGACAGCACGCGCGTAGGCTGCACGTTTACCAATACCATCCTATCCGCTGGTTCGTCCGAAGTTATCATCACGGAAGAGGACCCGGTGAGTATGGATGACGAAACGGGCGTACGCGGCATCGTGGCGCTTGGCAGCAGCGCACAGCTTGCGGTGAGAAACGCAAAATCGACGACCGCAGGCGTACTGACGGTGCTCGCAAACAACACGCCGGTTTCCGTTCTTGCCAACTACGGTTCCTGGTGCAAGATCGCCTATGGAAGCATCGTGGGCTACGTGCCTACAAGCGCGCTGAGCATTACGGGCACAGCGCCAAGCAGCGACGATACCGCCGTGTCCGATATCGACGGGTTTGCGGTGGTGACATCCTCAAGCTTCCTCAACCTGCGCCAATCGGGAAGCTACTCGGCGACCATTCTGTCAACAGCGCCGGACGGCGCGATACTGACGGTGCTTTCGTGGAATGCAGATTGGGCGTATATCCAATACGGAAAGCTTGTCGCCTACGCGGCGTCGGAATTTCTGTCGTTCTCATCCACGTACCCAGACGATATTTCGGAAACCGCATCGGACGATACGGGGGACGATACCTCCGGCGTCGTAACGGCGATCGTCGCTACGGAATCCGGATCGCTCAACTTACGGCAGCAGGCCAAGGCGGGCAGCGCGGTACTGACCACCGTTCCGCAAGGCGCGGCGGTGACCGTAACGCAGCAGGGGACCACCTGGAGCGCCGTGACCTATTTCGGGTTCAGCGGCTATGTGATGACGACGTACTTGTCGTTTGAGGGCGATAGCGATACCCAGGATACGGAGCAAACGGAAGACCTGTACGCGAAGGTCACCACGAAGACCGGATCCCTCAACCTGCGCCAGCAGCCCAAGGCCGGCAGTTCAATCTACTGCACCATACCGCAGTTTGAGATCGTCGTCGTGCATGCGATGAACAGCGATTGGTGCCGAGTGACGTACGACGGCATCACCGGTTATGTGATGACGGCGTTTTTGACCATCGTTGACGGCGACGCCGCAGATAGCGCTCAGGACGACGAAACAGGTGATGATGATACGTCAGGCGAAGGGGACGATAGCAGTGGAGACGATACGTCTGGCGGCACGGACGACGGCACGCCGACTGCGATCGTCAGTACGGCTTCCGGTTCTTTGAACCTGCGCTTCGACGCCCTGCCCGGCAGCCGGGTGCTCACAAGAATCCCGCAAGGAACCGCCATTCCGGTGCTGCAGAAGTACAATACGTGGACGTATACCTTGTATGAAGAATATTACGGATATGTGATGAATGCCTTCCTAACGTTCTCCGGTGAAGGAAACGCCGGCGCAGAGGAAAGCGGCGCGACATCCGCGGTCGTCGTGACCGCGTCGGGATCGCTGAACCTACGCGACGAGCCGTACGGCAAGGTGATAACGACCATTCCGCAGAATGCGTCGGTAAGCGTTTACCAACGCGGGTCCACCTGGTGCCGCCTGAAGTATAACGGCGTATACGGCTATGTGATGACGGCGTTTTTGTCCTTTGATACCAGCGGAGGGCAACAGGGCGACACGAACGATACGCAAAACGATATACCCGCCGACAGCGACACCGCGACGATCAACGTGGACGCGGGATCGCTGAATATGCGTGCAAGCAAGTCTGACACGGCGGTCATCCTGACAACCATTCCCAACGGAACCGTCGTGGAGCTGATGACGCAGGCCGCCGATTGGTGCAAGGTCAGCTACGGTGGATACCAGGGCTATGTGCAGTCGCAGTATCTGAGCTTCGGCACTGAAGCTACCGCAACGCCTGAATCCACCGCCACGCCGGAGTCTACCACAACGCCGGCGCCGACGCAGCCGCCAAGCACCGTGACGGCATGGGTGAACACGCCGGAAGGTTCGCTTAATCTTCGCAGCATTCCCGCCGGCAAGGTGCTGACGTCCATTCCGCAGTACGCGCAGGTATATGTGCTTGCGGATTACGGCGAGACCTGGTGTAAAACGCAATTCGGTAACTATACCGGCTATACGATGTCGAAATATCTGACAACGACAGAACCCGAACAAAATGCATATTCCGTCACGGCATGGGTGAATACGCCGGACGACGGCTCCCTCAACCTGCGCAACGTGCCCAACGGGAAGGTGACGGCAACCCTTCCGCAGCACGCGCAGGTCGAAGTGCTTACCGATATTGAAGATTCCTGGTGCCAAACGAAGTACGGCAGCACCGTTGGCTATGCGATGTCCAGATACCTGACAACCACAGAACCCGGGACGACCGTGGAGCCCACCGCTACTCCTATGATGAACAATATCGAATACCCGATCACGGCCTGGGTGAATACGCCCGACAGCGGTTCGCTGAACCTGCGCAGCAAGGCAAACGGCAGCGTGCTGATCACCATTCCGCAGTACGCGCAGGTCTACGTGCTCTCGGATATCAACGCCGACTGGTGCAAAACGCAGTACGGTACACTGATCGGCTATGCGATGACCGCCTTTTTGACGACCACCGAGCCGGAACAACCGGAAGCCACAGCCGCAGCGGATACCGGCGGCGAAAGTTATTCCGTAACAGCCTGGGTGAATACGCCGGAAGGTTCTCTGAACCTGCGTAGCGAGCCGCACGGAGACGTGCTGACGACCATCCCGCAGTACGCGGAGGTCACGGTGCTGTCGGATATCCAGGCCGAATGGTGCAAAACGCAATACGGCTCGATCATCGGGTACACGGCGTCGGAATTCCTGACGACCGCAGAGCCGGAGCAGGAACCCGAAGCGGATGATACCGACGATACCTATCCAATCACCGCCTGGGTGAGCACGCCGGAAGGCTCACTCAACCTGCGCAGAGTGCCCAACGGCAGCGTACTTGCGGCCATACCGCAGTACGCGCAGGTGTTGGTATTCTCGGATATGCTGGAAACATGGTGCCAGACCCAATACGAGGGAATCACCGGCTATACAGTATCGAAATACCTGACGACGACAAAGCCGGACCAGGAGCCGGAAACCGGCGACACGTCTGATTCTTCCGAAAACGCCGTGACTGCCTGGGTGAACACGCCGGAGGGATCGCTGAACTTGCGAAGCGAGCCCGGCGGCGACGTGCTTACGACCATTCCGCAGTACGCCAAAGTGTCGGTGCTTTCAGATATCAATGACAGCTGGTGCAAAACAAGGTACGACGGCATTACGGGTTATACAGTATCCAAGTACCTGACGACGACAGAGCCTTCGCAGGATACATCATCCGATAATAATGATACAGGCTCGGACGATACGAGCTCCGGCAGCGACGAGCCTGTGCTGGATCCGACGCTGCATGAGCCGGACCACGAGATCCTCGTATATGTGCGGCCGCCCGCAGGGGATACTATGCTTACGCTGTATAAGGAATGCTCCGAGAGCAGCGACGTCGTCGCGAATATGACGGAGAACAGCGAAGTGGAGATTACCATGGTGGGGGATACCTGGTGCGAGATTCTTTTCTCCGGCAAGCAGGGATATTGCGTAAGGGACGGACTGTCCTTCTTTGAGGAATAGCATGACCCCGCTGCCGGATGAGCAAATAGACGATCTGCAGAATAACGGGTTAAAGATCCTGCAAAAAAAGCGCGGATTCCGATTTGGCATGGATTCGATATTGTTGAAGGATTTCGTGCGGATCAAACCCAAGGAACATTTGGCGGACCTGGTAACAGGTTCCGCCGTTTTACCGCTGCTGCTTAGTCAAAAGGAACCGACGGCGCGGTTTTCAGCCTTTGAACGGCAGCCGGACATCGCCGACATGGCCGCGCGGAGTGTGCGGTATAATCAACTGGAAAACAGAATCACGGTATACTGTGAAGACCTGCGCAACGCGCATCGCGTCATCGGCAAAGCGAGCGCGGACGCCGTCGTTTGCAATCCGCCCTACGGAAAGAAGGGCGGTATACTGCCGAGCAAAAGCGAAAACAAACATATGTCCAGGCATGAAACGGACTGTGATATTTACGACATCGTCATATCAGCCGATGAGATACTCAAAAACAAGGGACGGATCTATGTTTCGTTTCCGTCCCGTCGAATGCTCGAATTGTTTGATTGTTTGCGCTCGCATCATCTGGAACCCAAGCGACTGCGCATGGTATGCGGGAAGGCGAGTAAAGCGCCGTACCTGCTGCTGGTTGAAGCCGCTAAAAACGCAAAGCCGATGCTGCACTTCCTGCCGCCACTGATTGTCCTTCACGGGGATGGAACGGAGACGGAGGAAATAAAGCGGATCTATCTCAGAGGGCGTTAAGCCTGCAGTACTCCGCGGCGATTTCTGCGGCCAGCGCCGCATTGCCGAGTACCAGCTGTATATTCGCTTTCAGGGATCTCCCGTGCGTCAGTTCCTTCACGGTTTCCAGAAGGAAGGGCGTTATTTTTTTGCCGCGAATACCTTTAGCCTCGGCCATATCCAGCGCGGTTTGGATGAACGAATCCATCTCATCCTCGGAGAGCGCGTCTTCCCGGGAGATCGGATTGGCTACGACAATACCGCCATGGAGCTCGCAGGTGTATTTCGCGTGCATGCAGCGCGCGATATCAACAGGCGTATCCATGCGGGCGTCCACCGGAAAGCCGCTTTCCCGGCAGTAGAACGCGGGCAGTTCATCGGTTTGATAGCCGAGTACCGGGACGCCTTTGGTCTCCAGATATTCTAGTGTCAGCCCGATATCGAGGATGGATTTCGGGCCTGCGCAAACAACCGCTACGTCGGTGCGGGCCAGTTCCTCCAGATCGGCAGAAATATCCATAGTGGCTTCCGCGCCGCGGTGAACGCCGCCGATGCCGCCTGTGGCGAACACCCTGATGCCGGCCATGTCCGCAGCGATCATCGTCGCGGCCACGGTCGTCGCGCCGTTAAGTTTTTTAGACAGTATCACGGGTAAATCCCTGCGGCTGGCTTTGGCGGTCTTCGTTCCGTTCCGTCCAAGGAATTCGACTTGCGCTTTTGAAATGCCGACCGTCAGCACGCCGCCGAGGACCGCGACGGTGGCCGGCACCGCGCCGCGGTCCCGGACCGTATGTTCCACGCGCAACGCGGTCTCCACGTTCTGCGGATAGGGCATGCCGTGTGCAATGATCGTCGATTCCAGCGCGACGACAGGCCGGTTATGCTGTACGGCCTGCTTAACCTCATCGGACACTTTAAAATATGGGTTCATCACGGATTCCTCATCTTTTCTGAAAATACCCGGAGTCTGTCCGGCGATAGATCCTTCGAGACGGACTGCACGCTTTGCGCCGTGATCGCGGCCGCAGACAGCGCGTTTTTCAGTATATCTTCCGGACTGTGCTCCAATACGATGCCCAGGAACGCCGCGGCGCAGAACGCGTCGCCGCAGCCGTTAAGGTTTCTGGTTTCTGCGCTGAACGCCTTCATCGTATGAATTTGATGCTTGGCAGAGAGGAAAGCGCCGTTTTCGCCGAGGGTGATCAGCACATAGCAAATTCCTTTATCGTGGAATATATCGGCGGCGTTTGTCAGGGAACCGGTTTCAACGGATACTTCTGCGTTGAGTAACGCCTGCGCTTCCCGCAGATTCAAATTGACGCCGAAAAGGCGGGGGAGCGCGCCGGTCAGTTTCAGGGCTTTCTTTGTGGAAACGGCGTCGGCGAAAAGCGGCGGCTTGCACTCGGCTGTGAGAAAATCGATGGTTTCCCTGGGAATATTGGTATCCAAAATCACGGCGTCGCATTGATTGATAATCGCCAGCTTGCCGGAGAGGAACGCGGGCGTGATCTGATTACAGCTCTCCATATCGTTCACGGCGACTGCCATGTCGCCGGAAGGTTCGTTGACGGCGATATAGTAGGGCGCCTTTAGGTCAGGCATAAGCAGGCAGTCTTCCGTGTTTACGCCGGAAGCAGCCGTATCCGCAAGCATTTTAACAGAAAAAGGATCGCTGCCGAAAGCGGCGATCAAATGAACTTTCTGCTTAAGGCGAGCCAGGTTTTCCGCGATATTCCTGCCCACGCCGCCAAACCCGACGCTGACCGTTCCCGGGTTGGAATCATACGCGACGAGTGGGAGCGAAGACGCGGCGAAGATGTCCACGCAGCTACCGCCGACGACCGCAAAGCGTTTGTTCACTGGCGGGCCCTCAATACAGGCGGTACAGCGATACAACCTTGCCCAGAATCGTCACGTGTTTGGTCAGGATAGGGGACATGGACGTGTTTTCCGGCTGCAGGCGGATATGGTCGCTTTCGCGGTAGAAGCGCTTCACCGTAGCCTCGTCGTCGATCATGGCGACGACGATATCCCCGTTGTTGGCGTTCTGCTGTTTCCTGACCACGACAAAATCGCCGTCGTGGATGCCGGCGTCTATCATACTGTCTCCGCGAACGCCGAGGATATAATGTTCGCCGTCGCCAAGCAGGATGTTTGGAATGGAGACGTATTCTTCGATATTTTCGCTTGCGAGGATGGGCGTCCCAGCGGTGACGCGGCCGACGACGGGCACGGAAAGAACGTCGGAAGGCGCAATGCTATCGGCCAGGGAGATGGCGCGCGGTTTCATGGAATCGCGGGAGATGAGACCGCGCCTTTCAAGCCGTTTCAAATGCGCGTGCACCGTGGAAGTGGAGCGCAGTCCGGTCGCTTCGCAGATTTCGCGAACGGACGGGGGATATCCCTTCGCCTGCACGACCTTTTTGATATAGGCAAAGATTCTTTCCTGGCTTTCGCCGCGGGGATTGCTCATTTTGGCCACTTCCTTG
Source organism: Clostridiales bacterium (assembly GCA_016930575.1). Classification (GTDB taxonomy): domain Bacteria; phylum Bacillota; class Clostridia; order Christensenellales; family Aristaeellaceae; genus CAXXOK01. Next base: position 4,675 of record JAFGGL010000036.1, on the reverse strand, counting down.
CAAACATATGTTCTGATTACAGCATATCATACTTTTTTCTAGTTTACAAGGTCAATCGGATGTGCCGGTGTCTTCCGTCAGCTTCGTGTTCGCGGCGGCTTCGCGCATACGCTTGTCGCTCATGCTTGCGTAATGCTTGCGCGTGGTGTTGATATCCGAGTGCCCGAGCGCTTCAGCAACCAGGTAAATATCCTGCGTCTCGCGGTACAGGTTGGTCGCGTAGGTGCTGCGCAGCTTATGCGGGCTAATCTTCTTTTTCAGCGGTACGACGATCTCGGCATACTTCTTCACCATCTTTTCCACGGCGCGCTGCGTCATCCTGCGGCGCTGCAGCGACAGGAAAAACGCGTTCTCGTGTCCTTCCAGCGTTTCGGTTTCTTTTCGCTCGTCGTAATACGCTTTGATGGCGTCCGCGGTCGCATCGGGATAATAGACGATCACCTGGTTGCCGCCCTTGCGGGTGACCAGCAGAGCGTTGGTATCGAAATCGAAATCCTGTATGTTCACACCCACGCATTCGCTCACGCGGATACCCGTTCCAAGAAACAGCATAATGATGGCGAAGTCGCGCACGCCGACGGATTTATGGTAAGCCTGCTGCCGTGCGGTGAGCTGGTCGCCAGTGGACACGGCATGGATGAGTTTGTGCATCTCGTCCGGCTCCAGAAGCAGAATTGGCTTTTGATGGATCTTCGGCAGCGGCACGAGCGCGGCGGTGTTGCTGGGGATGCGCTCTGTGCGGAAAAGGTAGTTGAAGAAGCTTCGAAGCGACGAAAGCTTGCGCATCACGCCGTAGGATTGGTTTTTGAGTATGCGCTGCTGCTGATCGTCGTCCGTGCCTTCTTCTTTATAGTATAGGGTCAGATATTCGGAATACATCTCGATGTCCCTGGCTTTCAGCAGCGCGATATCATCATCGGTCAATTCAGAGACGTTTTTATCGGCAAAGACGGACAATTCCCTGTCCGCGAAGGTAAAAAACGTGTTCAGATCAATCGTGTACGCAAGGCGGGTCAGAATACTGGAGGTCGTCAGCAAGCTGCGGATAAAATCGGAACAGGAGCGCGGAAGGGCGGACAGCATGGAGCGGATCAGCAGCATGCGCTTTTGATCGACCTGTTCCTGATAGCTTTTCTCCGGCACAGTATTCACCTCAGGTTCAAAGAGCAGTTAAATCCATAAAAAAATACCCAGGTAGAGCTGATGAAAGCGGTAAAGCATGTTAGGTATCGCTACATGGACATTCATGCATGCGGTTTATGCAAAGAATTCGGATGGATAGTCGTTACCGATAGAATGCTCAAGCTATATGCCTATCTATTCGTTAAAGTATTCTTTAGCGAATAGTTAATTTGAGTATACCAGAGATAATCAGGAAGTCAAGTACCAATATTTAGGATTGCTTCCGACTGGAAATACGCGCTTCCCCTATTTCCAGGAGATATATGGTCAACAAAAAAGTGGCATCGCCACTTTCTTTATTTGAATGAGATTGAATGTTACCCTTCCTGAGGAGCGTCAACGGGACACACATCAGCGCATGCGCCGCAGTCGATGCACTTCTCCGCGTCGATCACATACTTGGAATCTCCTTCGGAGATCGCCTCCACGGGACACTCAGGTTCGCACGCGCCGCAACTGATGCAGTCGTCGTTAATATGATATGCCATATGGTCACCTCCAATGTCGAGCTTTGATCTTGTTTATCATAGCACGGGAGCAGTTGGTTTGCAATACGAAAGGTTGTTAATTCTGGCCGTCGGATTTCTTGAGCGCCTGCGCCACTTCTTCCTGCCAGTTGTTGACCGCGGCACCGTCGGCGATCTCTTCGGAGAGCGGTTCTTGTTCGAAGGCGTCGTCCTCGGGAGGAAAGCCGAACTCTTCGTCCTCCGTGATCCCGGACGCTTCTTCTTCGTCATCGTCCGCCACATCGCCGTACGCATCGGCGTCGTCTTCGGCTTCAGCGTTCTCATCCGCGCTTGCCAACGCCGCCCTGCCCCGTCTCTTCGTATCCTGCGCGCTTTTCCCGCTTCTCCCTTCCCTGTCCATTTTAAACCAAACGATATCGTCCAGGGAATAGGTCCTGATCTCGCTGGAATCCTCGTGATGGATCCGTACGCTGACTTTCTCCTTGAGAATATCCAGATCGATGACCGTTCCGAAACCGTCCGGTGTTTCCACATCCTTGCCAAGCTTCGGCATGCGCTTGCGGGTCTGCACATAGTTTTCGTCTTCAAACTTCAAACAGCACATCAGCCGCCCGCATACGCCGGATATCTTCGTGGGATTGAGAGACAGGTTTTGTTCCTTCGCCATTTTAATGGAAACCGGCTGGAAATCTCCCAGGAAGGTGCCGCAGCAGATGGGCAGCCCGCAGGGGCCGAGCCCGCCGATCATCCTGGCTTCGTCGCGCACGCCGATCTGGCGCAATTCGATGCGTGTGTGAAATACGGACGCCAGATCCTTGACCAGCGAGCGAAAGTCCACACGGCCGTTCGCAGTGAAATAGAATACGATCTTGGAGTTGTCAAAAGTCTGCTCCACCTGCACCAGCTTCATCTCTAACTGGTGTTCCCCTATCTTGCGCAAGCAGACGTCAAACGCTGTCTTTTCAAACTCCTCGTTCTCTTGCATGTGCAGGATATCGTCTTCCGTTGCGATGCGCAGGATGGGTTTCAGGGGCGAATCAAGCGTCTCCTCGTCGGTTTCCCGCATCCCGGTGATTACCTGTCCGAAGGTCTGGCCGCGCACGGTATCGACGATGACGAACGCGCCGGGATTTGGCCACAGTTCGCCCGGATCAAAATAAAACAGTTTCCCGGCGTTTTTAAAACGCACACCTACGATTTTTGCCATTCGCTTTTTGCCTCCAATAGTCTGCATGTCAGCTGGTCGATATTCGACTGCCAATTGACATAACTCATCTTTCGTTGTCTGGTTTTGAATACCTGGTCGGTCAAATCGGCCAGATCCGGTATGGACGCGCCGCGTAGCGTCTTGTTCCAGGGCGTTCCTTCCATTATATCCGCGGGGAGCAGGCCCGACTTTACCAGCATGCACTGCTGAAGATATCGTTCGAGACGGAATAAAACCTGCTCCGCGCTGCCTGCCATACCCTTAAGCATCCCGGAACAGCGAACTGCGTCTTTCGCGCTTTTTACGCTCAGCAGTTCGAAAAGCGCGGTCTCCTGCGCGCCGTCGTGCTGTTCGTTCAGGATCGCAAGCGCCTCTCCCACGTTCCCGCCGGACAGGGCGACCGCGCGCATGACGTCGTTTTGCGGATACTTCTTGCGCAAATGCTTTGACAGAAGTTCGCCGGGCCATGATGTGAGTTTGAACGCGAAACAGCGGGACACGACGGTGTCCAGCAGCGAGCTTGTGTCGTGCGACAAAATAAAATAGATCACGTTTGTATCCGGGTCTTCCAGCGACTTCAACAGGCAGTTCTGCGCCTGCGGCATCATGCTTTCCGTGGGTTCGATGATGATGACGCGCTCACGGTCGTCCAGCGAATGCATGGATGAAAGCGACACAAGTTCCCGTATACGATCGATGGGAATGACCTTGTTGTCCGCGGGCGATACCTCGATCACGGAGGAATGTTTTCCTGCATAGATGGCGCGGCACTGACTGCATACGCCGCAGGGCTTAGTTTCGCTTTCGCACAATAGGACGGACGCCAGATATCTGGCAAATGTCTTTTTCCCGATACCCTGCGGGCCGGCGAACAAATAGGCATGGACTTGTCTGGATGTTCGAAACTGGTCGATCAGCCGCCCGTACCTTGCGCCGAGCAGCCGATACTCCATAAACGCGGGCAGCAAGCCCGCGTTCTCATCCATACGGGACAAACAAAACCCTCTCTTCTAAAGCTTCATGAACTGGTCTACAGTCAAAACAAAAATAGTAGCGCCGCCGACCATCACTTCAAAGGGAAACGGCGTATATGTGCCGGTGGAATTCACCATCGGCGACGGCGAGGATGTGACCTGTTTGTGGCTTTTGCATATTCTTTCGATCACGCTTATCGCGTTTTCCGTCTGATCGTCCTCTACGCCGACGAGCAGTGTCGTATTCCCGGAGCGCAGAAAACCGCCGGTCGTAGCAAGCTTCGTTACGCGAAACCCTTCTGTCATCAGTTCGTTGATGAGTCGCTGCGAATCCTCATCCTGAACGATCGCGACAATCAGTTTCATATGCGTATCCTCCCCTATATTGCTCTTGATTAGTGTACCGCATCGCGGGCGAAAAATCAATCCTGTCTTGCTCTGAACAGAACGGGTAAACGCGATATCCCGCCTGTAAATACCGCGTAAAAGCTTGCAAATACTGCCTCTCGGTGCTATAATACCAAATTGGCACATCCTTGCACCGCACAAGAAGCGTACGGTGCCATAAGTCCAAGAGGAGGTGAAAGCATGAATAGGTACGAGCTGACCTATATCATCAACACGGCGCTGGAGGAAACCGCCAGACAAGAACTGATCGACAAATTTTCCGAACTGATCAGGCAAAACGGCGGCGAAATCGAGCAAGTTGATGAATCTTGGGGCAAGCGCCACCTGGCATACCCGATCAACGATATGCCGGAGGGCTATTACGTCCTGACTACGTTCAAAGCCACAGGAGAAAAAAACAGAGAAATCCAGCGTAATCTTGAGATCAACGATATGAT
>JAFGGL010000035.1 GCA_016930575.1 Clostridiales bacterium | reverse complement strand
TGGCACGAGATCAACGTCTCCTGCCCCAACGTCCACGGCGGGGGCATGGCGTTTGGAACGGACTGCGAAAGCGCCGCGGCGGTGACGAAGGCCGTGAAAGCCGTTTGCAAAAAACCCGTATTCATCAAGCTCAGCCCGAACGTGACGGATATCGTTTCCATCGCCAAAGCCTGTGAGGACGCGGGTGCGGACGGCCTCTCGCTGATCAACACGCTGCTTGGCATGCGCATCGATCTGAAAACGCGCAGGCCTATACTCGCCAACACCTTTGGCGGGCTCTCCGGCCCGGCCATCTTCCCCGTCGCGCTGCGGATGGTGTACCAGGTATCCAAAGCGGTCAATATCCCCGTGATCGGCATGGGCGGCGTTGTCAGCGCGGAGGACGTCATCGAGATGATGCTCGCGGGCGCGGCCGCCGTGCAGGTCGGCACGGCGAATCTGGTCAACCCGTACGCCTGTAAGGAGATCATCGAAGCCCTTCCGCAGGCAATGGAGAAATACGACATCGGCGCCTTACAGGAAATCATCGGAGGTGCATGGAAATGAACAAACAAGGCGACGTGATTATCGCGCTGGATTTTCCAAGCGCGGCGGAGACATACCAATTCCTGGATAAATTCCAGGAAGAGAAACCCTTTGTGAAGATCGGCATGGAACTGTATTATGCCGAAGGCCCGCAAATCGTACGGGAAATCAAGGCGCGCGGGCACAGGATATTCCTGGACCTGAAGCTGCACGATATCCCCAACACGGTAAACCGCGCCATGCGCGTGCTCTCCGGCCTCGGTATTGACATGGTGAACCTGCACGCGGCGGGCGCCATCCTCATGATGCGGGCCGCAATCACCGGCCTGACGCGGGACGACGGCACGCGCCCGCTGCTCATCGCCGTCACCCAACTGACATCCACCAGCGAAACGCAGCTGCGCGACGAACTGCTGATATCCGCTTCCATGCCCGAGACCGTCATCCGCTACGCCAAAAACGCGAAGGAGGCGGGGCTGGACGGCGTGGTCTGCTCGCCGCTGGAAGCCGCGCAGGTGAAAGCCGCCTGCGGACAGGCGTTTATTACCGTCACCCCCGGCATCCGCCTTGCGGACAGCGCGGCGGACGACCAGCGGCGCGTCACCACCCCCGCAATGGCCAAAGAATGTGGCAGCGACTACATCGTGGTCGGCCGCCCGATTACCCAGGCCGAAAACCCCGTGGTGGCGTACCGCCGGTGCGCCCGTGATTTTATAGGCTAAGGAGAAAAATCAATGAAGCGCAAGATTGCCAAAGCGCTGCTGTCCATCCAGGCTGTGTTCCTGCGCCCGCAGGAGCCCTTCACCTGGGCCAGCGGCATCAAAAGCCCCATCTACTGCGACAACCGGCTGACGCTTTCCTACCCGAAGGTACGCCAAAAGATCGAAAACGCCCTTCAAAAGGTGATCGAAACAGAGTACCCCGGCTGCGAAGCGCTTTACGGCACGAGCACGGCAGGCATCCCGCACGCGGCGATCGTCGCGCAGATGATGGGCTTGCCGATGGGCTACGTGCGCGCCGGCGAGAAAAGCCACGGACGCAACAACCGCATCGAGGGGAAGCTTGAAAAAGGGCAGAAAGTGGTCGTGATTGAGGATCTGATCTCCACCGCGGGCAGCGTGATCGAGGTCGTGGAGACGCTTCGGGAAGCGGGCGCGGAGGTGCTGGGCATCGCGAGCATCTTCACCTACGGCATGCAACTGAGCGTGAGCCGCCTTGAGGCGGCAAACGTGAAAAACGTGAGCCTGTCAGACCTTGACACGCTCGCGGACGTCGCGGTCGGGCTGAATTACATCACGAAGAAACAGAAAAAAGCGCTGCTGCGCTTCCGCGACAATCCCGCCGACGAAAGCTGGATGCAAACGCCGACCGAATAGACTATAAGGGGATGATCTTTTTGCTTCACCTGCTGGATATCGCCGACTGGAGCCCGGAAGACCTGGAAAAGCTGATGGACGTCGCCGACGACATGATCGCCCGGCCGGACGATTATTTTGACGCCGCGAAACGCAAAAAGCTCGCCACGCTTTTCTACGAGCCGTCCACCCGCACGCGGCTGAGCTTCGAGGCCGCGATGCTGGAACTCGGCGGGCAGGTGCTCGGGTTTTCGGAGGCGTCCTCGTCCTCGGTCAGTAAAGGCGAGAGCGTGGCGGACACCGTGCGTACCGTGGGCTGCTACGCCGATCTCATCGCCATGCGCCACCCCAAGGAGGGCGCGCCCACCGTAGCCGCCGCGTTTTCCCCCGTGCCCATCATCAACGCGGGCGACGGCGGCCACCACCACCCCACGCAGACCCTGGCCGATCTTTTGACCATCCGCCGCGAAAAAGGGCGGCTCAACCAGCTTGTCATCGGCCTGTGCGGCGATCTGCAGTTCGGGCGCACGGTGCACAGCCTGATGAACGCCATGGCGCGCTACAAGTCCATCCGCTTCGTACTGGTCTCGCCGGAGGAACTGCGCGTGCCCGAATACCTGCGCGAGGGCATGAAATCCCTCGGCGTTCCGTTTACCGAGGTGGAGAGGCTGGAGGACGTCATCGGCACGCTGGACGTATTGTACATGACCCGCGTGCAGAAAGAACGCTTCTTCAACGAGGCCGATTACGTGCGCCTGAAGGACAGCTACATCCTGACCATGGAAAAATTAAAGCCCGCACGCAGGGATCTGAGCATCATGCACCCGCTGCCGCGCGTCAACGAGATCCGCCAGGCGGTGGACAAAGACCCGCGCGCCTGCTACTTCAAGCAGGTGCTAAACGGCAAGCACATGCGCAAGGCGCTGATCCTGAAACTATTGGAGGCGGCGAAATGAATATCAACGAAATCCAGGACGGCTACGTCATCGACCACATCCACGCCGGCCGCGCCATGCGCATCTACCGGTATCTGGAGCTGGACCAGCTGGACTGCTCGGTCGCCATCATCAAAAACGCGAAATCCCAGCGCATGGGGCGCAAGGACATCATCAAGATCGACGAGTTGATCCCCCTGAACCTGGAGATTATCAGCTATATCGACGCGAGCGCGACCGTCAACGTCATCAAGGACGGAAAGCTGATCGACAAAAAGCGCCTCACCATGCCAGAACGCGTCGTCGGCGCGCTCAAATGCAAAAACCCGCGCTGCATCACCCAGACCGAACAGGAGCTTCAGCATGTATTCGTGCTGAAAGACCGCGAAAAAGCCATCTACAGCTGTTATTACTGCGACACCATCCACAAACCCGAGGACTGAAACCGGGAGGCGCACATTGAAGACACGATTTTTGTTGAAAGCCTGTGCCTTGCTGCTGGCGGCGCTGCTTGCCCTGCCGCTTGCGGGCCTGGCGCAAGACGCCCTTCCCGCAGCGCCGGGGCAGATGCCCGATACCCTCCGCATCCTCCTCACGTACCCAAGCGTTACCACGCAGGCGGATATCGAGCTGCGCGGCGTGTATACCGCCGACATCGGCGGCGTTACGATGCTGTTTCCCTTCGGCAGCGAGATCACCGTGCTGCTGATCGGCGAACAACTCTACATCGACTACGCGGGCATGCGGCTTGGCGCGGGCACGGAGCTGATATTGACGCGCTTTCACAACGATAACGGCGAGGAAAACGGGCTGCGCTTCTACGGCATCTCCGCCCTGTACGAGGGCGATCTTGCCCTGCGCGTCACAAACGGCGTCATCCGGATGATTTTATCTATCGGTGTGGAGGATTACCTGCTGGGCGTCGTGCCCTACGAGATGAACGATTCCTTCCCGCTGGAAGCGCTCAAGGCACAGGCCGTGGCCGCGCGCACCTACGCCGTGCGCAAGGCGCTGAACAGTCCAAATGGCGAATATCACCTGTCCGACACCACCAACGACCAGGTGTTCAGGGGCAGGCTGTACGAGCATACGCGCGCCGGGCAGGCCGTGCAGGAAACCGCAGGCGTGTGCGCATTTTATAACGGGGAACTCGCGACGTGCTATTACGGGTCCTCCAACGGCGGGCAGACTGAACTGACGGAAAACCAATGGGGCGGGACCGATGAGACCGGTTATCTGGACATGCGGGACGATCCCTACGATCTGGAAAACCCGAAAAGCGTCGTGAAAAGCGCGTATCTGCGAATGACCTCCTACGCGCCGGAGGATACGCCCTACGCCCTGCGAGCGCTGATCACCGAAGCGCTTCAAGAAGCGCTTACAGAGCGGGGATACGACCCGGCGCCCGAGAGTCTGCGGATCGACGCGATCACAAACGTATCGGTGGATACGCCGAAGTTCGCCGCACCTTCCAGGCTGTATACGATGTTCCATATCACATTCAGCTATTCCGCGCGCACGCGCACCGACCCCATATCGATCACCGCGGGCATTCTGGCCGATGAGATCGAGATCAGCCTGTTCACCGCCGTGCCATCACCTACCCCGACGTCCGTGTCAGCATTTGCCGATACCTACGCGCCCACCCAAACGCCCGCGCCCACGCCGACGCCGGAGCCTATCTACGGCATGTTCGAACCGGCGGAAGGCGAGGTCACGCTCTCTTTCCCCATCTTCCCCGACGCGGAGGCCGCGCTGGGCTTAAGCATCAACCAGTATGATAACGAGCTGTGGACCGTGACGGAAACCGTCGATTCCTTCATCGTGGAAGCCCGCCGGTACGGCCACGGCGTGGGCATGAGCCAGTACGGCGCGGAACGGATGGCCGGGCAGTACGGCTACTCTTATACGGACATCCTGGATTTCTACTACCCGGGCGCTGCCCTGATGCGCTACGCGAACACGGAGACCGTCCTGCCCGGCATATCCACCGTGTTCACCAGGCAAGCCGATCCGCCGCCCTCACCCACGCCGCGCCCCACGCTGATGCCGGCGACCGGAGCCGCGACCGAAGGGCAGTGGTACGTGCGGGTGGCAAATATCGGCGAAAACTCCTGGCTCAACCTGCGCGCCGAACCCAACCTTTCCGCCGATATCCTGATGCTGCTGTTCAAAGACCAGCGGCTGCTGGTGCTGGAGCGCGCGCCGCAGGAGGGCTGGCTGCACGTGAAAACCGACGTAATAGAAGGTTACGTGATGGAAGAGTTTACGGAAAAAGAATAGAGACTGAGAGGTTGACCTTATGCTATTGATCGGGGTCTGCGGCGCGAGCGGCAGCGGCAAGAGCACGCTGTCGGAAGAACTGAAAACATCCATCGGCAGCGGCTGCATCATCATCAATCACGACAGCTACTACCGCGATTTTCCGGACCTCAGCTTTGCGGAACGCGCGCGGCAGAACTACGACGAGCCGGGGATATTCGACCACGACCTGTTTTTATCCGACATCACGACGCTGCTGTCGGGCAAACCCATCACCCGCAAGGATTACGATTACACCGTTCACCGCCGCGCCGACCACGACGACGAATGGATCAACCCCACGGACGTGTGCATCATCGAGGGCATCCACGTGTTCCACGACCCGCGGCTGTGCGAACTGATGTTTTTGAAGCTCTACATCAGCGTGGAAGCCGACATCTGCCTGCTAAGGCGCATCGAGCGCGACATCAAGGAGCGCAACCGCTCCATCGACAGCATCGCCGCGCAGTACCTGACCACCGTCAAGCCCATGTATATCAAATACGTCCGCAACTACATCGAGCTTGCGGACGTCATTGTGGCGCGCGGCGGGCGCAATGCCAGAATCGTGGATATTTTAACGGGCTACGTGCGCGACGCGCTTAATCCGTCATAAGGTATTTAGAGTATAATTAAATTACCTTTTTGTATTTCAAATAGTTTGAATATTTTTCTAGCATAAGATTCATAATATATTGCTCCATATATACATAATCAAGTTCACCTTTATCATTGGTTGGTAATAGTATTTGTTGTCTTGACATTCGATTTGCATTAAATTTATAACCGTATGAATACTTAGTTTTCTGTTTAAGAATAGCTACTTTAATAAACAACAACACGAATTTATTATCATTTGCATTCTTCATGTGCAATCTCTTAACATCATCTGTAAAAATACATTTGTACGGGTGGTAGAAGTTCTCAACCACACTGCCGTTGTAATTTACACCAAGAACATTACTATCCAAAGTTGAGTTAGCTGTTGATACCCAACTGGTTATTCCGTTATTACTATCTGTTGCACCAATAAAGGGTAAGTTGCCAAAATCCATATCAGATTTTGTTAATCTCTTTCCTGAGCGTATTGAGAAAATCCCATCAGTTCCACCAATATAAACAGGTCGCCATTCTTTATCGCATAAGGGTGGTATTTCCATGTACTTTAGCTTTTTAACAATCCCTTTTGCATACTTGATATACTCTTGTTTCTTCCTTTCCTCTTGTTCTTCTATGAATGCTTCTATAAACATGTAATCAGGTTCGTTATTTTCATTTATAGGAAGCCTAATACTTTCTTTTTTGAATGTGGATACTTTAATCGATTTCCCATATGAGTATTTCGTTAACAACCCGTTGTTTAATATTGAGTTTATAAATATATAAACTGCTTTCGAAAACGTTGCATTTCTTAAAACCATAATATTCTGGCTACAGGAAAAATCAACCCCTTGATAATATGCTCTAAAAGTACCCACCATGCCAACTGATACACAATGCCCTCTGACTATTATTTCTGAGCTAACTAAATCTTGAAGACCATTATTTGGATTGCTTCGTCCAATAAATGGTATATTGCCTTTTGCTAGTTTTCCTAAGTCATTGCTTTTTGCAATATATATTTCATCAAAGATATTATTTATACAGAATTCTTGCCACTGCTTATCATCTAGGTGTAACATATCATTCACCATTATTCTTATCAAACAGATAAATTCTATCCTGCATAATCATTGAAAACTCAAAAGAAAGGTAATCTCCAACTGTTCTTATGAACTCTTCAGCTGTTGGTATCTCGTCATTGAAATAATAAAAACTGTGCAACCATTCATCTGTTTCCTCTATTGTAGTCATTACACAAAACTTACTCTCCGCTGCCATACGATTAAACCATACATCAAGCAAATGCTGTTTTTTATCTTTTGCAGATTCTGTTTCTTTTAATCCAATATGTGGCGCAACTTTATAACCATCATTCTCGAAGTTTACGAATTTACATAATTTTCGTTTTGGGTGTTGCTCACCTGCTGTGAAAATAGCAATACAGGGAATTGTGCCCACACCGTAAAATGTATCTTTATTTAGTGAAATGACACCTTCAAGCGTATGATTTTTAAGTATGTTTGCCTTTATTGCTTTTTCTTCTTTTGTTTTCCCTGTCATTGAAGACTGGGGAACAATAACACCACATCTTGCACCCTTTGTTAATGAGTTTAGCAGGTGCTCTGTAAATGCTATCTCGTATAAATCGGGGTTCTGCTTTGAACCTTGCGAGTACGGGGGATTCATCATACCAACAGTAGAACCCTTAAGTTGCAATTTACCTGGATCTTGTTTTAAAAAGTCCTCATCAACCAAATTACTCTTGCCATCACCTCGTAAAATCATATTTGTTGTTGCAATGGTAAACATATAAGGCTGTAGCTCTATGCCATGTAATTGTTTCTCTTTGATATTTTTCTTTGTGTTTTCGTTAGTTGCTTTGTATAGCATATTATGCATTGCTGCAATAAGAAAACCTGCTGTTCCGCAACAAGGATCAAATACTACATCGTTAGGCTGTACATCTAGTAGGTCACAAAACAACTGAGTAATATGTTTTGGAGTAAGTATTATGCCAAGGGTTTGCCCATCGCCTCCAGAATAACTCATAAATTCACCATAAAACCTACCAATATAGTCTTCGGCACTTTTATTATACCTAATAGATTTGTAGATTCTCTCATCTAAAAACTCCGTAAAGTACCTTAATGGTGTTTTCCCTAGTTTGGGCTCGATTTCATTTAGCTTTATTGTATCTCTTATAATTGCAAACTGGCTTAGAATCTTGTCTTTTTTTACTTCTGGTGAAACCCTTGATCTCAATAAATTCGCAGTTATTGCATCAAAGATTTTTTGCCCATCTGTTTTTACATCATCACCTGTCAATTCATCAATAGAAAAATTTTTATATTCTCTTTCGCGTAATGCTAGTAAAATACCAGAGACAATTAATGGTTTATCTGTATCTTTCAAATTACCATAATTTCTTAAGTCCTCATGTAGAGTTGAAGCGTCTTTTAATATTTCCGCCGTTTCCCTTTCCTGGTCTGTATCTTCTTTCAAGATCTCTTTGATGTAGTATTCATCAATATTATCTTTGCTAAATGAAATAAAGGATTCTACATCTGCTTGTTCACGATAAACCTCGGTTTCGTCGATGAAAATCGGAGTGATTCTATGCTTTTTCTCATCACCGGAAATACCAAATGCAATGACTTTCTTGTATGATGTGTTGTCTACTAAGTGTTTACCATAAAATACTGCACCATTTACAGCAAAATCAGTAATGGCACAAATCTCTGTGCTAATACATCCGTTTTCATCAAATTTAATATGCTTACTTAAATCCGCTTTATCTTCAATAACAAGCAAATAATCCTTCACAACCCCGATATATTCAGGAAAGCCAACATTCCCAGTTCCTTTTTTTGAAGCTGTTTTCAATGCATTGTTTATTTCCTTAATGGAGCTTCCCTGTGGTTCTAGTTTTATATGTGCTTGCTTAAGTAAGTCGTTTACCCATAAATCTGTCTTCACTTCTTTTTTGGGCATAGAAGCACCTCAATTCACACGTAAATAGCATATCTACTGTATAATTTACACTACAAACGCGAAAAAGGCAATAAAGTCATACAAAACAGCGTTTTTAAGTGGTGAAAGATATAAAGTACATAGTAGCCTATATAGTAAAGAGCAATAGTATTCCTATAACTTTTTAAGTATCCCGTCCACCAGCTTGGCGAAGATGTGCTTCACGCGCCTGCCGGTTTCGATGACCTCGTACATATCCAGTTCCTGATCCAAAATCCCCGCCGCCATATTGGTGATGCAGCTGACGCCCATCACCCGCATGCCGCAGTGCCGCCCCACGATGATCTCGGGTACGGTGGACATGCCCACGGCGTCCGCGCCCAGCATCCGCAGGGCGCGTATTTCCGCGGGCGTTTCGTAGCTGGGGCCGGTCAGCCAGCAGTACACGCCCTCCTGCAGGGGGATATCCAGCGCTTTGGCGGTGTTCCGCGCCAAATCTTTCAGCGTAGGATCCAGCGCGTAGGTCATATCGGGGAAGCGCGGGCCGAACTCCTTTAGGTTTTGGCCGATGAGCGGGTTGCGCCCCGAGAAATTCATCACGTCGCTGATCAGCATCAGGCAGCCCTGCGGGAACTCCGTGTTCACGCCGCCCGCGGCGTTGGTCAAAAGCAAAGTCTTCACCCCGAGCCGCGCCATGACGCGGATGGGCATGGTGACATCCTGCATGGAATAGCCCTCGTAGGCGTGGAAGCGCCCCTGCATCAGGTAGACTTTCTTGCCGTGCAACGTGCCCGCGTGCCAGTTGCCCGCGTGGCCCTCCACCGTGGATACGGGGAAATGCGGGATGTCCCTGTAGGGAACGCTTATCCCGTCCTTAAGCTGTTCGGCGTAGTCGCCGAGCCCGCTGCCAAGCACCACGGCGACGTCCGCCGCGCCGCAGGCTTTACGAATGTAATCCGCCGCCTTGTCGATTTGTTCCAGATAGGTCATCCGTATGTCCTCCTAGCGCAGATATTCGGCAAAAGAAGTTGCGTTGAAGCGCTGCGGCAATCCGAGCAGGTCTGCAATCGTCGCGGCGATATCGGCGAAGGTCTCGCGCGTGCCCAGTTCCGTAAGCGTACGCATCTTCTTCGTCCAGGCGAGGACGGGCGCATGCTCGCGGGTGTGGTCGGTGCCGTGGAAGGTCGGGTCGCAGCCGTGGTCGGCGGTAATGATGAACACGTCGTCCTCCCGCGCCATGACCTTCGCCTCGCCGAGTTTCAGGTCAAATTCCTCAAGCGCCGCGGCGTAGGCCTTCGTGTCGCGGCGGTGGCCGTAGAGCATGTCGAAATCCACCAGATTGATGAAGGTCAGGCCGTCGAAATCGCGCCGCATCATCTTCAGCCATTCGGCGATGCAGGCGGTGTTCCCCGCGGAATGCACGCTCTCCTTCAGGCCTTTTTCGGCGAAGATATCCTCGATCTTGCCGATACCCATGGTGAAGTATCCCGCATCCATCAGCACGTCGAGTATCGTGGGCTCCGGCGGCGCCACGCTGAAGTCGCGGCGGCCCTTCGTGCGCACGAAATCACCCCTGTGTTTGCCGATGAACGGCCGGGCGATGATGCGCCCCACGTTGTGGTCGCCCCGCATCTGTTTCCTGGCGATCCAGCACCAATCATAGAGCGTATCAAGCGGGATGATCTCCTCGTTGCAGGCGATCTGGAATACGCTGTCGGCCGAGGTGTACACGATGGGCCGGCCCGTGCGCAGGTGCTCTTCGCCCAGCTCCTCGATGATCACCGTCCCGCTGGCGGCGTAGTTGCCCAGGGTCTTGCGGCCGATCGCCCGCTCGAATTCCAAAATGACCTCCGGCGGAAAGCCGTCCGGATAGGTCGGGAAGGGTTTTTCAAGCCGGATGCCCGCCATTTCCCAGTGTCCGGTGGTGGTATCCTTGCCGGGGCTTTTCTCCACGGCGCGCCCCGCCGCGCCCATGGCGCTTTTGGGACGCTCGCAGGGGATGTCTTCGATGTATCCCAGCCCCATATGTTTCAAATTGGGCAGCATTGGGTTTTCGGAAAGAATCACATGCGCAAGCGTGTTTGCGCCTTCGTCGCCGTACGCGGCGGCGTCCGGCAGCGCGCCCGCGCCCACGGAATCCAAAACAATCAAAAATACGCGCATCGCTTGCTTTCCTCCCTTTTTATTTCTTCTGCCCTCATTGTACACGAATTTACACGCGATGAAAAGGACAATCCGAAGGTTTACATTTCCCGCGTTCCATCGTACACTGAACACAATGGGAGGGATACGATGCCATCCACATTCATCGCGTCGGCCGCCTTTGGGCTGGAAGGCGTCGCGGCGGCGGAACTCAGGCGCATGCGGCTTGATGCCAAAGCGGAAGCGGGAGGCGCGCGCTTTTCGGGCGAATATGCCGACGCGTTCCGCGCCAACCTGTGGCTGCGGACAGCCGACCGCGTGCTGATGGTACTGCACGAGGGCGAGGCGAAGACTTTTGAAGAATTGTTCCAGGCGGTAAGCCGTATCCCGTGGGAGCTTTATATGCAGCCGACGGCGGCGATCCCCGTCGGCGGCAAGTGCGTTCGCAGCCGGCTGATGAGCGTGCGCGACTGCCAGTCCGTCGCCAAGAAGGCGATCGTCAAGCGCATGATGGAACAACACCATGTGAAAGAATTGCCGGAGACCGGCGCCGCCTGTCCCGTAGAGGTCGCCATTCACTCAGACAGGCTGCGCGTGACGCTGGATATGTCGGGCGTAGCGCTCAACCGCCGCGGCTACCGCACCTGGAACGGCGAAGCGCCGCTGCGGGAAACGCTGGCGGCGGCGATGGCGGAGCTCTCCCCGTGGAAGCCGGGCGTGCCGCTTTACGACCCCTGCTGCGGCACGGCCACGCTGCTGATCGAGGCGGCGTTTATGGCCACGCGTCGCGCCAGCGGGCTTACGCGCGGTTTCGCCTGCGAACGCTACCCCTTCATGCCGCAGGATGCGATGAAGGCATTGCGCAAGGAAGCCGAAGAAATCTACGCGCCGGAAACCGCCTTTGACATCGGCGGCGGCGATATCGATCCCGAGGCCGTCCGTCTGTGCGAAAAGCATATAGTGCAGGCCGGGCTGACGGGCCGCATCCCGGTCAAAGAACAGGATTTACGCTCGCTTCAATTACCGCAGGAGCGCGGCGTGTTCCTCTGCAATCCGCCCTACGGCGAACGCATGAGTGACCGGGAAAATTGCCGCGCTTTATACCATGAGCTTGGATTACTGCTCAAGCGACATCCGGGCTGGAATCTATGCGCATTGTCGTCCGATCCGGCGTTCGAGCGTTATTTCGGCCGCCGCGCCGATCAAAAGCGCCGCCTGTACAACGGGCGGCTGGAATGCGAACTCTATCAGTTCATTCGCTAAAGTCTTCTTGAACTTCCGGCAATCGCTGGAGCACCATCAAAATCGCGTCCTCCTGATTGTCGGGGTAGTAGCGCTTGCGCACGCTGAGGTTTTCAAAGCCGAGTTCCCGGTACATGCGCTGCGCGACGAAGTTAGATTTGCGCACCTCCAGCGTCATGTACTGCACGCCCAGGTTGGCGGCGTACTGGATGAGCGCCCTGGTCAGCGCGCGCCCGATGCCGCGTCCGCGAAACTCCTGTTTCACGGCGATGTTGGTGATGTGCCCTTCCTCAAAGACCATCCACGCGCCTGCGTAGGCGACGACCGTGCCGTCATCCTCCGCGGCCACCAGATAGCGCGCCGCCGGGTTTTGCTCAAGCTCGTGGTGGAAACTTGGCTCCGGCCAAGGCACGGAAAAGGTGTCCATCTCGATATCGTGAACGGCCTTGATATCGTTTTTCGTCATGCGGCGTATGCTGATCATTTGCGTCCTTTGCGGGCGCGCTCGGCCTGCGGCGCGCGCAGGTAATAGGGCATCAGGGTGAGATAATCCACGGGCGTTTCAAACCTTGCCAGCAGCGCGACCGAGGACGGGCGCAGGTACAAAAGCGACGCTGGCGGGAACACGGCGCGGTCTTTCAGCGTTTCCCTGATGGCGTCGCGGTAGGTTGCCACGCCGTCGCCGACGAAGCAAAGCGCCTGCCCGCCCTTCGCGCAGTTGAGAACCGCGTCCAGATAGTCGCTGAGCTTCGCAGCCATGTCCTCAAGCGCGCGCTTGGGCGGCATGCCCGTCTCAAACGCCGCACCGTACACCTGCCCGGCCCGCGCATCCCGGATGGGGCAGATCAGCATCTCCGACAGCGATATCCCCGCCGCCAGCGCCTGCAGGGCGTTGACGCCCGCGCAGGGTTTATCTGCGCCGTGCGCCATGCCCTTGACGGTGCTCACGCCGATGCGCACGCCGGTAAACGATCCGGGACCGGTGACGGCGGCGAGCAGATCGATATCCTTTACCTTGAGGGCGCAGCGCCTGAGCGCTTCGTCAATCATCGGCATCAGGCTTGCGGAATGGGTGCGCTTGTTCACCGCGGCGGCCTCGTAGACGATCGTCCCGTCCTTCGCCACCGCGACGCCGCACACCGGGCCGGAGGTATCCACAGCCAGTATGATCATTGCGTTGCCCCCAGTTTTGCGTAGTCCAGCGCGTGAAAGCCGCCGGCGGGCTCAACGGACAGCTGCCTGTCGCATTCGCCTGTGATCGAGATATTGATCAGCAAATGCGTCTCCGGCAGCGCTTCCCGCGCCATGGACGGCCACTCGACCACCGTCACGCCTTCGCCGTAGAGGTATTCGTCCAGCGAAAGCTCGTAAAGCTCTTCGGCCCTTTTGATGCGGTACCAGTCGAAATGGTACAGCGGCAGCCTGCCGCTTTCATACGCCTGCAGAATGGTGAAGCTCGGGCTCGGCACATGGCCGGTTATGCCCAGCCCGCGCGCGATGCCGCGCGCAAGCTCGCTCTTGCCTGCGCCAAGGTTCCCCTGCAGCAGCACCACGTCCCCGGCGGCAAGCTGTTTGGCCAGCGCTTCGCCGAGGGCTCTGGTTTCCGCCGCCTGATGCGTGCCTATAACCGGCATCGTTACTGTTCCTTTTCCGTTTGGATCAAACGGTTTTTCCTGCCGTGCAGGATCGGCGACAGCGGCTTGTAGACCAGCCCCGTCACCAGCGCGATCACCGACCATTTGATCAGGTTAAACGGCGCGGTCACGAACCATACGAACTTCCACAGGCTGTCCACGGCGGGGATCATCTTGGTTCCCATCGCGATGATCACGTCTACCTGGATACCGAACAACGCGGCGAAGAACGGGATGAGCAGGAAGTAGTTGAGCAGCACACCCGCGACGGTCGCCGCGACGCCGCCGACCGCCATGCCCAATACCGCCGTGCCCCGGCTTTTCTTTTTGCGGTACAGGAAGCCGACGGGCAGGACCATCGCAAGTCCGAGCAGGAAATCCGCCAGTTCACCCACGCCCTGCGACGTGGAGGTGAAAAGCCCGACCGCCGACTTGATCAGCAGGGTGACCGAGCCGACCACAGGCCCCATCGCAAACGTGCCCAGCAGGACCGGCAGGTTACTCAAGTCCAGCTTGTAAAACGGCACCGCCGGGAACACGACGATCTCCAGCTTGTACAGCACGCTCCCGATCGCCGCCAATATGGCGATCACCACGATCTGATACGTGGAAAACCTGTTCTTCCTGACTTTTTCCATGGTATACCTCCATAAAATGCCTGAGAGGTGATGAAGGCAGTTGCGTTTGCGGATATGGTGCCAGTACGCGGCAGATTTGAATGAGGAGAACCGAAGCTGTAGCAGCGCTACCGCGAGGTTCGATGAATTAAAAGCTGCCCGTAATCGCGCCATAGCCGGAAATGTTTACTGCCTTCATCACCTCTCAAAAAACTGCCCCCGATGGTTTCATCATCAGGGGCAACTGCTGTAAACAGAGGTTGCTCTTCTTTCATCCGGACTGTGCGGCATACGCCGTTCACCGTCGGCTTCGGGATTCCACCGAATCAGCCTCCCCGGCATAGCCGGAAAGGGTCGCGGGCTGTGACCGCCGGTAGGGAGTTTCACCCTGCCCTGAAGAACCCATGGGTTTCGTACAGAGAGTATCACGCGGACGCTGAAATGTCAAATCTCCACGCTGATCTCCAGCGGTTTTTGGCCCATGAGCGCAACGCTGCGCGCATCGGGCTGGCTGCCGCCGACATAGAGCGTGAAGCGCTTCCCCCGCACGGGTTTGCCGTCCTCGTCGATGGACTGGAACGCCTTTTTGCCGATGGGCAGGGCGACCTTCCTGGTCTCCCCCGCCTTCAGCGCAATACGTTTGAACGCGCAAAGGCTGTGGTTGACGACCGCAAAGGGCGCGGACAAGTCTTTGATATACGCCTGCACGACCTCGTCGGCGTCAATTTTACCGGCGTTTTTCACCGTCACGCTGAGTTCGCCATTTTGGTAGGCGGCTCCGGAGTATTCAAACTTCGTATAGCTCAGGCCGTAGCCGAACGGATACAGCGCTTCGCCCGTGAAGTAGCGGTAGGTGCGGTACCTCATGGAATAGTCAGTGAACTCCGGCAGGTCGTCGACGCTCTTGTAGAAGGTCACGGGCAGCCTGCCCGAAGGCGATACCCTGCCAAACAAGATATCGGCAAGCGCCGTGCCGCCCGCCTGGCCGGGATACCACGCCTGCAGCAGCGCGTTCCCGCCCTCGACCGCCAGCGCGCTGCCCGACGACAGCACCACAACCACCGGCATCCCGGTTTTGAGCACCGCGTCCAGCAGGTTGCGCTGCCCCTGCGGCAGGTTCAGGTCCTTCTTGTCGCCGGAGGAGTACTCGTTGCCGACGTCGCCTTCCTCACCCTCCAGCGTCGCGTCCAGCCCCAGGCAGAGGATGGTCACATCGCAGCGCCTGGCTACGGCGACGGCCTCGGCGATGCGGTCGTCGGGAAGGGCCAGGTCGCTGGCCCCCTTCTTGTACAGGTGGCTGCCCTGGGAATAGAACACGCGCGCCTTGCCCTTGAAGGCTGCGCGGATGCCGCTTAGGAAGGTCACGTAGCGGGAGGACGTGCCGAAATAGTTGCCTTTCAGGCAGTCCACGCTGTCGGCGTTCGGGCCGATGACGCCGACGCTTGCAATCTTGTTCAGATCCAGCGGCAGGATGCCGTCGTTTTTCAACAGCACCATGCACTTTTCCGCGACCGTGCGGGAAAGCGCGTCGTTCTCAGCGGTATCGCACTGGTCATAGGAGATCGAATCGTACTCCGAGCCTTCATCGCCCAGCGTCCCGAGCAGATAGCGCGTGGTCATCAGGCGTTCGCAGGCTGTGGTGATCTGCGCTTCGGTCACCAGCCCCTCCTGCATAGCCGCAAGCACCTGCAGGTACACGACGCCGCAGTTCAAATCGCAGCCGTATTTCATGGCGAGCGCCGCGCTTTGGGTCGCGGTCATGGTCACCTTGTGATTCATGTGGAAATCGAGGATCGCCCAGCAATCGCTGACGACGTGCCCTTCGAAGCCCCACTCGCCGCGCAGGATGTCCTTTAAAAGCACCTTGCTGCCGCAGGCGGGCTCGCCGTTGACGCGGTTGTACGCGCCCATCACGCTTTCCACCTTCGCTTCCTTCACCAGCGCCTCAAAGGCGGGCAGATAGGTTTCGCGCATGTCTTTCTTGGTTGCGATAGCGTCAAAGCTGTGCCGTCCGGCCTCGGGACCTGAATGCACGGCGTAGTGCTTGGCGCAGGCGGCGAGCTTCAGGGTGTCGCCGCCGCCCTGCAGGCCCTTGACGAACGCGACGCCCAGCCGGGACGTGAGATACGGGTCTTCGCCGTAGGTCTCCTGCCCGCGGCCCCAGCGCGGATCGCGGAAGATATTGATATTGGGCGACCATACGCTGAGCCCTTTGTAAATGTCGCGGTCGCCGAGTTCCGACTGCATGTTGTACTTGGCGCGCGCTTCGGTGGAGACGGTATCGCCGATGGTTTCCATCAGCGCGTCGTCAAACGCCGCGGCCATGCCGATCGCCTGGGGAAACACCGTGGCCGTGCCCGCGCGGGCCACGCCGTGGAGCGCCTCGTTCCACCAGTTGTACGCGGGCACGTTCAGCCGCGGGATGGCCGCCGCCTTGTAAGTCAACTGGGACGCCTTTTCGTCCAGCGTCATTTTCCCGACGAGTTCGCGTGCCAGTCGTTTTGCCTTTTCACGTGTCATATCCATATCCTCCCGTGTTATCGTTTATCATACCGCCTGACCAGCGAAAGCAACGCGCCGGCCAGCTTATGCTGGTTCTTTTTGGAGCTGCGTTCCATGCGTTCTATCAATTCGGCCACGCGTTTGCCCGCATCCCGCAGGTACTCGTAAGAAGCGCTTTCGCGTATTTGAGCTTTTCCGGGTTTCGCCTGCCCGGGTTTGGGCGCTAGTTTCGGTTCGGGCGCTTCCCGCTCGCGTTTGATTCTTTCCCTGTTGCCCTCTTCAAGCATCACGTCCCGCGTCAGGTCCCAGCTTTCGCCGTTGTAGGGCGCGGTGGCGCGCAGGCCGAGTTCGTTTTGTATCCGCGAAGCGAACAAATCGGTGATCTCGTCGTCGCCGTGCAGCACGAACACATGCCTGGGCGTGCTGCCGAACGCGCCGATCCACCGCATCAGCCCGCGGTTGTCCGCGTGCCCGCTGATGCCGTCGAGCCTGCGGATCTCCGCCTTCACGCCGATCGTCTCGCCGAACAGCTTCACCGTATCCGCGCCGTCCTGTAATATGCGCCCGAGCGTGCCGGCGCCCTGATAACCCACGAACAGCACCGTGCATTCCGGCCGCCAGAGGTTGTGCTTGAGGTGATGGCGGATGCGCCCCGCCGTGCACATGCCGCTGGCGGAGATGATGACCTTGGGCGTTTTGTCCTCGTTGATCAGCTTACTCTCATCGGCGGTCAGCGCCACCTTCAGCCCGTCGAAGCTCAGGGGGTTGATGCCCTGCCTCAAAAGCGCCGCGGTGGCCTGGTCCGTGTACTCCGCCATGTGCTCCTTGAACACCTGCGTCGCCTCGATGGCCAGCGGGCTGTCGATATACACCGGAAAGCCGGGGTGCTCGGTCACCAGCCCGTCCTGCTTGATCTGGCGGAAAAAGTATAACAGTTCCTGCGTGCGCCCCACGGCGAAACTCGGGATGACCACGTTGCCGCCGCGCTTGAAGGTGGTGTTTAGTACATCGACCAGCGTGGCCACGAAATCGGGCACTTCGCCGTGGGAACGATCGCCGTAGGTGCTCTCCATCACTACGAAATCCGCCTCGGTGAAATAGCGCGGATTGCGCAAAAGCGGCTGGTTTTGGTTGCCGATATCGCCGGAGAAGACGATTTTCTGCGTCTTCCCGTCCTCGGTCACGCTGACCTCGATGGACGCGGACCCTAGCATATGCCCCACGTCGATCATGCGGATGGCGATACCGGGATACACGTCCGTAAGCGTCATGTACTTGATGGGGGTGAAGAGTTTGATGGTTTCAGCGGCGTCCTTGGTGGTATACGCCGGCTCCGCGGGCGGCTCACCCTTGCGCGAGGCTTTGCGGGTCTGCCATTCGGCCTCCATCTCCTGGATGTGCGCGGAATCCATCAGCATGATGGCGCACAGGTCCTCCGTAACCTCGGTGGTGAAGATCCTGCCGCGGAAGCCCTGCTTGTACAGCAGCGGAAGCCAGCCCGAATGGTCGATATGCGCGTGGGTCAAAAACACGCAGTCGATCGACGCAGCGGGCACGGGCAGCGGCGTGTTTTCGTACAAATCAAACCCCTGCTCCATGCCGTAATCCACAAGGATGTTTTTTCCGCACGCTTCCAAAAGGAAACGGCTCCCCGTCACCTCGTGCGCCGCTCCCAGAAATGTGAGTTTCATCAAAAGCCTCCCGTAGCGTTCGACGGGTTCGAACGGTATGCGGTTGTATTGTCTCACTTTATGGTTTGCGGGTCAACACCCCGGAGAGAAATTGCCCCGTATAGCTTTCCTTGCAACCGGCGACTTCCTCCGGCGTGCCGGCGCAGATCACCGTGCCGCCGCCGTCGCCGCCCTCCGGCCCGAGATCGATGATGTAATCGGCGTTCTTGATCACATCCATGTTGTGTTCGATCACCACCACGGAGTTGCCGTTTGTAACCAACTGCTGAAGCACCTGCAAAAGCTTGCCGACGTCGTCCATATGCAGGCCGGTAGTCGGCTCGTCCAGCACGTAGATGGTCCGGCCCGTCGCCCGGCGGCTGAGTTCCGCTGACAGCTTGATGCGCTGCGCCTCGCCGCCTGAAAGCTGGGTGCTCGGCTGCCCGATCTTCAGGTACCCGAGGCCTACGTCGTACATGGTCTGCAGTTTGCGCACGATGGGCTGGTGCGCCGAGAAGAAGTCCAGCGCTTCCTCGATGGTCATCTCCAGCACCTCATAGATGTTCTTGCCGTTATAGCGTACCTCCAAAGTTTCCCGGTTGTAGCGCTTGCCCTTGCAAACGTCGCAGGGCACATACACGTCCGGCAGGAAATGCATCTCGATCTTGAGCACGCCGTCGCCCGAGCACGCCTCGCAGCGCCCGCCCCGGACGTTGAAGGAGAAGCGGTTGGCCTGATAGCCCCTGGCCTTGGCGTCCGGCGTCATGGC
>JAFGGL010000034.1 GCA_016930575.1 Clostridiales bacterium | reverse complement strand
GACGTCCGGCGTGAGGCTGATATGGCTTACCTGCCGCGGATTCATCGGGTTGCGCACGCACGCGAAACCCTCGCGGATCCGGCCCATAAACCAGTCCGCGTAAAAAGCGGGGATATCAGTCCTGCGGCTTGCGCTGATGATCATGCGGCTCTCTCCTTTTGATTTGATTATATAGCAAACATATGTTCGTGTCAAGCGAAAATCGTAAATTCCAATCTGAAAATTAAAAACGTGAATATTTCTTTGTTAAAGTATTGACAAACTGCTTTGTATTCGATATATTTATATCGATAATATTATATCGATACTAAACGATCGATATGAAGGGAGGGCACCATGGACACCGATCAAAAGATTATGCAGATCCCGCTGCCGACCTTGAAGCGCCTGCCGATCTACTACCAGTACCTGACCAAAATGGAGCGCGAAGGCGTCCGCGACGTCTCCTGCGCGAAAATCGCTCGGGACCTGGGGCTGGTGGCCGTGCAGGTGCGCAAGGACCTGCAGCTCACAGGCGCCGTCGGCCGCCCGAAAACGGGGTATCAGGTCAGCCGGCTGATGCGGGCCCTGTCCAGCACCCTCGGCTACGACAACAAGACGGAGATGTTTCTGGTCGGCGCGGGGAGCCTCGGCAAGGCGCTGATGGGCTACAAGCGCTTTCAGGAATACAACATCGGCATCGCCGCCGCGTTTGACGCAAGCGAAGCCGCCGTCGGCCTGGAGATCGGCGGTACGCCCGTCCTCCCCCTTTCCAAGTTCCCGTCCCTGTGCCACCGCATGCACGTGAAGTTCGGCGTCATCTGCGTCCCGGCGGAAGCGGCGCAGGAAGTTGCGGACATGATGGTTTCCTCGGGAATCGAAGCCATCTGGAATTTCGCCCCCGTGACGCTGGATGTGCCGGACACGGTGATCGTACACAACGAAAACCTGACCGCGTCCCTCTCCATTTTACTGAACAAATATAAAACCAGCCATCCTGAAAGCGAGCGTGACTAAACGTGCAAAACATTCTAGCCTTTGAGAAGGCAGGGCAGATCATCGAAAAATACGGGTACAACAAGGCCAAGCTGATCCCGATTTTGCAGGAGATTCAAAACGAGTACCGTTACCTGCCCGAGGAACTGATGGTGTACGTTGCCACGATGCTGGGCACCACATCCTCCCAGGTGTACGGCGTGGCCTCGTTCTACTCCCATTTCACGCTGAAGCTCAAGGGCAAGTATGTGATCAAGGTCTGCGACGGCACCGCATGCCACGTCAAGAAATCCATGCATATCCGCGACGCCCTCCGCAGCTACCTGAAGCTGGAAGACGGCCGGAACACAACGCCTGACTTCCTGTTCACCCTGGAAACGGTCGCGTGCCTGGGCACCTGCGGGCGCGCCCCCGCCATGACCGTGAACGGCGAGGTGTACGGGCTGCTGACCGACGAGGCCGCCGTCGCCGTTATCAGGGGCATTCAGGAGAAGGAGATGGCGAACCATGAGTGAAACGGTCAATTTGAAACAGCGGGCGGACGAGTACCGGGAGAATACCAGGGACCTCAAAAAGCGCATCATCGTATGCGCCGGCACCGGCTGCATCGCCGGCGGCGCGCTGAAGGTGATCGCGCGCTTTGAGGAACTCATCAAGGAAAAGGGCCTCAACGTCGCGCTGACCATCGACAAGCACGAGGACGGCTACCAGGTGTCCGGCAGCGGCTGCCAGGGCTTTTGCCAGATGGGCCCGCTGGTGACCATCCATCCCGACAAAATCATGTACTGCAAGGTCGAGCCCGGGGACGTGGAGGAAATCATCTCCGAAAGCGTGCTCCAGGACAACGTCATCGACCGTTTGGTCTATAAGGCGAAGCCCGGCAACAAGGCGTACCCCAAAAAGGACGACATGCCCTTCTTTAAAAATCAGAACCACATGGTGCTTCGCAAGGTCGGCAACATCGACCCCACCGATATCAACGAGTACATCGCGCTGGGCGGCTACGCGCAAGCCGAAAAGGCTCTTGGGATGAAGCCCGAGGAAATCTGCAGCCTGATGATGGATTCGGGGCTCCGGGGCCGCGGCGGCGGGGGCTTCCCCACGGGCAAAAAGTGGGACCTGACGCGCCTCAACGAAAGCGACCAGAAGTACATCATCTGCAACGGCGACGAGGGCGATCCCGGCGCGTTCATGGACAGTGCGGTGATGGAGGGCAACCCGCACTCGATCCTCGAGGGCATGATGATCGCCGCGATGGCCATCGGCGCGACCGAGGGCTATGTGTACGTGCGCGCGGAGTACCCGCTGGCCGTCAAACGCATCCGCGCCGCCGTGAAGGCCGCGGAGGACGCGGGTATTTTGGGCGAGCATATGCTGGGCACGGACAGGCCGTTCACCGTCACCGTCATGGAGGGCGCGGGCGCGTTCGTCTGCGGCGAGGAAACCGCGCTGATCGCCTCCGTGGAGGGCAACCGCGGCATGCCGTCGCCCAAGCCCCCCTATCCCGCGCTCAAAGGCCTGTTCGGCAAGCCGACCGTCATCAACAACGTGGAAACGCTCTCCACCGTGCCGCTGATCTTTGAGGTCGGCGCGGAGGAATACAAAAAGCTCGGCACCGCCGCGGCGTCCGGCACCAAGACCTTCGCGCTCACCGGCCACGTGCTGCACACGGGGCTGATCGAGGTGCCGCTGGGCACCACGCTGCGCACGATCGTGTACGATATCGCGGGCGGCGTGACCGACGAAAGCGGCGCGCTCTCCCCCGAGGGCTTCAAGGCCGTGCAGATCGGCGGCCCCTCCGGCGGCTGCCTGACCAGGGAGCACCTGGACATGCCGCTTGATTACCAGAACCTGACGGCCATCGGCGCGATGGTGGGCAGCGGCGGGCTGGTGGTGATGAACCAACAAACCTGCATGGTGGAGATCGCCCGCTATTTCATGGAGTTCACGCAGAACGAGAGCTGCGGCAAGTGCGTGGTCTGCCGCGAGGGCACCAAACAGATGCTGGATATCCTGACCGACATCACGCAGGGCAAGGCCACGATGGAGCAGCTCGACCTTCTGGAGGAGCTGGCCGGTGTGGTGAAGGCTGTATCGCTGTGCGGGCTGGGCAAATCGGCGCCCAATCCCGTGCTCTCGACGCTCAAGTACTTCCGCGACGAGTACGTGGAGCACATCGTGAACAAGCGCTGCCCCACGGGCCAGTGCAAGGCGCTGAGGCCGTACCGGATCGACGAAGCGAAGTGCACCGGCTGCGGCGCCTGCCTGCGCAAGTGCCCCGCGGGCGCCATCTCCGGCGAGAAAAAACAGCCGCACATGATCGACCCGGCCAAGTGCACCAAATGCGGAGCCTGCATTGACGCCTGCAAGTTCGGCGCCGTGCTCGCGTGAGAAAGGGGCGGACAGACATGAAAACCAATCAAACTGTAACCGTCGATAATAAACAGGTCCCCATCGAGGGCGAGCGCAACCTTTTGGAGCTCATCCGCAAGGCGGGCGTCGAAATCCCGACCTTCTGCTACCATTCCGAGATGAGCATCTACGGCGCGTGCCG
>JAFGGL010000001.1 GCA_016930575.1 Clostridiales bacterium | reverse complement strand
TACCGTTTCCACGATCACCTTGCAGACCTCGCCGATGGAGATGCCGTACTCGACGATGATAAAAAGATCCACGTCCAGCATGTCATCCACCATTCTGAGCTGCACGCCCTTGGTGAGGTTCTCGCGCCCCAGCCACTGAATGATCCCGTCCTTGGCGCGCTTTCCGGACATGGCCACGATGCCGTAGCACTCCAGCGCCGCGTAGCCGGCGACCTTCAGCATGACGTCTTCTGAGATAAAGACGGTTCCGATATCGTTTTTAATCTTGCATTCCATAGTTTGCGTGCCTCCTTGCAGCGACTTGCGCATGGGCTGGAACAGCGTGTTTATGTTAAAAAGCTGCGTTCGACAACACCGCTTTTCTAGCAGACCGGCTGCACGAAAAGCAAAATTATTATACATGAACGCCCTGTATTTCGCAACTGCTCCGCAAGGTTGTATTAATTATGGATTCTTTTTAAGAATATCTTCGATGAAAAATGAATTATGATACAATACTATGCATGCACAGGAGGTCTCATGAATTAGGGGAGTATTGCATGGTGTCCAACTAGTCCGGGATCAACGGCGCTTCTGGGGTAACTTGTAAAGTCGGAGTCGAAATTGAAAAGGAGAGGTACTATGGTCGCCTATTCTGAGACCAACGACGTTCCTGAAAACAAAAACAGGGGAGATCCCCGCAGGTCTGCATTGAAAATGGAGAGCGGGTTCGTTGCGCAGGATCTCCGATAAAAACCTTTACGACGTTATATTGGCATAATCACGCAATCAGGATGAACGGGATTACTTGCTGTATGAACCGAGCTTGCATAGAATACGGGAATACAAAGCATTGCCATGCGGCAAAATCCATAGATCCGAACCATCGTCAAACGGCTGCGCAATGGGTTTGAACTAACGCTTGTGTTGTGTATTTGTAGTTGCGTCCGGTATGGATATTGTTTACTCACACTTGCGCTATTCGTTCGGCAAACATGCCAAGTCAATGATGTGATGATCGGATGAATCAGAAAGGGGATCTACCGATTATGAATGACTACGCATCTCGTGTACTGGAAGACCTAAAGGCCCGTAATCCCTATGAACCGGAGTTTTTACAGGCCGCGACCGAAATGCTCAGCAGTCTGACCCCCGTTTTGGATAAACACAGTGAATATGAACGGGCAGGCTTGCTTGAGCGTTTTGTTGAACCGGAGCGGGTTATCTCCTTCCGCGTTGCCTGGGTTGATGACCAGGGGAAAACGCAGGTCAACAGAGGATACCGTGTGCAGTATAACAGCGCCATCGGTCCATATAAAGGGGGCCTGCGGCTTCATCCAAGCGTAAACCTGTCGATTTTGAAATTCCTGGGGCTTGAACAAATCCTCAAAAACAGTCTGACCGGGCAACCTATCGGCGGCGGTAAAGGCGGAAGCGACTTCGATCCGAAAGGAAAAAGCGATAGAGAAGTCATGGCGTTCTGCCAGAGTTTCATGACAGAATTGTATCGCCACATAGGTGCGTATGTTGACGTCCCTGCGGGTGATATCGGCACAGGAGCACGTGAGATCGGTTATATGTACGGGCAGTATAAACGGATTAAAGGCTTGAATGAAGGAGTATTGACCGGAAAAGGCATTAGCTATGGGGGGAGCTTGACCCGGAAGGAAGCAACCGGATACGGATTATGTTATTTCATGGATAACATGCTGACTGCCAACGGCCGTACAATGAATGAGCAGACCGTGATCATCAGCGGAAGCGGCAATGTATCTATCTATGCCTGTGAAAAGGCAACCGAACTCGGCGCAAAAGTTGTAGCCATGAGCGATTCCACCGGTTATATTCACGATCCTCAAGGTGTTCAGTTGGATGTAATCAAACAGATTAAAGAGGTAGAGCGTGGCCGGATCAGCGAATACGTTCGCCATGTATCCAGCGGGAAGTATTTCGAGGGTTGTGCGGGCATCTGGAGTATACCCTGTGATATTGCGTTGCCCTGTGCAACCCAGAATGAATTGGATACGAAGGCCGCGAAGGCCCTTGTACAGGGTGGCTGTTTTGCCGTTGGCGAGGGCGCGAATATGCCCACCACACTGGAAGCAACGGAATATCTGCTGGCGAAAGGCGTGCTTTTCGCGCCCGGTAAAGCAGCCAACGCCGGCGGTGTCGCAACAAGCGCCCTGGAGATGTCTCAGAACAGTATGCGCCACAATTGGACATTCGAGGAAGTTGATCGAAAACTCCGTGATATCATGCGGAATATTTTCGAGAAGACCGCCGAAGCAGCAAAAACCTATGCGGACAGCCCGACAAACTATGTCATAGGAGCAAATATCGCCGGTTTCCTGAAAGTTGCAGACGCCATGATGGCGCAGGGGATTTACTGAAGCGAGAAAAACGAAACCGGTATTCCCCGTGCCGGCGAACAGCGGAAATGAGAATCAAGGACGGCAGCCCTGAAGGCGCGGCTTCGAATCGTAGAGCCGCGCTTTTTTCGCGCGCCTGAGTGCGGTCACGGGCGGGGCGGCGCCTGTGGTATATGCCACAGGTATGCGTTTAGCCGGAAACCGTTTCGTTTTCACTGGATAACTTCGCACCGCGTGTGTTGTGCGCCATAGCGCTGCCGCTGCCGGGGATATTTACAATGCGGGTGCTACGGCATACAACGAGAAGAGGCTGCCGTTTACGCTCGGTCTTGCGGGCGGCGTTGGCGAATACGGCATTCTCCCCACGAAAAATCCTGCTGACGTTTTGTTTGCGTACCCCGTTTGCGTCTGGACAGGGCGGGTGAAATCGGGTATAATAGGGCATACGTAGTCGCGCAGCACATGCAATTGAAGAAGGGTGGGATCCTCTTGAGATGCCGGTTTTGCGGGTATTTGGATTCAAAGGTGATCGATTCAAGACCGACCGAGGAAGGCCTGTCGATCCGCAGGCGCCGCGAGTGCATACGCTGCGGCAAACGGTTCACCACCTACGAGAAGATCGAGACCCTGCCCGTGATGGTCGTCAAGAAGGATCAGCGCCGCGAAGCTTTCAACGCCGAGAAGATCAAGGCGGGCCTGATACACGCCTGCCAGAAGCGCCCTGTGAGCATGGATCAGATCGACGCGATCGTGGAAAAGGCCGAAAAGGCCGTGTACGGCAGCGGCGAATCCGAATACCCCAGCCGCAAGATCGGCGAACTGGTGATGGAGGAACTCAAGAAGCTCGACGACGTCGCCTACGTGCGCTTCGCCAGCGTCTACCGGCAGTTCACCGATATCGGCAGCTTCGCCGAAGAGCTGAACAAGCTGATGAAAGAACACAAGAAATCATAGATTTCACACCTGAAACAATCCATGCCCGCTGTGCGGGCTTTCTTTGTGATTGCCGGTTTCGTGTGGTATAATTATAAGAACGATTCACGAGGAAGGGGGAGCGAAAATATGCCGGACAAACCGCGTAAAATCCTGCTTGTGGACGGCCACAGCCTGATATTCCGCGCTTTTCACGCGCTGCCGCTGTTAAGCTCCGGCGGCGTGTACACCAACGCCGTGCAGGGTTTTTTCAGCATGCTGTTCAAAGCCGTCGGCCAGTACCGCCCCGACGCCTTGTGCGTGATGCTGGATACCCACGCCCCGACCTTCCGCCATAAACTGTACGACGAATACAAGGCGGGCCGGAAGCCGACCCCCGAGGAGTTGAAGCCGCAGGTCCCCGTGATCCGGGAGATCCTGGACGCCATGAAGGTGACCGTCTGCGCGATGGAGGGCTACGAGGCCGACGATTTGCTGGGCACGGCGGCGAGGCTTGCAAACGTCCAGGGGATACATGCCGATATCCTGACCGGCGACCGCGACGCGTTGCAGCTGGTGACCGAAGACACGAACGTGATCCTCACCAAAAAGGGAATCACGGAAAGCCTGTTGATCGATCCCGGCAACATGGAAAAGGAATACGGCTATACGCCCGCGCAGGCGATCGACCTCAAAGCGCTGATGGGGGACGCGTCGGACAATATCCCCGGCGTTCCGGGCGTGGGGGAAAAGACGGCGCTCAAGCTGCTCGCGGAGTACGGCGATCTGGACGGCGTATACGCCCATGCCGGGGAGATCCAAGGCAAGCTGGGCGAAAGGATACGCGACAACAGGGATAAGGCGGAGCTGAGCAAGGAGCTTGGCACCATCTGCGTCACCGCGCCGCTTCACGTGGATTTTGAAGACTGCGGCATCGAGGATATGGCGGACGCTATCCCGCTGATGAAGCGGTACAAGCTGCGGCGTCTGTCGGAACAGCTGGAGCAGCTGTTCAGGGAGAGAAAGCAATCGCCCGCGCCCGTACAGGCGGCGCCGCGCAGCGCGGAACCGGCGCTGAGAATCGCGCCGATGCAGCCGTTCATGACCGTGACGGACGAGCAGAAGCTTTCCCTCATCGCCAAAAGCTTAGCCAAGGCCGGGGACGCCGTCGCCCTGTATACGGGAGGAACCGCCGTCGCCGTATGCGCGCCGGACGGGCGCGTATGGGTGATGCCGATCGCGCTTGATATGCTGACGGTCGGCATGGAGCAGGAGCAGGCGCTCCTGGCGCTTGCGCCGGTGTTTGAAAACACGCCGTTGATCGTGCACGACGCCAAAGCGCTGCTGCACAAACTGAAGAAACTCAAACTGCCGCTGCCGCAGATCAGGCACGACGTGATGATCGCGGCGTATCTGCTGGAGCCCAACCAGAAAAACGCCGATCTGGAGATCGTACTCCACGGCGCGGCGCAGCCAAAGGGCAAGGCCGCCCCGCCGGTTTCGCCTGAACGGGCGGCCAGGGACGCGTACGCGATGATGTGCCTTTGCCCCGAGCAGCTAAAGCTCCTGGAGGAAAACGGGATGCTCAAGCTGTTCACCGATATGGAGATGCCGCTGATCCGCGTGCTCTTCCATATGGAGCAGGAAGGCTTTACCGTGGACAAGGCGGCGCTCCACGAGCTTGGCGAACAGTTCCGCGCGGAGATCACGAAGCTTTACGATAAGGCCATCAAACTCTCGGGCGGCGTAGAGTTCAACCTCAACAGCCCCAAGCAGCTTTCCGAAGTGCTCTTTGACAAACTCGGGCTGCCCGCCCTGGGGCGCAAGGGGAAGACGGGCTTGTATTCCACCTCGGCGGACGTGCTGGAGCAGCTGGACCACCCCGTCATCGAGCCGATCCTGCGCTACCGCAAACTCACGAAGTTGGAAAGCGTGTATGTCGAAGGCCTGAGTAAGCTGGTGGACGCAACGGGGCGCGTGCATACGACCTTCGACCAGACGGCGACCGTCACCGGGCGCATCTCCAGCCTCGAGCCAAACTTGCAGAACATCCCCGTCCGCAGCGAGGAGGGCCGCGAGATCCGAAAGGCCTTTACCGCCAAGGAGGACTGGCTGCTGCTGGACGCCGATTACAGCCAGATCGAACTGCGGGTGCTTGCGCATCTCAGCGGCGATGCCGCGATGAAGGACGCCTTCATCAAGGGCCAGGATATCCACACGCGCACCGCCGCCGAGGTGAACAACGTGCCCTTTGAAAACGTGACGGCCGCCATGCGCCGCAGCGCCAAAGCGGTGAATTTCGGCATCGTGTACGGCATCTCCGGCTTCGGGCTCGCGCGCAACATCGGCGTGAGCCTGCGGGAAGCCGACGCGTATATCGCCACCTATTTCGAACGTTATCCCAAGGTGAAGGACTTCATGGACGAGGCCGTTCGCCTGGCCTACGAGCGCGGTTACGCGCAGACCATCCTGGGCCGCAGGCGGCAGATGCCGGAATTGAAAGATCCCAGCCGAAACGTCCGCAATTTCGGCGAGCGCGCCGCCATGAACATGCCCGTGCAGGGTTCCGCTGCGGACATCATCAAGCTGGCGATGGCCAAGGTGTTTGACGACCTGAACGAGAAGAAGTTCGAAGCCAGGCTGATTTTGCAGGTGCACGACGAACTGGTGGTGGAGTGTCCGCGCGGCGAGGTGGAAAAAGTGGCGGACCTGATCCGCGGCGCGATGGAGAACATCATCAAGCTGGATGTGCCGCTGGTCGCGGACGTTTCGGCCGGCAACAGCTGGTACGACGCCAAGTAAAAGGGGAAGTAATGCGCATTATCGCGATTACCGGCGGCATCGGCAGCGGCAAGACGACCGTGGCCGGCTGGATTCGGGAAACCGGCGTGCCGGTAATCGACGCCGACCGGATCTCCCGAAGACTTACCAAAAAAGGCGGGGAAGCGCTGCCGGCCATCCGGGCGGCTTTCGGCGATACCGTGTTTCACGCGGACGGCACGCTGGACCGCGCCGTGCTTGCCGATCTGGTGTTTTCCGAAGACCCCGCGATGCAGCAAAATCTCAACGCGATCCTGCACCCGATGGTGATCGAACGCATGCAACGGGAACTGGACGCGCTGGAAACACGGGGCGCGCCAGAAGCCGTCATCGAGGTGCCGCTTCTGTACGAGGCGGGCATGGAGCGCATGGCCGATACCGTCATCTGCGTGACGGCGGCGGAGGAAACGCGCCTCAAACGCCTGACGGAACGATCAAACCTCACCCGCAGGCAGGCGCTTGCCCGTATGCGCGCGCAGCAGGATGTGAATAAGACCGAAGCGCTTGCCGATTACGTGCTTGCCACCGACGGTCCGACGCGGGAGAACAAGCAGGCCGCGCTGCGGCTTTGGCAGCGAATTACAGAAAAGACAGAGGCGTAAACCGAATGCACTTTACTTACCATCACGAAGGCGACAGTCCCCGCGGCCGGGTACAGCGCAGGGCGGACAGGCACGAACAAGGCGATACGCGCGGGCAGTACCCGCGCCCCCGGGACAACCGGTTTGCCGCCCAGCCCAGGCCGCGGATTCTTCCGCAGCCGCAGCAGCAGGAAACGCCGCCTCCGCCGCAGGAGGAGGAACTGCCGCAGGACGTGTTCACGGAAAACGGCGTGCAGTACGTCAAGCCCGCAAGGCCGCATGTGCCGGACTATATGAAGACCGCGAAGCAGGACGAACCCCTTCAGCCGCAGGGCTTCGATATGCCCGTGCGGCAGGCGGACTACATCGCAAGGCAGAACCCCTACGTGGTGATGAGCGAAAAGAATACCGATCCCGCGCCCAGGGTAAAGCGGCGCACGCTGCTGATCCTTGTAATCGCCGCGGCCGTCGTCTTCGCGGGCGTTTGGATCAGCCAACTGGTCTTTGCTTCGCAGACGCGGCTCGTGTACGATGAACGCGAGGTGCAGGCGGTTATCTTCGCGGACAAGCATCCCTTCGGCTACCGGGAGTTGATCGAGCGGGAGGCGTATAAGAACAACCTGCATCCCGCCTTCGTCGCGGCAATCGTGCTCAACGAGAGCTCCTTCAACCCTTACGCCGAAAACGCCGGTACCGGCGCGCGCGGGCTGATGCAGATGATGGAGAACACCGCCCGGTGGGTATACGAAAGCATCGGCATGGGCGCGGACTACTCCTTCGACCAGATGTATTTAGCCGAGACGAACGTCACATACGGCTGCTGGTATCTGGCCTACCTGAGCGGGAAGTTCGGCGGCGATCCTATACTGGTCGCGGCCGCGTTCCATTCCGGGCAGACCAACGTGATCAATTGGCTCAACGACGCGGACTATTCCTCCGACCAGCGGACCATCGCGATGGAGAGTTTCCCCGAGGGCAACACCAAAGCGTATGTGCAGCGCGTTCTAGACGCCTTTGCCGCCTACCGCCGGCTGTATTATGAGGGGGTAAACGTATGAAACGCCTGATCTGCGCTCTGCTGGTTTTTTGCTTCCTGCCGCTGCTTGCGGCCGCCGAAAACGTGTCCGATTCGCTGGTCGTGGGCATCTATTCCACCAAAACGCTGGAGATCCGCCCCTTCGACCCGCAGGAGCGCGATATACTGTCCGTGTACGACATGGTGTACGAAAGCCTGATCGCCGTGGACGACGAGGGCCTTCCCCAGCCCTATCTCGCCGAGGACTGGACCGTGGAGGACAACGGCAACGTGTGGACCTTCACCCTGCGTGATAACCTGTATTTTTCAGACGGTTCGCCCCTGACGGCGGCGGACGTCGCGGCCTCCGGGCAGTATATCCTGACCATGGCGGCGAACGAAGATATCAGCCGGCAGGGCTTTTACCGCAACATCCAGTACATGGTATCCAAATTCTCCGCGGCCGACGACCGTACGCTGGTCGTGAAGGCCGCTTCGGCGCGCCCGTACTACGGATTGCTGTACGCGATGACCTTTCCCGTTGTGCCGGCCTCGCAGGTGGATATGTCCGCGCCGTACGGCTCGGGGCCGTACAAATTCGGCTCGTTCGAACCGGCGAACAACTATATGTCGCTGACGGTGAACGAGCATTGGTGGCAATCCGCGCCGCAGGTGAAGGAGATCGTCGTCTCCACCTACGTAAGCAACAAGGATCTGATCACGGCCTACGAATACGCGCGCGTGGACACGGCGTTTACGCGCCTGGTCTCGGCCGCTCAGTATAAAAGCGGGGTGTCCTCGCTGTCGGTCACCTATTCCACGAGGCAGTTGGAAACGCTGCTGATGAACTTCAACGAGATTCCCCTGGAAAATCTGAATGTGCGCCGCGCTATCCGCGCAGCGATCGACAAGGCGATGATCGCAAACAACGTGTACATGGGCATGACCATCGACACCGACACGCCCGTTCCGCCAGGCAGCTGGCTGTACTACGACCAGGAACTGGTCTATCAATACGATCTCGAGCTGGCGCAGCAGCTGCTGGAGGAAGAAGGCTGGGTGGATTCGGATAACGACGGGGTGCTTGACAAGATCATCGAAGGCAAGAAGCGCAACCTGCACCTGCGCCTGTTTGTGTACGAGGATCCGGACAACAACGTGCGCTTTGAAACCGCGAACATGATTGCGGATATGCTTGAAAAACTGAAGATGCGCATCAAGATCACGCCCATGACCTTTGAGGAGGTGCAGGAGAAGCTGCAGGCGAACAACTTCGATCTGGTGCTGGCCTCCTTCCAGATGGACGTCGTGCCGGACGCCGGCTTCCTGCTGATGAAGGGCAATACCGGCAATTACGGCAGGTATTCCTCCGCCGGGATGACGGAGCTGTGCAAGGATCTGCGGCATTGCGTCAGCCAAACGGAGTTCGCGTATACCTGGCAGGCGATCCAGAAACAGTTTGCAGACGATATCCCGTTCATCTGCCTGTTCTACCGCGCGGGCGCGGTGCTTACGCGCAAGATGTATTCCAGTGTCCGCGATTACCGGGAATTCGAGCTGCTTCGCGGTATTGAGGACTTCGGCAGATAATATTAATCCCAACCCTAAACGCTATTGTCTTACTTCATCTATTGCCCGCAGTCTTTGTCGTGAAAACTTGATGTAGCTCCCTGCTGCACCTGCGTTTCCTCTCCTTGACTGCGAACAAAATACTCGCAATACATATAGCGTTTAAGATTGGAATGAGTATTATGGAAAGGACTGTATTAATGAGAAGTCGATGGCTACGGGTTTGTCCAGTGATATGTACGTTTATTCTGTTATTCTTAAGTATAGGCGTGGCGGAGGAAACCATGACCGCGGCGCCGGCTGAGACCGCGGCTGTGCAGACGGAGATGGTCATCAATCCCGGTACACTGCCCGACGATATCCGGAAGCTGCTGGACACCGCCATACAGGAGATCGGCTACACGGAGGACAGCGACGGGTACTCCAAGTACGGCGCGTGGACGGGAAACCCGTATTCGGAATGGTGCGCGGAGTTTATCTGCTGGTGCGTGCACATGACGGACCAGTACTACGGCTACGATCTGCTCAACAATGTATACCCCTATTACACGGGGCAGAATACCGGGCGGGACTGGTTCATCGCCCGCGGGCGCTTCGTGTACAGGCGCGGGTATTCGCCGGGCTGGGGCTGGCAGTGGCTCAGGGCCGCCGACGGCATGATGCAGGCAAACGACTATATACCCTATCCCGGCGATCTGGTGTATTTCAGCTATGGCTCCGAAACCGATACGTTCCACGTGGCGCTGGTGGAGTACTGCGCCTACGCCCTGGACGGCAGCGTGCTGATTCACGTGATCGAGGGCAACAATCCGTCCAGCGTCAAGCGCGCGGTTTATATGCTTGATAACGAGCATGTGCTCGGGTTCGGCTGCTGGAGCGACGTTGTGGATACCACTATGCAATTCGGCAACTCCGGCGACAAGGTGCTTAAGCTGCAGCAGGACCTGGGCAAGCTCGGGTATCTGAAGGAACGGCACTTCACCTCCACCTACTTAAGCAACACGCGCGACGCCGTATCCGAATTCCAGCAGACCGTTCTCGGCATCGTGCCGACGGGCGTCGCGGGCCGTGAAACGCAACTGGCGATACGGTATAAGGTGGATAAACTGGAACTCTACGAGCCGAGTGCGTGGCTTGTGACCAATAGTGATTAAATGAACTGCGGCGCGGGAGGATACGCATGCGGACCACTGCGGTTATCCTGGTTGTGATCTTATGCTGCCTGTCCTGCCCGGCGGCGTCCGGGGACGGCCTGCAGCATAACCGCGCGCTCCTGATCGGTGTGGACCTGTTCGTGTCGCGGGAGAGCACCTATCCCTCGTCGGCCAATAACGTACAGGACATGTACAAGGCGTTTCAAAACAGCGTTTTGCCCTTTGACGATATCCTGATCCCCGAACAGCCGGCCACGTCCAAGGGCATGGTGGCGGACTGGATACGGGAAGCCTTCGGCGGCGCCGGCGAAAACGATTTCAATTACCTCTACATCTCCACGCACGGCGATTATGACATGGACGGCAACGCTGTACTGCTTTTGAGCGACGGGAATGCCGAGGACAGCCTGACGGCCGGAGAGCTGGAAGAGATGTTTTCCGGTATCGCTGGTACGAAGATCATCCTGATGGACGCATGCTATTCGGGTGCGTTCATCGGCAAGGGGATGCGGGAAGCGCCGCCTGAGCCAAGCTTCCACTCGCCGGATTTCAAGGTGCTTACCAGCTCCGGCGCCATGGAAGCAAGCTGGTACTGGAACGGGCGCAAGGACGCGGGGCAGGGCTCGTTTTATTTCACACAGATCCTCATTCAGGGCATCAGCCCGCGGTGGAAATACCCCGCCGACCGCAACCGTGACGGCGCGATCACGCTTTCGGAACTGCACGGCTACCTGCTGAAAAACCACGGGGCGTCCACGCCGCAGGTCTACCCGCAGGAGGACGATACTGCCGTTTTCCTCTACGATCCGGATACGGAGCGGACGGACGACCGCTCGCCGGTCGTGGACGCGGTGTTTTCCGATGACAGCATCCTGCCGGGCGAGACGCTGACGCTTTCTTTTACGGCGCTTAGGCCGGTGCGCGTTGCGTATCAGATCGTATACCGCCGGGACGGACAGTGGCAGTTTGACGAAGCCGAACTGGTCTACGACGAGACGGAACGCTTCACGGCGTTCGGCGAACTGGCGGGCGCGATATTGCCGGGGCGCAAGCTGCGGACCGTCGCGCTGACCCGGGAGGAGGAAGAGCTGTATGGGTACGTGCTGGTGCAGCTCCTGTCGCTGGAAGACGGGCGTCTGACGGTGCAGACGGGGCATGTGATCGCCGTGACGCCCGCGGAGGGGAATCCGGCCCTGCGCGTAGAAACGCCGGACAGCTTCCTGGCGGCGGAAGGCGCGGAACTGCCGATCTTCGTTTCGCACGCGTATCCCTGCACGCTGAGCGTGTCGATCGCCGATGCGCAGGGCGATACCGTCAAGCGCTTAAGCTTCCGCAGCGCTTCGCGTCCGTTGAACACCGTGCCCGAGGGCAGCTGCTTCTACTGGGACGGGCGGGACAAAGACGACGAACCCGTGCCCGAAGGAGAATACCGCGTCCTTGTGGAAGGATGGATAGGGGATACGGCGTATACGGCGCAAAGCGAAATCATCACGATCACGTATGAAGAAGAGGAGAGATGACGATGAAACTGATGGTCGTCATTCCCTGCTACAACGAGGAGCAGGTGCTGCCCGAGACCGCCAAACGGCTGCAGGCGAAGATGGAACAGCTCATCGGCGGCGGGCTGTGCGGCAAGGACAGCCGCGTGCTGCTGGTGGACGACGGCAGCAAGGACAAGACCTGGGAGCTCATCGCCGCGCTGCATGAGGAAAATCCGCTGTTTGAAGGGCTAAAACTCAGCCGCAACCGCGGGCATCAGAACGCCCTGCTCGCCGGGCTGATGACGGCGCGCAGGCATTGCGACGTCAGCATCTCCATGGACGCCGACCTGCAGGATGATATAGACGCCGTCGACCGCTTTCTGGAGGAGTACGAAAAGGGCTGCGACGTGGTGTACGGCGTGCGCAACAAGCGCAAGAGCGACACGTTTTTCAAGCGCCGCACCGCGCTGCTGTTTTATAAACTGATGAAAGGCCTGGGCGTGGACATCACCTACAACCACGCGGACTACCGGCTGATGAGCCTTCGCGCGCTGGACGCGCTGGGCGAATTCCGCGAGGTGAACCTGTTCCTGCGCGGGCTTGCGCCGCTGGTCGGCTTTCAGACCGGCGTGGTGTACTACGACCGGAGCGAGCGCTTTGCGGGGGAGAGCAAATACCCGTTTAAAAAGATGCTCGCGTTCGCCGTCGACGGCGTCACGAGCTTTTCGGTCAAGCCGCTGCGGCTGATCACGGCGCTGGGCATTATCATATTCGTCATTTCGCTACTGATGCTCATTTACACGCTGGTGTCCTGGATCGTCGGCAGGGCCGTGAGCGGCTGGGCGAGCACGCTGGCGTCCATCTGGATGATCGGCGGCATCCAGCTGTTGTGCCTGGGCGTGATCGGGGAGTACATCGGCAAGATCTACTCCGAAACCAAGCGCCGCCCACGCTTTATCGTCGAGCGATATCTGAACGAAGAAAAAGCCGATCCCATCGTGGATGAATGAACAGACAGGAAAAATCCCCGCACGCTTTAGCGTGCGGGGATTTATACGTTTGCTTAAAACAGGTTTTTGATGATATCAAAGCCTGCAATGTACGTACCAATGCTTGAGCCGATATTGCCAAGCACGACGACGATGAGCGCCTTCAGGAACCGGTTTCGGTAAAACCCTTTAACGCTGAAGAAATCCTTGTGCACGTTCATGACGTCTTCCACGGTGGGCTTGTTGAGCGTAGCCTGTGCCAGCCCGGCGAACCACCCGCACGCAAGCATCGGGTTGAGGGAGGTCAGCGGGGCCGCGATAAGCGCCGTTAGGATGCTGAGCGGATGGGGCAGCGCCAGCGCAACGAACAGCGCGGCAAGCCCGCCGTTCCACAGTACCCAGGAGCCCAGTTGCCGAAGCCCCGTTTGCGTATTGACGAAAAAACCGTATACGATCAGGCCGATGATCGCTATGGACAACGTCCAGCCGAAGATCTTCCCGTACGGTCTCTTGGGCGGGACCTCGGTAATTGCCGCGATGTCCTGCTCGCGGAAGATCTCTTCCTTCACGCCCGGCACGTGCGCGCCACCTAAAATCGCGACCACCTTTTTGCCGGGGGCGGTCTTGATCTTGGAAGCCAGGTACTGGTCGCGTTCGCCGATCAGGATATCCCCGATCTTGGGAAACTGCTTGCGCATATCCTTGAGTACGGCCTCCAAAATATCGGTTTTCAGCAATTCCTGCAAATCCTTGTCGGTGATCTCTTCGTCGTCGGCGGACGAGAATAAAAGGCTGGCGATCAGCTTGGTCTTTTCCCAAAGGTTCAGCTTCCGCCAGATGCGCAGGAAGGTCGTTTGCACGCTCCTGTCGGCCAGCACCAGCTCCGCGCCTGTTTCGTTTGCGCTTTGTATGCCCTGCAGCATCTCGCCGCCGACGGCGACCTGCAGCTTTTTGGCGATGCGCTTCTGATAGGAGCTCAGCGCGAGCGTGGCGAGCAAAAAGCCGACTTTTTTGGTCTTGATAATCTTGACCACGTCCGTCTTTTCCCACGCCTTCGGGTTTTGGATGCTTTGGTAGCGGTCTTCGTCAAGCTCTATGCAAACGCTGTCGGGCTTTTGCTGTTCAATGACTTCTTTGACCAGTGCGGCGCTTTCCCTGGACACGTGCGCGGTGCCGACAAGCAGGATCTCCTTGTCCTGATAGTTGAGTACGGTTACGTTTTTATCCACGGAAGCGGTTCCTTTCAGCTAAACGTTCTGTCGTATATACATAACATGCTGCAACAGTATACCATAAAACAAACTGCCGCTTCATCTCAAAGCGGCAGTTTTACATTGTCGGGCGGCAGCTTTAGCCCGACGCGACTTTTTCCGGTTTGTTTTTACCGAAGCGCAGGAACGAGGGAAGCGCTACGTGGCCCTGGGACATCACGTCGAACGCGACGGCGGCCAGCAGCACCAGGCCCTTGACTAGGCGCTGTAAGTTTGAGTCCATGCCGATGATGTTCATGCCGTTGTTGAGGATGCCCATGATCAGCGCGCCAATCACCGTGCCGCTCACCGTGCCGATGCCGCCGTATGCGCTGGCGCCGCCGATGAAGCACGCACCGATGGCGTCTAGCTCAAATCCGTCTCCGGCCATTGGCGTAGCGCTGTCCAGCCGCGCGGCGAACACCATACCGGCGATGCCGGCCAGCAGGCCCATGTTTACATAGCTGAAGAACATCAGCCGTTCGGTATTCACGCCGGACAGCCGCGCGGCATTCGCGTTTCCGCCCATAGCGTAGATATGCCGTCCGAGTACTGTTTTATTGGTGATAAACGTATACACGGCGGCAATCACGCCTAATACCATCAGCACCGCGGGGATGCCTTTATACTGTGCCAGCAGCATGAAAAACCAGATTACGATCGCGGAGATGATCACCATGCGGGTGATCAGCGCGCCTTTGGAGGCGTATTCATACCCCTTGCGCTTTTTGCTTTGGTTGGAAATCAACTGCGCAACGCAGTAGACCGCCGCGATTAATATACCCAGCAGTAAACACGTCAGGTACAGCTTCATTCCGAAGACTTCCCAAACGCCGATAAATTCAGGAGTCGAGCCAACGAAAAACTGCTTGTATTCCGCTGGGAAGACGGGAATGGCTTTGCCGCCCTGCAGGATGATCAGTGTGGCTCCGCGGAACACCAGCATGCCTGCCAGCGTAACGATAAAGGCCGGAATCTTCACATAGGCGATCCAGAAACCCTGCCAAACACCCACCAGAATGCCCACGCCCATACACATGAGAATGGACAGGTAGGGATCCCATTTCCATTTCATGATAAAGATGCCCGCGCATGCGCCCACGAGGCCTACAACGGAACCGACAGAAAGGTCGATCGAGCCGCTGCCCAGGATACACAGGAGCATCCCGATGGCGAGGATAACGATGTAGGCG
Source organism: Clostridiales bacterium (assembly GCA_016930575.1). Classification (GTDB taxonomy): domain Bacteria; phylum Bacillota; class Clostridia; order Christensenellales; family Aristaeellaceae; genus CAXXOK01. The sequence goes on along the minus strand of JAFGGL010000001.1, from coordinate 13,801 downwards.
TTTTGGTTAATGATGTTGTACACATTCATGGGAAACAGCAGTTTCCCACCGGTCAGGATCTGAAACATGATTACGATAAACACCAGCGCCAGCATCATCGAGTATTGTTTCAGATTGGATTTTATTGCAGTGACTACCTTGTTCATGCGCTGATTTCCCCTCCCTTACTGGCCTGCAGGATGCAGCCCATAATGGCTTCTTGCGAAACTTCCTCCCGTGAGAACTCGGCAATCAGCTTACTTTCGTTCATCACATAGATCCGGTCACACATCCCCAGCAGTTCCGGAAGTTCGGAAGAGATCATGAGAACCGCTTTGCCTTCCGCAGACAGCTGGTTGATGATCTGATAGATCTCATATTTCGCGCCGACATCCACGCCGCGGGTCGGTTCGTCCAGCAGCAGGATATCGGGCTTGGCGAAAATCCATTTACCTAAAAGCACTTTTTGCTGGTTGCCGCCGGACAGGTTTTCTACATGCTGCTCCACCGAAAGCGCTTTGATGTCTAATTGCTCTTTTTGCTCCCTGGCGCGGATGCCTTCCAGATCCTGGTCGATGATTCCGCGCTTGGAAACAAACTCCATGCGCGAAAGCGTGACGTTGTGCTTGATGGAATTGGACGTGACCAAGCCATTGCCTTTACGGTCCTCGGTCACGTAGGCCAGCCCGTGCTGGATGGCCTGGGAGATATTAGAAAGCCGGACCGGTTCGCCGTCGATCAATATCGTTCCGGTGATTTTCTGTCCGTAGGACTTGCCGAAAACAGACATGGCAAGCTCCGTGCGCCCCGCGCCGATGAGTCCCGCAACGCCTACGACTTCGCCGTGGCGTATGGTAAGCGATACGTCGTCCACGACTTTTTTATCGCCGTACAGGGGATGATAGACCGTCCAGTTCTTTACCTCAAAAGCAACGCCGCCGCCTGTGACGCGCTGACGCTCGGGGAAGCGGTTGGTCATCTCGCGGCCGACCATCCCCTTGATGATACGGGGCTCGGAGATCTCATCCACATTCTTATCCAGCGTTTCGATGGATTTACCGTCGCGGATGATGGTGATGCGGTCTGCGCAATATTCTATTTCGTTGAGCTTATGAGATATAAGAATAGAGGTAATCCCATGTTCTTTCTTAAATTCGATTAAAAGATCAAGAAGCTTCTTTACATCGCTTTCGTTAAGCGACGATGTGGGCTCGTCCAAAATCAACAGCTTAACATCTTTTGTAAGCGCCTTTGCGATCTCCACCAGCTGCTGCTTGCCCATGCCGATGTCCTTGATCAGCGTGCGCGGATTTTCCTTAAGCCCTACGACTTTCATATATTTGGCGGCTTGCTGGTTGGTCAGGTCCCAGTTGATCACGCCGGCCGTATCCCGCTCGTTGCCCAGATACATATTTTCCGCGATGCTCAGGTGGGGGACCAGCGCCAGTTCCTGATGGATGATGGCGATGCCGCGGCGTTCTGAATCTTTAATAGTCTTAAAGCTGCACAGTTCATCGTGATAAAACACGTCGCCTGTATAGGAACCAAATGGGTAGATGCCGGAAAGCACATTCATCAATGTCGACTTCCCTGCACCGTTCTCGCCGACGATGGCGTGGATCTCGCCTTCCGTTACATCGATGTTGACGCTGTCCAGCGCCTTTACTCCGGGGAACAGTTTGGTGATGTTTTCCATTCGAAGGATCGTCAAGGCCATGAAGCATTCTCCTTATACCGATTCCAATCTTGGATGTCCTATGGATCGCGGATACTTGTTCGCAGCCGGATGCTACATCAAGTATACACGATAAAGGCCGCGAAGAAAAGGCGAAGTATGATAAAGCGCCTGGGTCAGGAATCAGTATTTGTTGCTCGACGGGGAGATGGCAGGGTTGCCATCTCCCCGTCGATGGGGCATATCAACCTAGAAACGCCCGTACAGCTGATAGACGGTTATTCAGCCAGTTGGTCAGCCGTGTAGTAGCCGCTGTCGATCAGCAGTTCAACATAGTTGTTGATGTCTGCGAACAGAGGCGTGCTGTAGTAGGTGGGCACGTCGAATACGTTGTTGTTGACGACGGCGTTGGTTTCGACTTCTACACCCGCGAGGATGGAGTTGACGATCGTGACCGTGCGGGCCGCGAGAATGCGGGTGTCCTTGAAGATGGACATGGACTGCAAGCCCTTGAGGATGTTCTTCATGCTTGCGATGTCGCAGTCCTGGCCGGTGATGATCGGATAGCCTTCGCCCGCTTCAAAGCCAGCGGCGACCAGTGCGTTGGTTGCGCCCTGGGCGGTGGAGTCGTTGGAGCAGAGAACTACATCCAGCGGCGTGCCGCCTGCATAGAATGCTGCGATGACGTCATCCATGCGCGCCTGCGCGGTAGCGGTTGACCAAGAGGGGGTGGCAACCACGTCGAAATCGGTCTGGCCACTGACGCAAACCAACTGGCCGTTGTCCAGATACTCTTTGACTTTGCTCTGCGCGCCATCATAGAAGTAGTAGGCATTGTTGTCGCCGGGGTCGCCCGCGATGAACTCAATGTTGAAGGGGCCTGCGCCGTTAGCGAGGTCCAGCGTATCCACGACATACTGTCCCTGGATTTCGCCTACTTGGAAGTTGTCGAAGGTGGCGTAGTAGTCAACGGCGTCCGTGTCCATGATGATGCGGTCATGGCACACGACCTTGACGCCCATTTCCTTGGCCGTGGCGAGCACGGTGCCAAGAGCGGTGCTTTCGATTGCGGTGATGACCAGTACATCACAGCCGTTGAGCAGCATGGTTTCCAGCTGCGCGACCTGGGTGGGAACATCGTTGTCACCGGCATACTGAAGCTCAACCTCATATCCGGCGGCTTCGAATTCAGCCTGCAGGTATGCGCCATCTTCATTCCAGCGCTGCAAGCTCTTGGTTGGCATCGAGATACCGACCTTGGCTGCCATCGCCGTACCGACTGCGGTCAAAACCAGCATGAGGGTTAGGACTAGTGCAAGAACCTTTTTCATAGTAGAATACACTCCTTTTTTGTTTTTATTTCGAGACCGCTGCTTACAAGCGGTCCTGAAAACGGATGACCGTGCTCGAGCACACCGGGCGAAATAAAGAAACAAGCAATCGCATGGTTTATCTGAATGGATACCGAAATAGGTTATTCAATGAAAGCTAAAACGATTGCATGTAATATATTCACGGTCACAAGAAGGCTGCGACCATATTGTATCCTAACGATATTTCTTTGTCAATAGGGAGTATATGATTAATTTGTCCGATTCCGAATACACTTGTATGCACAATACAACGTTTTCGGTATTTTTACTGGAAATACGGAATACCGCAGAGGCCTTGCCGTCTTATGATTCGGCATGATCCGGAGGCCCTGGCGCGGCAGCTGAGAATTGACAATCGGAAGGATTGAGACTATGATGGTAGCAATCGTACGGACAAGGAGTGTTACCTGTGACAATCAAGCAGATTGCCGACCTGTGCGGCGTTAGCCGCGGTACGGTCGACCGTGTGCTCAACGGGCGAGGCAAGGTGAAGCCGGAGACGGAAGAGCGGGTGCTGCGCACCATCCGGCAGCTTGGCTATACCAAGAATATCGCAGGCAAGGCGCTGACGCTGAAAAAAACCACGCCGGTGATCGGCGTTGTGGTATCCAGCGAGGGAAACCCGTTCTTCGACGACGTCATCGAGGGATTCCGCCAGGCCGAAAGAGAATTGACGGACTACGGCGTTACCCTGATGCTCAAAACCATGCGCGGGTACGACGTGCGGCGCCAGCTCAAGCTGATCGGCGAGCTGGAAGAGGCGGGCGTCTCCGCGCTCGTGATACAGCCGATCAACGACGCACGGATCGCGGAAAAGATCGACGCACTTGGCAGCAACGGCATTCCGACCATCACCGTGAATACGGATATCGAGAACTCCTGCCGCAGTTGCTACGTCGGCTCGGATTACGCGGCGGGCGGCGTGACAGCGGCCGGCGTGATGCGAATCGTGACCGGGGGCAAGGCCAAACTCGGCATCGTCACCGGCGTCAGCATGTTGCTGGGGCACGACCAGCGGCACGAGGGGTTCGAAAAGCATATCAGACGCGTGTGCCCCGATATCGCCATCGTGGATTCGGCCAGCGCCATGGACGACACGGAGCATTCCTACCGCATGACCCTTGCGATGCTCAACCGCAATCCGCAGATCGACGCGATTTTCATCGTCGCCGCGGGCGCGGAGGGCGTATGCCGCGCCGTTGTGGAAAAAGGGCGGGAAAAGGTCATCCGCGTGGTGGCATTTGACACCGTTCCGGCGACTATCAGCATGATGCGTTCCGGGCTCGTCCGCGCGGTGATCTGCCAGCAGCCGCTGCGCCAGGGGCACGATTCTGTCATCGCGGCGTTTGATATGCTATTGTCCGGCATCCCCAAGCAGGGGAACCGGATCATTATGGAGCATCAGATTAAAATCCTGGAAAATCTGTAAAAACTTATAATAATATGTTATTTTCGCTTGATTGCCGCGTAAAGCGGCAATTCTTTTATTGACAAAGAAAGGCGGGATGTTGTACAATCTTGATGGAATGTGCTCGTGCACAATAAGGATTATACTACCATATTATACATTCTAACTCCCAGAGAGAGGCGGAAAGCGCATGACAGAGATCTTTCGGAACCTTCCCAAAGTCCGGTACGAGGGCGCGGATAGCAAAAATCCCCTTTCCTTCAAGTTCTATGATCCCGACCGCGTGATCCTCGGCAAGAAGATGAGTGAGCACCTGCCGTTTGCCATGGCATGGTGGCATGCGCTTGGCAACGCCGGCAAGGATATTTTCGGCGATTCCACGGCGGACAAAGCGTTCGGCGCGGCCGAGACGGGCACGATGGAACACGCGAAAGCCAAGGTGGACGCAGGCTTTGAATTCATGCAGAAGCTGGGCATACGGTACTTCTGCTTCCACGATATCGATCTGGTTCCCGAAGCCGATACGCTGGAGGAGACCAACGCGCGGCTGGACGAGATCACCGACTACATGCTCGAAAAGATGAAGGAAACCGGCATCAGGAACCTCTGGGGCACGGCCAATATGTTCTTCAATCCCCGCTTCATGAACGGCGCGGGGTCGTCTAACAGCGTGGATGTTTTCTGCCACGCGGCGGCGCAGATCAAAAAGGCGCTGGACTGCACGGTGAAACTCGGCGGGCGCGGTTATGTGTTCTGGGGCGGCCGTGAAGGCTACGAGACCCTGCTGAATACCGACGTCAGGTTTGAACAGGAAAATATTGCCGCGCTGATGAGGATGGCCGTGAAGTACGGCCGCTCCATCGGCTTCAAGGGCAATTTCTACATCGAGCCCAAGCCCAAAGAACCCATGAAACACCAGTACGACTACGACGCGGCGACGGCCATCGGCTTCATCCGCCAGTACGGGCTTTCTAAGGATTTCAAACTGAACGTGGAATCAAACCACGCCACGCTCGCGGGGCATACCTTCCAGCACGACCTGCGCATCGCGGGCATGAACGGCATGCTCGGCTCCGTGGACATCAACCAGGGCGACCTGCTGCTGGGCTGGGATACCGACGAGTTCCCTTACGACGTGTACGAGTCCACGATGTGCATGTATGAGATCCTCAAGGCCGGCGGGCTGTCCGGAGGCCTGAACTTCGACGCGAAGAACCGCCGTCCGTCCTATACGCCTGAGGATATGTTCCACGCTTTCATTCTGGGCATGGATTCCTTCGCACTCGGCCTGATCAAGGCCGCGGCGATTATCGAGGACGGCCGGATCGATACATTCGTGAAAGACCGCTACGCAAGCTATCAGACGACCGGCATCGGCAGGAAGATCCGCGCGGGCGAGGCGACGCTGGAAGAGTGCGCGGCCATCGCCGTGGGCAACGGCAATGCGCCCCTGCCCGGTAGCGGCAGGCAGGAGTACTTGGAAAGCGTAATAAACCAAGTGTTTTTTAAATAGGAGAACAAGATGAGCGACAAATACCTGCTGGGGATCGACCTGGGCACCAGCGGCACCAAAACCGTGCTGTTCCGTCGGGACGGTTCGGTGGTTGCCAGTTCCACCGTGGAATACCCGATGGACCAGCCCGAGAACGGCTGGGCGGAGCAGGCGCCAGAGGACTGGTGGAACGCCGCCGTGCAGACCATCTCCGCGGTGCTGCGCAAGTCGGGCGTGAACCCGGGCGATATCGCGGCGCTTGGCATTTCCGGCCAGATGCACGGCCTGGTGATGCTCGACGGTGCGGGCGAAGTGCTCCGCCCGTCCATCATCTGGGCGGATCAGCGTACCGGTGCGGAGTGCAGGGAGATCACCGAAATCATCGGCGCGAAACGCCTGATCGAGATCACCGCCAATCCCGCGCTGACGGGATTCACGGCGGGCAAGATTCGCTGGGTGCAAAAGCACGAGCCGGGCATTTACGCGAAGTGCCGCCATATCCTGCTGCCGAAAGACTACCTGCGTTACAAGCTCACGGGCGATTTCGCCACCGAGGTCAGCGACGCCAGCGGCATGCAGCTTTTGGACGTGCCGGGCCGCTGCTGGAGCGACGAGGTGCTCGAAAAACTCGGCATCGATAAATCTTATTTGGGCAAAGTCTACGAAAGCCCCGAGGTCACGGGGCACATCAGCGCGTTTGCCGCCAAACTCACCGGACTTTCCGAGACGACGCTGGTCGTGGGCGGCGCGGGCGACAACGCCGCGGCGGCCGTCGGCACGGGCGTGGTGGCGGACGGGCGCGCGTTCACAACCATCGGCACCTCCGGCGTGGTGTTCGCGCACACCGATACATTGGCCATCGATCCCAGGGGGCGCGTGCACACCTTCTGCTGCGCCGTGCCCGGCGCGTGGCACGTGATGGGTGTCATGCAGTCGGCGGGGCTGTCGCTGAAATGGTTCCGCGACAATTTCTGCACGTCCGAAATGGAGACCGCCGAACTGATGGGCGTGGATCCGTACCAGCTCATGGATATGGAGGTCGCCAAGGCGCCCATCGGCGCGCACCGGCTGTTTTACCTGCCCTACCTGATGGGCGAGCGCACCCCGCACCTGGATCCCGACTGCCGGGGCGTGTTCTTCGGGCTTTCGGCCATGCATACCAAGCTCGACCTGATGCGCGCGGTGTATGAGGGCGTGGCCTATGCCCTCAACGACAGCCTGAGTATACTCGACGAGATGGGCGTGAAACCCGCGCAGATGCTGGCCACCGGCGGCGGCGGGCGCTCGGAGGTCTGGCGGCAGATGCTCTCGGACGTGTTCGACTGCAAGGTGGTTACCACGAACTCAAAGGAAGGCCCCGCCCTCGGCGTTGCGATCCTGGCGGGCGTGGGCGCGGGGCTGTATCCCTCGGTGAGGGAAGCCTGCGACAGCATGATCAAGATCGGCGGCGAGCAATTGCCAATCAAAGAGAACCAGCCGGCCTACCGGAAGTGTTACGAACAATTCGTCAAGCTCTATCCCGACATGAAGAACGCGTTCAAACGACTGTCAGAGTAATCCTCTTTCTCCTTTCTTTAGTGGAAGAAGGCAAGCCAAACGGCTTGCCTTCTTCCACTGCCATTCCGTTTATTCCATGCAGGAAACCGATGGACGATTACAGAAGTTCCGCAGTATATTATGCTCTTCGGAGGCAATTGATGCTGGACAGCTACGGATTTGACCTTTGGGCGGACAGTTATGACGATTCTGTACGGCAGGCAGAGGAGGACAACGAATATCCTTTTGCCGGATACTCCGCATTGATGAACGCCGTCTACGGCACGGTGATGAACTGCGCGCCCGCAAAAGTGCTGGACGTCGGGTTCGGCACCGCCGTGCTGTCCAAAAAACTATACGACGCGGGATGTAAAGTCACGGGCATTGATTTCTCCGCCGAGATGCTGCAAGCCGCGCGGCGAAAAATGCCGCGGGCGCGTTTGCTGCGTTGGGATTTCACCCAAGGCATCCCACCGGAGTTCGCGGCGGAAACCTTTGATTTCATTATCAGTACCTACGCGTTGCATCATCTGGCATATGACGCGCAAGCGAGTTTCATCCTCGCCCTGCTCAAACTGCTGAAGGCGGGCGGCAGGATGCTGATCGGCGACGTCTGTTTTGAAACGGAGGAAGCACTCCTGGAATGCAGGGAGCAAAACGGTGAGCTGTGGGACGATGAGGAATACTATATCGTGTTTTCCAGACTACAAAAGGAGCTTCCGGGATACAGCGTTTCGTTTCATCCGTTTTCGTTTTGCTGCGGCGTGATCGCAATCGGAAGAGGAAACGATGGATAAAGGCGATTAGAATTGGGGGAGCGGCAAAGGCAGCCGCAGATACTCAAAAACGCTTTCGCGTTCGGCGAAACACTTGCGCGCATCATCGGATGAAAGCAAATTCGTTTCATAATAGGATAAAAGTTTGTTCACCCCGCGCATCATTTCTTGTTATAATCAAGGCAGAGGAATCACACAACCGAACAGGGGAGGACCGGCAATGGACTGGAAAGAAATATCTATAGTCCGACGCAACCGGCGCTCGGGCATGAGCAACGCCGGCTGGGCGTACGACGCGTACCCGGAGCTGGACACGCTTGGCGCGGGCAAAACCATGACGGCGGCGCGGATCGAAGGCCCGGCGGTGATCACCTGCATCCATATGACGCAGCATTTCGTATACGTCCCCGAGGACGAGCCCCATCCCGAGACATGGAAAGCGCTGGGCGCCAGGGGCATCATCCTGGAGATCTTCTTTGATGGCGCGGAGACCCCGGCCGTCAGCGCGCCGCTGGGCGATTTCTTCGCCGACGGTTGCGGCGGGCGCGCCAAATATTTTTCCACGCCGTTCGTGGAGAAAGCGCCGGAGGCGTACAACTGCTTTATCCCCATGCCGTTTTTAAAATCCGCGCGGGTCACGCTGCGCAACGAGACCGGCAGGGACTTGAACAACTACACCTTCGTGGAGTATGAAAAGCTCGATAAGCTGCCCGAAGATACCGGGTATTTCCACGCGTCGTGGAAGCGCATGGCTTTCCAGCTCAACCACGATACCGATAAACAGGTTTTCCATATCGACGGCTGCGGGCACCTCGTCGGCCGCGCGTGGAGCATCTGCACCGCGGAGCCGTATTTCAGGGACTTCCATTTCATCATGGAGGGAAACAACGAATTCCGCATTGACGGGGAAGCGGAACCAAGCGTCGACTACCTGGGCACGGAGGATTCCTTCGGATTCAGCTGGGGGTTCCGCGAGCCGTTCTGCGGCCCGTATAACGGCATCAACCACCTGGACCGCGCAAAGCCGAACATGCTGAGCGTCTACCGCTTTCTGTCCGCCAACGCCATCCGCTTCACGAAAAGCCTGGATTTGCGCATCGACTGGAAGAATGAGTTCCGCACCTGGACAAAGGAGAATTACGCGAAGTTCCTGTCCGCGATCAGGCAGGCCAACGAATCCGGCGGCGCGTACGTGGATTACGCCATGACTTTTTACTGGTATCAGGATGCGCCCGGCGGCGCGCACGCCCCGCTGCCGCCGCTTGAAAAGCGGTTGCTCCCGCTGTGGGGCGCGGAAGAAAAATAAGGAGTACGGCGCCGCTGCGCTTGTGACACGCCTTCCGATTTGGTATAATCAACCGTAATACCAATTCAATACGGAAAGGGGCGACACCTATGCGCGGCTTTTTTCGGGTGCTTCTTACCCTGCTGATCATTATCGTCGTCGCGGCGGCGGCGCTGGTCGCGTGGCTTTGGATCGCGGAATACCGCCCCGCCGACGTGGAAGTCGTGACCGCCACGGCGGGCGTCAGGCATGATTTTGTGCAGACCGGGAAAACCTACCACATCGTCACGCTGAACACCGGCTACGGCGGGCTGGACCGCGACCGTGATTTCTTCATGGACGGCGGCAGCGAAGTGATGCCCGAAAGCCGGGACGAGGTGGAGGAGAACCTGGCCGGGATGCTTTCGGCCCTGTACGGCCAGCAGGCGGACCTGGTGCTGCTGCAGGAGGTGGACGTCAACTCCAAACGCAGCTATCATATCGACCAAGCGGATTATTATACGCGCGGGCTTTCGATGGGCAGGGCTTTTGCGTATAACTTCAAGGTGCCGTTCGTGCCGTTTCCCATTCCGCCCATCGGCAAGGTGGAAAGCGGGCTGCTGACGCTCAGCAATCTCAAGGTGGAAGAGGCGCAGCGCGTATCGCTGCCAAACGCCCATCCCTGGCCCATCAGCTTGGCCAACCTAAAGCGCGTGCTGCTGGTGGAGTATCTGCCGGTCGACGAAAGCGACCGGAAGCTGGTGCTGATCAACCTGCACCTGGAGGCCTATACCTCCGGCGAAGCGCGGCAAAAGCAGCTGGACGTGCTGCTTGACATCATGGAAAGCGAACGGAAGAAGGGCAACTACGTCATCGCAGGCGGGGATTTCAACGCGAACTTCCCGGGCGCGGAGGATTGGTTTCCCATCACGGACGAAAACGTCTGGACGCCGGGCGACCTTTCGCCAGACGACCTGCCCGACGGTTTTCGCTTCGTTTACGACCCGGGCGTACCGACCTGCCGTTCGCTGGACAAGGCGTACCTGGGCAACCGCAGGGAGCACGTCATGTATGTGATCGACGGATATATCGTTTCCGACAACATCAAGGTCAACGGCGCGGAGACGATCGACCTGAACTTCCTCTATACCGACCACCAGCCGGTGGCCATGGACTTCACATTGATATGAAAACGGATGTAGTGATCAGAGGCCATATCGTTTGGTGCGATACGCCAAAGCACATCCAAACCGTGCCGCACGGCTATCTGGTATGCGAAAACGGTCTGTGCAGAGGCGTGTTCGAGGAACTCCCCGAGCGGTATGAAAACCTGCCGCTTAAGGACTACGGCGGCAGGCTGGTGCTTCCGGCGCTGTACGATATGCACCTGCACGCGCCGCAGTATGCCTACCGCGGCTTGGGCATGGACCTGGAACTGATCGACTGGCTGAAGGCCTACGCCTTCCCCGAGGAGGCGAAATACGCCGACTTGGAATATGCCGGGCGCGCCTACGCCGCGTTTGCCGATGCGCTCAGGCGCAGCTTCACCGCGCGTTTTTGCTGCTTTGCCACGCTGCACGCGCCCGCGACGCTTCTGCTGGCGGAGCTTTTGGAGGCGTCCGGCCTGCAGGGCTACGTCGGCAAGCTGAGCATGGACCGCAACGCGCCCAGGGACCTCTGCGAACTTTCGGCTGACCGGGCGGCGGAGGACTGCGAACACTGGATCGTTGAAATGCAGGCGAGGTTCACGCATATCAAGCCCATGGTCACGCCGCGCTTCGTGCCCTCCTGCACGGACGCGCTGATGGGGAAACTACAAGGGTTAATGGAGAAATACGGCGTGCCCGCGCAGTCCCACTTGTCCGAGACGCGCGACGAGATCGCCTGGGTGAAAAAGCTTTGCCCCGATTGCAGGCATTATGCCGGCGCGTACGACCGCTTCGGCATGCTTGAAAACGCCGTGATGGCGCACGTGGTGTATCCGGAGGACGAGGAGATCGAACTGCTGAAGGCGCGCGGCACGATGGCGGCGCACTGCCCGTCCTCAAACGCGAACCTGCGCTCGGGCATCGCGCCGGTGCGCAGGCTGATGTCCGCGGGCGTCAGGATGGGGCTTGGCAGCGACGTGGCGGGCGGGGAGAGCATCGATATGCTGCGAATCGTGACCAACGCCGTGCAGTTTTCCAAGCTCTACTGGCGCATCGTGGAACCGAACGAACCCGTGCTCAGCTTCCCCGAGGTGTTCCACATGGCCACCAAGGGCGGCGGCAGCTTTTTCGGCAAGTGCGGCAGCTTTGAGGACGGCTATATGCTCGACGCCCTGGTGCTGGACGACAGGCCGCTGCGCACGGTCGTCGACCTCACCGTGCCCCAGCGCCTGGAGCGCGCGCTGTACCTTTCCGGCGAGCTGCGGCTCGTGCAGAAGTATGTGGACGGGCAGCCGGTATTGCAGGAGCCCGCGCCGTAACGAGAACAAAAGAAAATCTTTCAATTGTGTGACGCTTTGATGAAGCAAAGCGCTAAAGAATCCCGCTATCCCTTATCACAGAAAGGGGAGCGGGTTTTCTTCGTATTCGATTGTACGGGACGAATATCGCCATGTGGGACGGAATTGGTGCTTGCATACCGAAACGATTTGTTGTATGATGACTTCAATCGGTACAGTTACAGCCCATAGGGCAAATAGCGTCCCGACTATCCCAAAGACGTGATAAGGAGGAACGGTGCATATGGAACGGGTGTACAATTTTTCGGCCGGCCCCGCGGTGATCGACCAAAGCGTGCTGGAAAAAGCCGCAAGCGAACTGGTTTGCTATCGGGACAAGGGCATGAGCGTGATGGAGATGAGCCATCGCTCCGCCATGTATGTGGACATCTATAACGAGACGGTCTCTTTGGTGCGGGAGCTGCTCTGCGTGCCGGACGATTACGCCATGCTCTTTTTGCAGGGCGGCGCCACGCTGCAGTTTTCCGGCGTGCCGCTGAACCTCATGACCGGCTCTGGGATTGCCGATTACCTCGATACCGGCAATTTCGCCCACCTGGCGATGAAGGAAGCCGAGAAATACGGCAAGGTGAACGTCGCCGCGTCCAGCCTCGCGGACAACTACACCTACATCCCCGCGATGAAGGACGTAAAACTCGCTCCGGACGCCGATTACGCGTACATTACCACCAACAACACCATCTACGGCACGCGCTTTATCGAACTGCCCGATACCAAGGGCGTGCCGCTGGTCGCCGATATGTCCTCCAACATTGCGTCCGAACCGCTGGACGTTACGAAGTACGGCGTGATCTTTGCGGGCGCGCAGAAGAACCTCGGCCCCGCGGGCCTGTGCCTGATGCTGATCAGGAAAGACCTGCTGGGCAGGGAGCACCCGCTGTGCCCCAAACTCATGAGCTGGGCGCTGCAGGAGAAGGGCGAGAGCATGGTCAACACCCCCAACACCTACGGCATCTATATGCTCAAGCTGGTGATGGAATGGATGAAGGAAAACGGCGGCATCGCGGCGTTTTATCAGAACAACCTGAAAAAGGCGGCCATCCTGTACGACGCCATCGACAACAGCAAGTTGTTTTCAAATCCCGTCGTCAGGAAGTACCGCTCGCTGATGAACGTCACCTTCGTGACCGGCGACGAGGCGAAGGACGCCGCGTTCGTCAAATACTGCAAACAAAACGGCCTGGAAAACATCAAGGGGCACCGCAACGTCGGCGGCATGCGCGCCAGCATCTACAACGCCATGCCGGCCACGGGCGTGGAGAAGCTGATCCGGGTCATGCGCGACTTTGAGAAGGCCAATTCGTGATAACGGAGGAATATCATGTATAAGATTCAAACGCTGAATGCGATCTCGGACATCATCCACGAGTATTTGGGCGCGGACAACTACCTGATCGCCAAAGAGGAACCCGTGCCCGACGGCATCCTGGTGCGCTCCGCCGATATGAACTCCATGGAGCTGGCCGCCAGCCTGAAGGCTATCGCGCGCGCGGGCGCGGGCACGAACAATATCCCGATCGAGGAATGCACCAGGCGCGGCATCGCCGTGTTCAACACCCCGGGCGCCAACGCCAACGCCGTGGCTGAGCTCGTGATCTGCGGACTGATGCTGTGCAGCCGCGATATCCCCGGCGGCATCGAGTGGGTGAAGACGGAGCTCCAGGGCAAGGGCGACGAGGTGCCAAAACTCGTGGAAAAGGGCAAGAACCAGTTCGTCGGCCCCGAGGTGCGCGGGAAAACGCTGGGCGTCATCGGCTTAGGGGCGATCGGCGCGATCGTCGCCAACGCCGCC
>JAFGGL010000033.1 GCA_016930575.1 Clostridiales bacterium | reverse complement strand
TGCGCCAGGGCCGACTGCGCCTGGTTGCGGCGGATGGCGCCGGCCAGGAAGGTGGTCACGCCGCGGTCCCTGAGCGCGTTCATCGACGCCGCGATCAGGGTTTTGGCAAGCCCCAGCTTGCGGTAGTTCTGCGATACGTACAGCCCGATGATCTGGGCTGTGTCCCGCTGGCCGGTCATGGCGATCTCGCCGACGATCTCGCGGCCGCGCGCGATGTAGAGCGCGATGAAATGCGGCATGCCCATGTACTGGCGCAGCACCGGCTGGGTTAACAGGTCGAGGCGGTACATGTTCATCCGCATCAGGAACGACGCCTGCTCCATGGAGCTTTGCAGGGGGATGAAGCCCATGTCGTAGCCGATGGGCGCGGAGGGCTTGGCGGGCGGCATCTGGATCTTGATGATGTCCAGCGCGTCGTCGGCCTCGAAGCCCGAATCCATATACAGGGAAAGCATGGCCGCGTCGTCCATCCCGACCTGCGAAAACACCCGCGCTTTTAAGTACGGGGTCTGCTGGTGCAGCTGGATGGCGCGCGCCAACAGCGCGCCCAGGAGCATTTCGCGCCCCTGCCCGCGCGTGGAGATGGATAAAAATATATTGATCGGACGCTCGGGGAACAGGTAAGGGTGATGCGTGCGCACCAGATGCCCCTGCCCGGTCACCTGATTCATATCGTCCGCGAGCAGATAAACGTTTTCCGGCGGGAAGCCGTTGTTGGTCTGCGCCGGATGGAATACATGCATGCTGAAGTATCGTCCTTTCCTCTGCGGGTAGGGTAACATTCGCGCCGGACATCGGCGCGCGGGGGCCGGGTTTGCGGATGTCGGCCGTGCCCGTGTATATTGTACTCGGAAAGCGCTTTGAATGCAAGATTGCGGCGGAGTGTGCTATAATGGAACAAGTAAAAATCGCGGGGGTGAATGCTGCGTGAAACGGGGCTTGCTTTTGATGATTTGCCTGTTCCTGCTTGTTTTGGCGGGGTGCACGGCCGTGAACCAAACCAACACGTTTGTGGAACTTCCGCCGGCTGGGACGCCGGAGGCTGCCGCAACGCCGGAACTAACAAAACCTCCTGAGATCACGCAGCCGCCGGTGGTGGAGCCGGACGTGCAACCCACGGATACGCCGGATGTAACAAGTTCTTTGTCGCCGGGGGCGACGGATACGCCCGCGCCGACCGAAGCGCCGACACCGACACCGACGCAGGAGCCGGAAGGCAGCCCCGGCGGCTTCAACGGATAAGCATAACAAGGGAGAGCAAGCATGAAGGTATTGATGATTAACGGCAGCCCGCACCCGCACGGCACCACGCGCCGTGCGCTTGACGAGATCGCGGAGACACTCAGCGGGCATGAGATCGAAACCGAAATCATGACGATCGGCCTGGAGATGATCCACGGCTGCATCGCCTGCGGCAGATGCAACGGGCACTGCGTTGGCTTCAGCGATTCGGTGAACGACGCGATCGACAAGATGGCTGAAGCCGACGGGCTGGTGATCGGCACGCCGGTGTACTTTGCCTCGCCCAACGGCACGTTGCTGTCGTTCCTGGACAGGATGTTCTACGCGGGCGGCGGGGTATTCGCGGGCAAGCCCGCGGGCGTGGTTGCCGTGGCGCGGCGCGGGGGCACGACGGTAACGCTTGACGCGCTGATGAAATATCCCATCATCAAAGGGATGCCCGTGATGCCGTCAACGTATTGGCCAATGGTGCACGGCGCCAACGCCGCCGACGCCGAGAAGGACCTGGAGGGCATGCAAGTGATGCGTAACCTCGGCCATAACATGGCCTGGATGCTCAAGCTGATTGAACTCGGCAAACAAAACGGCCTGCCCTTCCCAGCGCCGGAAAAACCCCGGGCGAGGACGAATTTCGTACGGTAGGACAGGGTACGATGGGGGCTGTCCGCCCCCAAACCCCCGATCAGGGGCAGTGCCCCTGAACCCCTTTCAAAAGCCGCGCTATCAGCGCGGCTTTTGTGATGGGTCAAGGGCAATCGCCCTTGCCGGGGGTTTAGGGGCGGTACCCTATCGTTCCTCAATCGAAGCGGCGGCCAACCCCGGTAGAAGGGTTGGCCGCCTGAATACGGAGGATGGTATTGGATACGAGCGCAAATCCCCTCATGGGGGTTGCTTTCGTATTACGCGGTTTTGAGGCGGTAGCCGCAGCGGTACACGGTTTCGATGCGGTTCATGCCGAGCTTGCGGCGCAGGCGCTGCACGTGCACGTCCACGGTGCGGGTCTCGCCCATGCTCTGGTAGCCCCAGGCCTTGCGCAGGAGGTGTTCGCGGCTCACAGGCAGGTCCGGGTTTTCCATCAGGGTCAACAGCAGCGCCAGTTCCTGCGCGGTCAGCTCTATGCGCTCGGGGCCCAGCATCGCCACGCGGGTCTCCTCGTCCACGGTCAGCGGCGAGAGCGGCCGGGTTTGCTTTAAGAGGCTGTCTACCGTCTGCAGCGCGGCCTTGGGGGAGAACGGCAGCACCAGCACGTCCGAGCGCCCGCGGTACAGCGCGCGCAGGTGCGACACGGTATCCTGATCGGCGGTCAAAAACAGCACGGGGTATTCCTGCCCCTGAATCTGCGAAAACAGGGCGCGGCATTCCGGCCATTTCAGCCGTGCGTCCATCACGACCAGCGTATCCTTGGCAAGTTTATCGGGGACGCCGTCGGAGGGTTTGAGGCGCAGCACCTCGTGTCCGCTTTTGGTTAATATCCTGTTCAGCTTATCGGTGATGGATTTTTCTTTCCCATAGATGAGTATTTTTGCCATTGTATTCACCTCACACCTATTATGACGGATGAAAGTGGCGAAGTATTGCACAAAATGTGAACGAATTGTGAACGGCTTGTAAACAAACACTTCCAGCTTACTGAAAAAACCCGATCTGCGGTGTCAGCTGCGAGATGGCAAAAGGCATCACTTACAGACGAGTAAGCTCAACCTCTTGCCACTCTTGCTTCCTAGCATCTCGGGCTTTTTGAGCAAGCTGGAATCTCACAGCCAAACATACCTTTTCATGATTTAGGAATTATATAGATTGGTATTTATCTCTGCACGCCATTGCACCGGAGTTGCACTTATACTGCTACCATGAACGCGTGTGAGGAGGGGTGCGATGACCGCACGCAGGAAGAGGCAGGGCGCGCGCATCGCAGACGAAAACGAGGTGCTGGAATGCCTGACTTCCGTTCTGCGCGGCACGGGTGCGGAGGACAAAGCGGTCGCGTCCCGCGACAGGCTGCGCGCCGCCGAGCTATTGGCCAAGCGCTACGGCGCGCTGGATAAGACAGGAGCGCACGCGGAAGTCCCGCGCATCATCGACGATATTCCCAGTAAAGCAAACGCTGACTAAATCCCCTGCACGCTGCCGGATTTATTTCCCTCATCTTGCGCCTGCGGAAACCTTGACGCAACCGAATGGAGCGCGCACCCTGTGTGGTGCTTACGCGAAGCGTAAAGCACAATGAGGTTGAGCAGTTTTACAGAGTACAGCGACTGATAAGGTGATGTACGACAATAAAACTGATTAAGCCGCATTAAATCCCGTCTCGGCATCGAACGGGTTCTCTACTCATCGTTTGCTTTATAATCAACGAAGGATGGCTGAAATGACTGATATGAAAGACATTCGGCTGTCCGAATTGATCGCGCCGGAGTTCTTTGATATCTGGCGTGCGGCCAGGGCGGGCGAGTTTGACGAGCTGTGGCTGCACGGCGGGCGCGGCTCGGGGAAGTCTTCCTTCGCGTCGCTGTTCATCCTCTGCGGGATCATGGACGAGCCGGAGGCCAACGCCATCGTGTACCGCAAGGTGGGCGAGACCCTGCGCGAATCGGTATACGCGCACCTCGTATGGGCGATCGGGATGCTGGGCGTCGGGGACTGGTTCCGGCTGGGGTTGTCGCCGCTTGAGATCGAGTACATCCCCACCGGGCAGCGCATAATGTTCCGCGGCTCGGACAAGCCGGAGAAATCCAAGGGCGTGAAACTGCAGAAGGGGTATTTCAAGTACCTGTGGTTCGAGGAGCTGACGGAGTTTCCCGGGATGCGGGATATCCGCACGATCAAAGCCTCGGTGCTTCGCGGCACGGAGGAACACACGCTGGCCATCTACAGCTACAACCCGCCGCTGTCGGCGTCTCACTGGGTGAACCGGGAGGCCCGCAGAACAAAGAGAGGGCGAAGGCTTCATCACAGCGATTACCGCAGCGTCCCCGGAGCGTGGCTCGGGGACGCGTTTTTGCGGGAAGCCGAGGCGCTGAAAAAGGGCAACCCGCGCGAGTACCGGCATATGTACCTGGGCGAGGTGACGGGCACGGGCGCGCAGGTGTTTGAAAACGTGACGCTCAGGCGCCTGCCGCCAAAGACATGGCAGGGCTTGCGCGGCTACTGCGGGCTGGACTTCGGGTTTGCGTCCGACCCGGACGCGTTCGTACGCTGCGCTTACGACGCACGGCGGCGTATCCTCTACATCGTAGACGAGTTCGTGTCGCTGCGGATGCTTGCGGACGCGCTCGCCCGCGAGGTGAAAGCTCGCGCCCGCGACGAGTGCGTAACCTGCGACAGCGCCGAGCCGCGTTCCATCGCGGAACTCAGAAACCGCGGCGTGCGCGTGCTGCCCGCCAGAAAGGGGCCCGACAGCGTGGCCCACGGCATGAAGTGGCTGCAGGGGCGGGCGAAGATCGTCATCGATCCCGGGAAGACCCCGCGCGCCGCCGAGGAGTTTTCCGCCTATGAGTACGAGCGCGGCAGGGACGGCGAACCGCTGCCCTATTACCCTGACCGCAACAACCACCTGATCGACGCGACAAGATACGCCATGGAAAGAGTATCCGCGGTGAAAAGCGCGATTGTGCCCAGATAAATGAGGGAGGCCGAATGTGATTACGATTGACCGAACGTTACTTCTGGAAGACGGCACGCCGCCGCCGGACCTGCTGCTGGCGCTGCTCAACGAGCAGCGCAGGCTGCGCGAGACGCGGCTGAACGTGCTCAAACGCTATTACGACGGCGACCACGCCATATTGAGCCGCGTCAGGCTATCGGGGCTGCCCAACAACCGCCTGGCGCACGCGATGCCCCGGTATATCACCGCGATCGCGGCGGGGTACCTGGTCGGTTCGCCGGTGCAGTATACGCTCAAAGAGCGTCCGGCGGCGTTTGAGCAGCTGATTTCCGTGCTGCGGCGCTGCGATACGCAGAGTATCGACGCGGAGCTGGC
>JAFGGL010000032.1 GCA_016930575.1 Clostridiales bacterium | reverse complement strand
GTCGGCGGCCAGCGTGCCCTTGGTGCCGTACACAACGCCGCGGCTGTCGCCCGCGCAGTTCAAAGCCGTGCACAGCACCGCCATCTCGCCGCCCGTAAACGTGAGGGTGATGCTGTCCTGCATGTCCACGCCAGTGTCCGCCATCTGCGCGGTGGTCTGGATATCGGCAATGTTGTCGCCCAGCACCATCGCGGCGAAGTTCAGCGCGTAGACGCCGAGGTCCAAAAGCGCGCCGCCTGCCAACTCCGGTTTGCGGACACGCTCTACATGGTCGACCACATAGGCGAGGTTGGCCGTCAGCATGCGCGGCTTGCCGATGGCGCCGCTTTTGATGATATCGTCGATCATGCGGCGGGAGGGCAGGTAGCGCGTCCAGATGGCTTCGGCAACGTACAGCCCTTTCCGGCGCGCGGCCGCAAGCACCTCTTCGGCCTGGCGCGCGTTGACGGTGAACGCCTTTTCGCACAGGACGTGCTTGCCGTGCCTGAGGCAGAGCATCATATGCTCGTAATGGTGCGAATGCGGCGTGGCGACGTAGACCAGGTCCACGTCCGGGTCGCGTAGCATGTCCTCGTACGAGCCGTAGGCCTTCTCAAATCCGTATTCATTGGTAAAACTCCGCGCCTTTTCCATATCGCGGGACGCCACGGAATGCATCGCAATGCCCTGATTGCCTTGCGCGATCATCCCCTGCAGCGTGCGGGCCATCTTCTGCGCGATGCCGCCCGCGCCTAAAATCGCGACGTTGATCATATAAAACGCTCCTTTCACAGGATGGTTTTCTTCATTCTACACAATCGCGCCGGGTAGCGCAATGGGGGGAGGTTTTGCCCGCGTCTGTTTACGGTTCCAAATAATGTGGTACACTGGACAGCGGAGGGATATCGATGAGAATACCGTACGATGAGATGAAGCGGGAACTCACCCGCGTTTTAAAAAAACACGGCGTAGAGGCCGGGCGCGCGGAGCGTTCGGCGGAACTGTTTGCCGACGCGAGCCGCGATGGCATTTATACCCACGGGCTCAACCGCTTCCCGGCGTTCATCCGCGCGATCGGGGACGGCGACGTGGACGTCCACGCCAGGGCTTCCTTTGAAGAGAAAATCGGCGTGATGGAGCGCTGGAACGGCAATCGCGGCATCGGCAACCTGAATGCGAGCGCCGCCATGGAGCGCGCCGTCGCGCTGGCGAAGGAGTACGGCATCGGCGTGGTGGGGCTGAAGAACACCAACCACTGGATGCGGCCCGGCAACTACGGGCTGATGGCAGTGGAAAAGAACTGCATCGGGATCTTGTGGACGAACACGCTGCCCAATATGCCCCCGTGGGGCGGGCGGGACGCAAGGCTTGGCAACAATCCTATCGTGTTCGCCGTGCCAAACGGCGGAGAGCCGGTGCTTTTGGATATCGCGATGTCGATGTTTGCCTACGGGAAGCTGGAGACCTACGCCCGGCAGGGGCGCGAGCTGCCCATGGACGGCGGTTTTGATAAAAACCAGCAGCCTACGCGCGACGCCGCGGAGATCATCGAAACCCAGCAGATCCTGCCTTTCGGGTTCTGGAAGGGCTCGGGGCTTGCGCTGATGCTGGATCTGGTGGCCGCGGCCATAAGCGGCGGGCTGACCACCCGCGAGGTGGGGGAATATCCCCGCGAAACCGCCGTCAGCCAGGTGTTTATCGCCATTGACTTAGAAAGCCTGCCCAACCGCGATCTGTATCTGGAGCAGGTTAAGGCGACCCTTGCCGATTTGCAGACCTCGACGCCGAGGGAAGAAGGCAGACCGCCGGCCTACCCCGGCCAGCATATGATGGCGGTGCGGCGCGAGAACATGAAGCGCGGCATCCCCGTGGAAGAGAGCATCTGGGATAAAATCAAGGCGATGTAGACGTATGGAAACGGAGCAATCGTACGATTGCTCCGATTTTTGCATATCAGTCTTTTTTGAGCTTGTCCGCGATATCCGACAGGTTGATGTAATGCATACCGGCCACGCGGCGGATCTCCATGGCCGCGAAGGTATCCGTCGCCATGACCTTGAACAGTTTGCCGCGTGACTTCAAAAGCTGCAGCGCGCGTTCAAAGTCCCCGTCGCCGCTGACAAGCACGGCCATGTCGTAGTTGTCGATAGTGTTGAACATATCCAGAACGATTTCGATATCGAGGTTAGCCTTGCGCTTGGTGGTTCCCGTCTGCGGGTCAAAGATCGTCTTGATTCGTTTGGTGACCAGCGAATAGCCCATATGCGGCAGCGCGTCCAGGTAGCTTTGCTGTTTGGCTTCGGGATGGTCGTCCTCTCCCGTATAGTAGTAGGCGTCGGTGATCTCGCCGAACTGCGCTATATACTCAAGCAGTTTTTTGGGGTCCAGAAACTGTCCCAGGTCTTTGGTCTGCATGTAGAAGAAGTTCGATCCGTCGATGAATACAGCAATTCTGGGCATCTAAAACACCTCCCGTATTCTGTTCTTCCATTGTACCACGGTTTGCGGTCAAAAGGCAGAGACTGTTGGAATTTACATCCGGGCAGCGATCTGTTAAAATACAGGCAGCAACGCATATGAAGAAAGCAGGTGCAGATCGTGTTTTGCATTCGTCCTCCCTGTTAAGCCCTAAGCGGTAACACAGCGCGCGCCCCGCCCGTTTGATCTTCCGAAATCCGAAATGAAGAAAGGAAGATTGAAATGGGCTATTTGCATAATGTTTATAAACAATACTGTGTCGAGTTTTTCCATGCGCTCATCCCGGCGTATGCGATAGAGCGTTTGTTCTGGCAGCAGCGCGGCATGGACGTGCTGATGGTCGTATACTGCGAGATCGTCTACGCGGTCACGGTCGCCGTGCTGGAAATCCCCTCCGGAATCCTAGCGGACCGCTTCGGCAGGAAACGGATGCTGTGCCTCTCCGCGGCCCTTTCCGTGGCGGAGATGTCGCTGATCCTTTTCGCGCAGGCGTTCTGGCAGTTTGCGCTGGCGGTGTTTCTGGCGGGTATCGGCCACGCCGTGTTCTCGGGGAGCGAGAACGCGCTGATTTATGATTCGCTGCTGGCCGAGGGTAAACAAAGAGACTTTGAAAAATATCTGGGGCGCATACGCGCCATGGATTTTACCGGATCCGTGATCGCCGCGCTGAGCGGCGGGGTATTGGCGAGCCGTTTCGGTTTTTCGCCGACCTACGTGATCTCCGTGATCAGCATGGGAATCGCGTTTGTCATCACGCTGCTGCTGAGGAAACCGCCCCGGTCCGACGCGCCGGAGACCGGTGCCGGAGGCATGCTCCGGTATGCGAAACAGGCTTTCCGTGTTTACAGATCGAAGCCGGTCGTGCTGTGGTATTGCCTTACGGGCGCCGTGCTGGGCGCGTGTTATAATTATCTGGACGAGTTCTGGCAGCTGCTTGCCGAGGGCGTCGGCATTCCGGTCCTGTTTTTCGGCGTACTCGGCGCGGTGATGCTTGGTATCCGAATTCCCGGAAACCTGGTGGCCTATAAGCTGAAAGGGAAATTGCGGTGCCGATGTCTCCTGGCAGGCATCGTATTCCTGCATGCCGTCGGATATTTGTTTATTTTTGTCCTGCGGGATATGCTCTGTCTGATTCCCATCCTGCTTGTGTCGGTCACGTCGGGCGTTGCGGAACCGCTGGTCCTGGGGGAACTGCATCGCAATACGCCAAGCCGCGTGCGCGCCACGGCGGAATCCGGCTACTCGCTGGGTATGCGGGGCATTTCCATTGTCGTCGGATTGGATTTTGGCTATATCAGTACGCGTATGTCTGTTTTCGCCGGATTCCTGCTGCTGGCGGGAATCGGCTTTGCGTACCTGTCGGTTTATTTTATGTCTTGGAAGCGTCCGGCGCCGGAAAACAAAAGCAACGTTACCGGAAGCTGATCAGCGTTTCCGCCCGATATACATCAGATGCTCCGCCATGGGGTGCAGTTCCTCCCGTTCGGAGAGAGTTTCGCTCAAATCCAGCCACGCATCGACGACCGCTTTGGGCTGCGCCATGATGGTAAGCTCGCAGGGCGCGGTAACGCCTTCCTGCGCGAAGAAATGCAGCTTGTCCAGCGGGAACCGCGCCATAAACGGCAGGATTTCCGAGGGTTTGACGAAAAATGCGTGGGTAAACAGATGCCCCGTAAAGCTATCGTCATTAAGTATCGCCCTGAGATAGGCAAGGGTTTCTTTGTCCTGGTCCAGGACACATTCGGGCTCGTGCTTCATCGCATAGATCAATCCCGAATACAGGTTGATAAACGAAGCGTAGAACAGGCCGCCGGGTTTCAAAAGCCGCAGGCTTGCGTTGACCGCCCTGATGCGGTCTTCTTCCGTCTGCAGGTGATACAGCGGGCCCATCAGCAGCACGTGGTCGAACGTACCCTGCATCGTCTCATCCGCCGTGCGCGCGTCGCCCTCCACGGCGCATAGCTTCAAGCCCTGTTCTGTTGCTTTGTCCGCGGCGAAGCGCACGTTGGCCGGCGAAAGATCCAGCAGCGTGACCTCGCAGCCTTTTTCCGCGAGGTACAGGGCGTAGCGCCCGGGCCCGCCACCGATATCCAGCACCCGGTTGCCGGGCCTGATGTAACGATCCAGAAAGCGGCAGGTGACGATAAACTCCGGCCGGCCGTCGATGCGCTTCCATTCGTTTTCGACTTGCGTATCGTAGAAGCCCCGGATCGCTTCCGTGTTGTCCATGTTCCCGCCTCCTTCAACGTTTGCGTTACTATAGCACCGCGAATCCCGGAAGTCAAGGAAAGGTATACCCGGCAAGGCATGACTTGACGAAACGGATGCGGGCGGCTAGAATAGGATTTGAGCCCGGTTAGACCAGGCTAACTTATGATAAAGAAGCGGAGCGCTCGCAGGCAAGCGCCGCGGAAAAGGATACGCACGATGGTAAAAACGATGAAACTCGTCTTGCTGCGCCACGGCGAGAGTGTTTGGAACAAGGAGAACCTGTTCACCGGATGGACGGACGTTGACCTCTCCGACGCCGGGAGGCGGGAAGCGTCCGAGGCGGGAAGAATATTGCTTGAAAACGGGTTTGATTTCGATATCTGCTACACATCGTATCTGAAACGCGCCATCCATACGCTCAACCTCGCGCTGGAAGCCATGGACAGGGAATGGCTGCCCGTTATCAAGAGCTGGAAACTCAACGAGCGCCATTACGGCGCGCTGCAGGGCCTGAACAAAGGCGAGACGGCCGCGAAATACGGCGAGGAGCAGGTAAAGCTCTGGCGTCGCAGCTTCGGCGTACGGCCGCCGCTGCTGGAAGCGGGCGACGAACGCAATCCAACCACGCAAGCGATGTATCGCGGCGTGGAGCCAAAGCAGCTCCCGCTGGGCGAATGCCTGCGGGATACGATCGCGCGTACCATGCCCTACTTCCGGGAAGAGATCGCGCCGCAGATGAAGATGGGCAAAAGGGTGCTGGTCACGGCGCACGGAAATTCCCTGCGGGCGCTGGTGAAGGAATTCGACCGGCTCTCCGATGATGAGATCGCGGGGGTGAACATTCCGACCGGCGTTCCGCTGGTTTACGAATTCGCGCCCGATCTTACGGTGCTCAACAAGATGTATCTGGGGGACGCCGCCGCCGTGAAAGCGAAAATGAACAAGGTCGCCGATCAGGGGAAAGCTTAAATCATTAGCCGCAGCGATAAAATCCGCCAACAGCCCGCGCGGCGGACAAAACCATTCCCGCCGAAGCAGGAAAACTTCGCTGCGGATATCGAATAGAAATGAACAAACGAGTATGGAGGCGCGGCATTGCGGAAGATCACCGGATATGCCTGGCATACGGGCAAGCTTCAAAAGCCCGTGCGCCTGCTGGTCGTCAGCGATCTGCATGACGGGAAATATGCGGATATACTGCCGCTTCTGTCCGATATCGACGCCCTGCTGCTACCGGGTGACCTTGTGATCAGGTACGGGCCGTTTTATAAACGGGGAATCGCTTTTCTGCGCGAGGCGGCCAAAACCGTGCCGACGTTTCTGGGCGTAGGTAATCACGAAACAAGGCTGAAGAATTTCGACGGGTTTGTGCGGCAGGTGGAAGAGGCCGGCGCAAGGATTTTATTCAATACGTACGAGCGTCTCGGAGAACTGGTCATCGGCTGCTGGTACAGGCCAAGGAATTACGGGCACGAAGACATGTTGCCTGCGTTTGAGGCGGAAGCCGGATGCCGGGTGCTGATGAGTCACCGGCCGGAGGATTACGCGCCCTATCTCGCGGGCAGGGATATCGACCTGGTGCTTTCGGGACACGCGCACGGCGGGCAGGTGCGGCTGTTTAATCGCGGGCTGTTTGCGCCGGGGCAGGGGCTCTTTCCTCAATACACCAAAGGCGTAACGGGCCGCATGATCATCTCGGCGGGCGCGGGCGATCACATCCCGGCGCCGCGCATCAACAATTCCAGGGAAATCCTGCGAATCGATCTTGACTAGACGGGAGCAAGCGATGATACGAACCATCCACGCCGACCGGATCGCCGACTGCGTAGCGGAACTCTGCGTCGAGGCCTGCACGGTGCTGCCAAAACAGGTGCGGGCGCTCTTGGGAGAAGCACGGCATAATGAGCCGTATGCGCCCGCGCGGGAATCCCTGGCGCTGGTCTGCGAGAACTGCAAGATCGCCGAACAATCCCGAATACCGATCTGCCAGGACACCGGCATGACGGTCGTCATCGCCGAAGTGGGGCAGGACGTGCACATCGAGGGCGGAACGCTTGAGGACGCGGTGAACCGCGGCGTGCGCAGGGGCTATACGGAAGGGTATCTGCGCAAGTCCGTGGTGCGCGGCCCGTTTGACAGGGTCAACACCGGCGACAACACGCCCGCCGCGCTGCATGTGCGGCTGGTGGCGGGCGACAGGCTCAAGCTTACGGTCGCGCCCAAGGGCTTCGGCAGCGAAAACATGAGCCGGCTTACAATGCTGACTCCCGCGGACGGCATGCGGGGCGTGAAAACGTTCGTACTGGAGACCGTCAGGCTTGCGGGCGCGAACCCCTGCCCGCCTGTCATCCTCGGCGTCGGGATCGGCGGCACGTTCGAGCAGGCGGCGATGCTTGCCAAGGAAGCGCTGATCGAACTGCGCGAAGGCGACCACCCCGACCCGGTCATCGACGCGCTGGAGAAGGAACTCCTCGATGAGATCAACCGGACCGGCATCGGACCGCAGGGGTACGGCGGGCTGACGACAGCGCTTGCCGTGCGCATCAAAACCGCGCCCACGCACATCGCGGGGCTGCCCGTGGCCGTGAACGTCGGCTGCCACGCCACGCGCCGCGCCGAAGCGTACCTGTAAGGAGATAGGATGGCTAAACATATCGCCTCGCCCGTCGATCCGGCGATCATCCCGCAGTTGAAGGCGGGGGACAGCGTGCTGCTGTCCGGCGTTGTGTACACCGCGCGGGACGCCGCGCATGCGCGGATGCTTGAAACGATTAAAAATGGCGAAGCGCTGCCCATCGACATCCGGGGGCAGACGATCTTCTACGCGGGGCCCACGCCGGCGCCGCCCGGGCGCGTATCGGGCGCGATCGGGCCTACAACGTCATTCCGTATGGACGCGTTCACGCCCGCGCTGCTTGAACGCGGCTTGCAAGCCATCATCGGCAAGGGGGATCGCGGGGCGGAGGTTATCCGGGCGATCAAGCAAGCCGGCGCGGTCTATTTCACCGCGCCCGCGGGCTGCGCGGCGTACCTGTCCAAATGCGTCAAGAGTGTCGAAGCGGTCGCGTATGAGGATTTGGGGACGGAATCGATCAAGCGGCTGACCGTTCATGACCTGCCGCTAATGGTTGCCGTTGATTGTGAAGGAAACGATATTTACGAACTGGGCCCTCAAGCCTGGTTATCGGGAAGCTGATTGAGCGCAAGGTCAAACAGCGCCTGCATCCGTTTGAGCGTCTTCGCGTCGTTTTTCGTGGAATGGAACATCACCCGCGTTGTAATGTCCGCGCCGCCCGCGCCGCCCAGCAGATTTTCCTGCCGGAGGCGCGTTTTCAATTGCCGCGCCGTTCCCTCGTTGCCGTCGATCAGCAGGATGTGCGCGGGCAGGTACTTGCGCAATGCTTGTTTTAAAAACACATAGTGCGTGCAGCCGAGTACCACGGCCTTGACGGGCTTATGCAGATGCGGCGCGAGGTATTCGTGAAGCAGCGCGCGGACCCTGGCGCCTTCCCAAAGCCCGGCTTCGATCGCCTCCACCAGCTTGGGAGCCGGGATGGGGACGGCGTCCTTGCCGTAGTTGTCCATCAACTGCTTGAACTTGTCCAGTTTTAAAGTGACTTCGGTCGCCAGCACCAGCACAAGCCCGTCGCTTTCGATCATCGAAGCGGGCTTGAGGGCGGGCTCCATGGCGATGATCGGCATATCGATCTCCTCGCGCAGCGCTGCCGCGGCGACGCTGGTTGCGGTATTGCAGGCGATGACGATGGCCTTGCAATCCGATGCGATCAGGTACCGCGCGCAGGCGCGCGAATAATTCATGATTTCGTCTTCCGTATGCGCGCCGTAGGGCGCGTGCAGGTTATCGCCGAGGTACACGAAGCGCTCCTCCGGTAGCGCGGAAGCGGCGGACGCCAAAACGCTGATGCCGCCGAAACCGCTGTCGAATACGCCGATGGGACGGTTGTCCATCTGATAGGGTTCCCTTTCCATGGATGGATTATGTAACGCCGGCCACGTCCAGCGCGAGTGTGTTGAGTTCCGTGATCGCTTCGGTCAGCAAATTCAGGGTCTCGTTGACCTTGGCACCGGTGGACAGGTTTGCTTCGTACTGCTCGATAATTGAATAGATATCGTCAAACAGCGACTGCTGAAACAGCCTGCCGACCTCGCCGTACATGCTGATGTTCAGATCGTTGATCACTTCCACGCCGTGCACGTACTGGCGTATCTTGCCCAGCGTGTTGCTGGTTGATGTCGCACCCAGCCTGGACAGTGAATTCACCTGCGTTACGGCGCCTTTAATCTCCGAGTTCAGCAGATTGTTGCGCTGGCGCTCGTAGTTGCCCACGTCCAGCGAACCGACGCCCACAAGCTTCAGAATCACGACGACGGCGATGATCAGAACGGCGATCACCAGAATGGGCTGCCAGCGGTGCGAACGCATCACAGAGCGGTAACGGCTGCCGCCGGAATACCGATACATACGCCCACCTCCCGTGTCTGCGCCGTAGCGCCGCTTTTCTTCATTATAGCATTGAACAGCGCGGGGGTAAAGGGCGGTAAAACCGTGGTTTGAACGGAATGGCTTACCTTGACGAATATCATGAAGAATGATACATTAACAGGTGAGCAGTCTATCACAAAATGAGGGAAAGCATGAATAAATACTGGTCGAACGAGGACGACAAAAAGGTCAGCTATGTCACTGAGCAGCCGCTGCGCGTTCCCCGCGCGAACGTCGGCGCGCACAGGCAGGATGCCGACGTGGAAGCGGGCCGGACGGAAAGCGACGCTTTCTCCTACCCACAGGGACTGAGCCAACGGAACGGCGGCGCCGAAACCGGCGCGCAGAAAGGCGCTGCGCCGCAATACGGCCCGGACCGTTCCTTCTTTATATCCGAGGAAGCGAACGCCCGACAGCGCCGGGAAGACCAGTATAGCAAACCCCCGCAATATACTATGAACGATTCGCCGGAAAATCCGCCGGGCGGCGGGTACCAGGTGCATTCGGAGTACGCGCCGGATTCCGGCGGCGGCAGGCGGGGCAATTTCTGGCTGAAGTTTCTGGCCGTCATCCTGGTGCTCACGATCATCGGTGGCGGAGCATACCTCTTCCGCTACGATATCTTAACGCTGGTCGGAAACATCTTCGGCGAGGAAGCCGTTTGGAAGTTCATGCCGACGCCTTCGCCGACGGCAGCGGTATCCGACGAGCCCGCGTATGTGGATTCCGCCAGGATCGGGATCAAAACGCAGGCGACCAGGGAGATCGACGCGGTTGCCGGCGGGCTCGATCTGGAAACCTGGGCGGTGACCGAGCAGAACATCGTGCTGCGGGAAAGCATGCAGGACGAGAGCTTTGATTATTACTTGTTTGCCTACGATACCGGCAGGCTGCTCGGGTACTACGAAGGCCTGGATAATTTCATTCCCTGCGCCAAGTATATATTCTACATCGCAGAGGAGCCCTACCTCATCACCTCGCGCGGTTTCCCGCTTGCCGATCCTCAAGCGCTTCAAAGGAGCGCGGGGAGCAATGTAACGATCGGCCCGATGATAAACGGATGGGCGACGGTCAAAAGCGCGGACGGCGCGATGCTCAACTTCATCGGGGAGAACGGGGAGCTGATCTCCCACCTTTGGTATTCCAAAGCCTTCCCGTTCACCGCCGATACGACGCTCGCCTATGTGGACACGGGCAACGTGACGGCAACGGACAACCGTTACGCGCTTTACCTGCTCCGCCGGGACGGGGAGACCAAGCGTCTTAAATATGTCGGCGACACCAACGGCATCATGGAAAGCGTGTGCGGCATGGCGTTTACGCAGGACGGCGAGATGCTGATCCAGGACGAAGCGCTGACCAGGATGATGGCGACCGACGATGTGACCGCCTATGTCAACTGCGGCGCACTCAGCGTGCGCGACCCCGAAACGGGGCTGTACGCTCTGTTTGTCGGCGGCGTGCAGCAATATCCCTTTACGTTTGACTCAATCGGGCCGATGCCGTCCGACCTTGCTTGGGAAGCGGCTGAAAACGGGTACGTTACGCGCTGCGTCGTTGCAAACAAAGATTATCCGCTGCCGCGCTCCTACAGCTTTATCCTTAAAAAAGGCGATACGGAGCAGGTTGTGTCGATCGCCGCCGTATCGGTGTATCCCATCATTTTTGATTGATGTGTAAGGAGTAATCAGATGAAAACCTCTCTCATCATTGTACTGATCCTGATGCTGTGCGCCGGCGCGCAAGCCGGGGGCATGGACGCCGCGGATGAAGCCGCTTTAGCGGCCGCGTCCGGTACGGCCGTCACCGACGCGGACGGGATCATGGCGCTTCTCACGGCGAACGACTGGAAGCTTCAGGACGCCGCGCTGCGCTTTCATGCGGACGGCAGCATCACGGATCCGGCGGGCGGCGAACCGAGGTATAGTTCCTATCGGATCACGGAGGGCAAGCTGTACCTGCGTTCGGCCGCGGCCGGAGAGCAGGAGGCGGACGTGTACCGGACGGATACGGGGATCGACCTGCTGGTATTTGATTCGGAGGCCGGCACATATACGCTGCTTCACCTGACGGCTTACGCTGCGGAAGCGACGCCCGCCCCCACACCCATCGCCACCGTGCCGGTGTTCGACGTGACGACGCCGACGCCCCTGCCCGTCAGCTTTGAGGACGCATCCATCCTTGCCATCCTTACGCAGGGGCTTTGGAAACCGCTCGGATCGGACGCAACGACCTACTACCAGTTCATGCCCGACGGAACGCTGCTGACCATCCAAAAGTCGCAGTATACCGTTGCGGACGGGATGCTGCAAAGCGAGGTGCTTAGCGGCGAGGTGCTGCTTGGCGGGAATACCGCCTTTACGCTGCGGCAGGGGAGTGAGAAAAGCGGTTATGTTTTAAACCGCAACTCAAACAACGTGCAGGCGGAGGAATTCGTGACCCCGTCGCCGTCGCCCACGCCGTCGCCGACACCCACGCCTACGCCTACGCCTACGCCGACCCCGACGCCCACGCCGACGCCGTCGCCTTCGCCGACGCCCACGCCG
Source organism: Clostridiales bacterium (assembly GCA_016930575.1). GTDB lineage: Bacteria > Bacillota > Clostridia > Christensenellales > Aristaeellaceae > CAXXOK01. The sequence continues at coordinate 4,204 of JAFGGL010000032.1, read as the reverse complement.
ACGCTGTCGCCAAACGAGGCGGCCGAGCAATTGACGCCCGCGATCGCACCCGTCAGCGCGGCGTTTGAGAAGCGGCGTTCGCTCAACGTATACTCGGCCCCCAGCGACGTATCCTACCGCGACCCCAACGCGCAGGTGACCACCAACGACAGCGTGGTGATCTACGGCGTCGTGGACGACTGGGTGCTGGTTTCCTATCCCATCGGCTACAACAACCTAAAGGGCAGGGTGGGATATATCAAGAACACAACGTTGCTGGAGCCCGATTTCGTGAAGAAACTGGAGTTTGCCGATTATCAATTGACGCTTAGGAAAAACGCCTCGGCGACCGACGATCCCAACTACGGCGCGGCGGAGCTGTTCCGCCTCTCCAAGGGCGATACCGTGACGCTGCTTGCGTTCCTGCGCGACGAATGGGCGTATGTGGAGACCGTTTATCTCGGGAAGCAAGTGCGTGTGTTTATTCCACGTTCTGCTATTCTGGATTAGATCGATAATATAAAAAAATCCCGGCAATAAGCCGGGATTTTTTGCTTCGATGTGCTATTGAAGCATCTGTAAAATCTGCTGCTTGCTGCGCGCGCCCACTGCCTGCTGCGCCACCTTGCCGTCCTTGAGCACGATCAGCGTGGGGATGCTCATCACGCCGTACCTGGCGGCAAGCTCGGGAGAACGGTCTACGTCGATTGTCCCGACTTTATAATTGCCGCCCTCGGCTGCGATCTGTTCGACGATCGGGCTGACCATCCTGCAGGGGCCGCACCAATCCGCATAAAAGTCGATCAGCACGGGGACGTCGCTTTTCAGCGCTTCAGTTTCGAAATTTTCCTTTGTGAATTTAATCGTTGCCATCAAAAACATACTCCTTTCAAACGGTACACGGTAAAATATACCCGCATTTTCACAGTTGAAACAATCCCGGGCCGAACGCCGCCGCCGGTTGAAATTCTGTGCGATCGCCTCTATAATAGGGGCAGAAACCGGAGAGGGGTTGACAGTATGCCAAGCGCCTATTCGCCGCCGCCTCCGCGCCCCGAATACCGCGCGGAAGCCCGCAGACGCCCGCGCAGGAGCAGGGCGGGGCGGTTTTTCAGAGGGTACCTGATGCTCGTGGGCGCGCTGACCACCGTCGCCGTCTTGGTGCTATTGCTGGTGCGGCTGTTCGTCGAGATCGAAAAATGGGTCAATCCGGTATAAAGGGGGACGGCATCCATGAAACGGTTTCTCAAATCCATCCTGACCATCATTCTGTCCGCCGCGCTGATCGCCGGCGGCGTGTTGTACGGGCCGCGGCTGTACGCGCTGCTGTTCGGCGGCGCGAACCTGCGCTGGATCAGCGAGCGCTTTTCCGAAGAGCTTGTGCAAAAACGCGAGCTGATCGTGCTGGAGAAGACCATCACCGGGCAGGAAAACGTATCCACGGACGCCTGGTTGATCGGCACGGTGCAGGAGGTCATCATTCCTTATACCTTTACAGCCAGCTTTTCCGTGGATCTGAGCGCGGCCAGCGTGCAGTACGATGAGGAAAGCAATACGATCCGGGTGTATCTTCCCGCGCCGGCGGTGGAATATTATAAACTGACAGTGGACGAGGAAAGCGTCGAAAAATATGATTTCCTCTATCCCCTGACTTCCGAGCGCTACACGGAGATGAAGCAGGAGATGGAGCAGAAGTTATACGACGAGGTCACGAATGATCCGGAGCTGAAAGAAGGCGCCTGGGCGTCCGCGGTGAGCGAGACGGAGACGCTGTATCGTGCCGTGCTGGATGCAAGCGGCGTATCGGCGACCTTTGCCATAGAGGTATTGGAAACGCAGCCGCAGGAATAGGGCCTATTCGGCGAGTTTGAAAATCTCCGCCGCGGCCTGCCGGCCGATGGCAACGTATTCTCCCAACGTGCTGTCCGCATCGGGCAGCGCTTTTCGTATCATCATTTGCAGATCGGCGTTCACGATACCCGCTTCCTTCAAATGCACCGGCACGCCGAAGGAACGGTAGGCGGTTTCCAGCCGCCTGACGCCTTCCAGCGCGACATCGGTCTTGCTTCCGGACGCGGGATCGATACCAAACACATCCGCCGCGAACTGCGCGATCTTTTCGGGTTTTTGCTTTACGACATATTTCATCCACGCGGGGAAGAGCACCGCAAGCGCCGCGCCGTGCGCGAGGCCGTAGGCGGCGGAGATCTCATGGCTCAGCCTGTGGGTGCACCAGTCGCCGATACGCCCCGTATCCAGCAGCGAATTGTGCGCAAGCGCGCCCGCCCACATGATCTCGGCGCGCGCGTCGTAATCGTCCGGAGTTTTCAATGCAATCGGCGCGTTGTTGAGCACCGTTTGAATGCCCGCGGCGATCATCCGGTCGGTCAGTTCCACGTGCGTAACCGAAGTGAAGTAGCGTTCCATCATGTGCGCCATGATGTCCACGACGCCGCAGGCGGTCTGATACGGCGGCAGGGTGAACGTCCACTCGGGATTGAGCAGGGAGAATTTGGGCACGCTGGTGATGGAGTTGAAGCCGCGTTTGAGCATGCCGTTTTCGTTGGTGATCACGGAGGAATAGCTCATCTCGCTGCCCGCCGCTGCGTGAGTGAGCAGCACGCCCAGCGGCAGGGCAGTTTCCGGCACGCGTTTATGGGCGTAGAAATCCCACACGTCGCCGGAGTATTTCATGCCGTTCGCTATGCCCTTGGCGGTGTCAATCACGCTGCCGCCGCCTGCGGCAAGCACAAGACCGACGTTCTCCCTGCGGCAGAGTTCGATGCCTTCGTATACGCGGGACAGCACGGGGTTGGGTACGATGCCCGAAAGCTCGAACACCGTGAAGCCGCCGCCCGACAGGATGTTCATCACATCGTCATACAGCCCGATGCGCTTGACGGACCCGCCGCCGTATACCAGCAGCACGCGTCTGGAATAACGCGCCGCCTCCTCGTACAGATGAGACAGCGCGCTTCTTCCGAAGATGATCTTCGCGGGATTTTGGAATGTGAAATCGATCATTGTTTACTCCAGAACCTTCTTTATGCTTGCAATCATGCGGTCGTTGCTTTCCACGACGACGCGGTCGCCCGGCTGGAAGCCGTCCATGGACTTATACGCGTCCAGGTGAAACAAACGGTCGTCCTCGGGATCGTTCTTCTCGCCGACGTTGAGCAGAACGGAATAGCAGTCGATGCCGTCCATGTCCTGCACGGCTTCGCCGACGTCCCTGAGTATGCCCTCGGTCACGCGCTTGCGGCCGTCGAGCATATAATCCAGATGGCGCTTGTATTTGAGCACCGGGCGTAGGTAGACGCCGTAGAAGAAGATGCAGTACGAGCCGCCCAGGATGGTGAGCAGCGCCGAGATGATCCATCCGCTCACGTCATGCTGCAGCCGGTAGATAACGTATACGACGACGGCAAGCAGCAGCATAAGCGCTGTCGGCAGCCAAACCGCAAGCATGCGGCGCTTGCGCATGTGCAGTACCCGGTCTCTGTCCGTTTGTGAATACAGCATAGCCTACTCCTTTGCTTCGGGGTCTTTTGCCTTGGGTGCCTTACCGCCCGAGCGCTGTATCAGTTTGATTGCGACATAGAACAACGTCAGCACCAAAAATACGCCGACCAAGCCCAGCAGTGTGGTGAACAATCCTTTGGAGAATATCGACATGGCCGCAAGCTGCGATTCCGATGCGGCGGTTCCGGCAGCCTCGGCGGCGGAAAATAAGTGAAACAACATCATATCCTTCTTTCTACCAGCCTATCAAAAGGCCGACAAGCGTGATGACAAGACCGCCCGCGACGATGGAACCGAGCTGGCCCGATACGTTGGCGCTGGTGGCCTGCATGAGCACGAAGTTATACGGGTCGTCTTCCTTGGCCATCTTTTGGATCACGCGCGCCGACATCGGGAAGGCGGATATGCCCGCCGCGCCGATCATCGGGTTGATTTTATTCTTGCGGAACAGGTTCAAAAGCTTGGCGAACAATACGCCGCCCGCGGTATCGAATACGAAGGCAAGCAGGCCGAGGGTCAGGATGAACAGCGTGTCCCAGCGCAGGAAGTTCTGCGCCAGCATCGTCGAGCCGATAGTCAGCCCCAGCAGGATGGTCACAAGGTTCGCCAGTTCGTTCTGCGCGGTCCTGGAGAGGCGTTCCAGCACCTTGCACTCGCGAAGGAGGTTGCCAAACATCAGGCTGCCGACCAGCGGCACGCTCAT
>JAFGGL010000031.1 GCA_016930575.1 Clostridiales bacterium | reverse complement strand
GGACCGTAGATCTCCACCACGCGGCCGCGCGGCAGCCCGCCGACGCCCAGGCAGATATCCAGCAGCAGGTTGCCCGTGGAGATGACGTTCAGGTTCTGGATGGCGCCGACGTCTGAGTACTTCATCACGGCGCCCTTGCCGTAAGTCTTGTTCAGCTGCGACAGCGCGTTCTCCAGCGCCTTGAGCTTTTCCTTGCGGACGGCATCTTTATCGCCGTCGAATGTTTGTATTGTTTTGTTCGAAGTTTTCTTTTCCGCCATGCTATTGCCCGCCTTTCATACAGTTGCCTATCATTGTCAGCGCCCGCCGCACGGTCATAAGCCGCACGGCCTGCCTGTCTCCCGTAAAATGGTGTTCCTCCGCCCAGATTCTGTCCCCGTACGCACAGCCGATAAACACCGTGCCCACGGGGATTTGTTCCGTGCCGCCGTCCGGCCCCGCGACGCCCGTGGCGCTGACGGCGAGTTTCGCGCCGGTCAGCCTCCGCGCGCCCGCGGCCATTTGCCTAGCGCAGTCCGCCGAGACCACGTTGCCCTCGTCGATGCCCTCCACTTGAAGCACGCCGCGTTTCACGTCCAGCGCGTAGCCGATCACGCCGCCCAGAAGGATTTGAGACGCGCCCGGCACGTCCGCGACCGTGGCGGAGATCAGCCCGGCGGTCAGGCTCTCGGCCGTCGCCAGGGTGATTCCCCTGCGTGCCGCCTCTTTCACGACGGTCTCGGCCAATCCATACAGGTCATTCATCTTTGTTCCCCGCAAACACCGCGCGGTTTTTGATGAAATAATCCGCGCCCGACCAAAGAGTCATAATCACGACAAGGGCGGTCAGCGCCCGATCGATCCACAGGTCGTGGAGCGTTTGGATGCCCAGCAGGACGACCGTTGTCAGAAGCATCTGCGATACGGTCTTGATCTTGCCTAACTTCCCCGCGGCGATGACGACGCCCTTTTGCGCCGCGATCAGCCTGAGCCCGTCCACCGTCAGCTCCCGGAACAGCACGACGACGCATACCCACGCGGGCAGCTGTCCGAGGCCCGCCAGCGTGATCATCGTGCACAGCACCAGCAGCTTGTCCGCCACGGGATCGAGGAATTTCCCGAAATCCGTGACGATGCCCTGCCTGCGCGCGATGAAGCCGTCCAGCCAGTCGGTCAGGCAGGCGAGCACGAACAGCGCGGTGCCCGCGACGCGGCACGCCGGCGAGTCGACCGAAAGCAAAACGACGATGACAGGGATCGTTGCAACGCGCAGGATAGTGAGCTTGTTGGGCAGGTTCATGCGATCACTCCCGAAATATCGTAGGCGTCCGCGCCTGTTACGCGAACGGACACGAACGCGCCCGGCATAAGGCCCTGCGCGCCGGTGATACGGCACACGCCGTCGGCGTCCGGGGTTTCGTGTTCGGTGCGGCCTATCGCCGCGCCGTCTTCACAGACTTCCTCGATCAGCGCCGTTTCCGTACGCCCGACGCGCAGGCGGTTGCGTTCCAGGGAAATCTCCTGCTGAAGCGTCATCAGTTCATCCAGGCGTTTGGCTTTGACTTCCTCCGGCACCTGGCCTTCCATCAGCGCGGCCGGGGTGCCGTCCTCCGGGGAGAAAGCAAACGCGCCCAGCCGGTCGAAGCGCATCTCCCGCACGAAGGAAAGTAGCGTTTGGAACTGCTCCTCCGTCTCGCCGGGGAAGCCCGCGATCATCGTTGTACGTAGCGTGAAGCCCATCGCCCGCGCCTTGAGAAGAAACGCTTTCACGTCCCCTATATTTCCCCGGCGGTTCATGCGCTTTAGAATCTCGGGGTGCGCGTGCTGCAGGGGCAGATCGATATACTTGCAAATGTTCCCGTGCGCCGCCATCACGTCAAGCAGCGCATCACTCACCTCGTCCGGATAGCAGTAGAGCGTGCGCAGCCAGCGGACGCCCCGGATCGCCGCCGCCTTGTCCATAAGTTCCGGCAGCATGCCGTGCCCGCGCGTATCCGCCGCGAAGCGGGAGCTATCCTGCGCGATGAGGATATGCTCGCGGACGCCGCCGTCGGCCAGGGTTTGGATCTCGGACAGCACGTCGTCCATAGTACGGGAACGGAAGCCCCCGCGAATCAGCGGGATGGCGCAGTAGGAACAGCGGTTGTCGCAGCCATCGGCGATTCGGACGTAAGCCGTATACGGCGGCGTTGTGAGCACGCGCTCGCCGGAAAGGATATGATAGTCGTCGGCGCAGTAGGATGCGCGCTTGCCCCGCAGCGCCTCCATGATCGCCCGGGGGAGCCGTTCGTACTGGTTCACACCCATGAGGAGGTCCACCTCGGACATCTCTTTGAGCAGTTCCTTCTCGTAGCGCTGGGTGAGGCAACCGGTGGCGACCAGCAGTTTCAACCTGCCGCTTTCCTTGTAGCGCGCGAGGGACAACAGCGTGTCGATGCTCTCTTCCTTCGCCGGTTCGATAAATCCGCAGGTATTGACGATCAGCACGTCGGCCTGCCGTTCGTCGGCCGTCAGCTTAAAGCCGTTTTTTACCAGAATCCCGAGCATCAGTTCCGTATCCACGCGGTTTTTGGCACACCCGAGCGACACGGCCGCAACTGTGATCATATCGTTCCTCTCGTTCTCCAATACCGGTACATTATACCATATATAGTGCCCGCTTGGGAAGGAAATACAGAACAAAAGTTCGCTTTTCTTTTATTCCCTCGGAATACGCAATTTCCTGAGCGTCTCCTCGAATTCCGCGGGCGGCGGGGCCGTGAAACGCATGTATTCGCCGGTGCGCGGATGGGTAAAGGCGAGGGTGTGCGCGTGCAGCATCAGGCGCGGCGCCTTCACGCCGTTCTTCAGCCCGTATACGGGATCGCCGGCCACCGGATGATGGATGGACTGCATGTGCACGCGGATCTGGTGCGTGCGTCCCGTGAGGATGCGCACGTCCAGCAGCGCCGTACCCCGCAGCGGTTCCAGCAGCCTCCATTCCGTCTGCGACGGCCTGCCGTCCTCCGTGACCGCCATCTTCTTGCGGTCGCGCTTGCTCCGTCCGATGGGCTTGTCGATCAGCCCTCCGGTCTCCTTCATGCCGCCCTCTACCACGGCAAGGTAATGCTTCTCCACGCTGCGGTCTTTCAGCTGCCTGGACAGCGCCAAATGCGCCCTGTCGTTCTTGGCGACCAGCATGATTCCGCTGGTGTCCTTATCCAGCCTGTGCACGATGCCCGGCCGCTGCACGCCGCCGATGCCCGAAAGCCCATCCAGCGCGTACAAAAGCGCGTTGACCAGCGTGCCGGTCGTATTGCCGCCTGCCGGATGCGTGACCATGCCGCATGGCTTGTCCACAACGGCGAGATCCGAATCCTGATAGAGGATATTAATCGGGAGTTCTTCCTTTTCCACAGCGGCGGGCTTCGGTTCGGGAATCCGCACGGCAACGCTGTCCCCCGGCTTGACGGCCGTACCCGCCTTCGTTGCCGCCTTGCCGCCCAGCTCACACAATCCGGCGGCGATCCACCTGGCCGCCTGCGAGCGCGTGACGCCGCAGCCCGCAGCCACGAGCACATCCAGCCGCGCGGCACGCTCAGCCGTCAGGGTTTTCATCATGTCCTGCGCCTCCTGCCATTTTCGGCTGCCAGTCCTTCGGGCGCAGCAGCAGGCTGACGCCGATGAGCACCGCGCCCAACGTGATGGCGATATCCGCCAGATTGCAGATGAAAAACGGCAGCCACGGGAAGTAGGCCATATCCACCACATACCCCAGAAACACGCGGTCGATAAGGTTGGCAAGGAACCCGCCGAAGATCAGCCCCGCGGCGGCGAGTACGAAGCCCGACAGCCTGTATTTGCGAAGCAGGAACACCCCGGCGACGACCGCCGCAAGCGGCAGGATGATGCCAACGATGGTATAGCCCGACAAAATACCCAGCGCCATGCCCGCGTTGTGCGTGTAGCGCAGCTCCAGTACGCCGCCGAGTACGACGATGCGCTCCCCGAGCGTCATGAAATGCTGCGCGAGCAGCTTGGCGGCGCGGTCGATGACCAGGATCAACGCCGCGATGCTCCAAAAAAACGTCATAGTCCCTCCGGAATAACCGAATTCATACCGTCTATTATAGCATATTCCGGGGCCGGGCGGAGTTGTATTCCCATAGGCCCTGTGATAGGATGGGTGCAGCATTGGAAACGGAGGCGCGGCATGCTCAGACTGCACCAGATCAGGCTTTCGCCGGATGACGCGGCGGCCGGCGAACCGGACCCAAGGAAGCTTGCGGCGGCGCGCCTGCGGGTGCCCGAAGCGGACATCCTTTCGGCGCGGATATCTCGCCGCAGCGTGGACGCGCGCGACAAGCGCGACGTGTGCTTTATGCTGTCGCTGGACGTGAGCCTTGCTGAAAAGAAAACGGAACAAGCGCTCATCAAGCGTTTCCGCCCCAACCAGGCCGTATGGATGGAAACGCCCGTGGAACAGGACGTGTTTTCCCTGCCCGTCAAGCCGTACGAGCCGGACCGTCCGCGTCCCGTGGTCGTCGGCGCGGGCCCTGCGGGGCTGTTCTGCTCGCTGGGGCTTGCGGTGCGCGGCGCAAAGCCGATCGTACTGGAGCGCGGCAAGCGCGTGGACGAGCGCGCCAAGGACGTCGCGGCGCTGATGAAGAACGGAACGCTGAACCCCGAAAGCAACGTGCTGTTCGGCGAGGGCGGCGCGGGCGCGTTCAGCGACGGCAAGCTGACCTGCGGGCTCAGCGATCCGCTGATCCGCGCTATCCTCCGCACATTCGTGACCTGCGGCGCGCCGGAGGACATATTGATCGACGCCAAGCCCCACATCGGCACGGACCGGCTGCGCGGCGTGCTCAAAATCCTGCGCGGCAGGCTTTTGGATCTGGGCGCGGAGATTTTATTCGAGCGTAAAGTCACAGGCCTGGCGATACAAAACGGACAGGTGACCGCCGTAATAGCCGGGACGGAGCGTTTCGAAACCGACGCGGTATACCTGGCGACGGGACACAGCGCGCGCGACGTGTACGAATGGCTGGATACAGCCGGAATACCGCTTGCGTCCAAGCCTTTCGCCGTGGGCGTGCGCATCGAGCACCCGCAAACGATGATCGACGCCGCGCAGTACGGCGGCTTTGCCGGACATCCCGCCCTGCCGCCGGCGGACTATAAGCTGAACGTGAAAACGCCCGACGGACGCGGCGTATACACCTTCTGCATGTGCCCGGGCGGCGAGGTGATCAATGCGTCGAGCGAGGCGGGCCGTCTGAACATCAACGGCATGAGCCGCCACACGCGCGGCGGGGAGAACGCTAACGCCGCGCTTTTGGCCGGCGTCCGGCCGGCCGATTTCGGCGGTCCGATGGACGGTATAGAATTTCAAAGAAAGATCGAAGAGGCGGCCTTCACAATCGGCGGATACAGCTCCCCATGCCAGCGCGCGGAGGATTTCCTGGCTGGCAGGCCCTCGCGGGGCTTCGGCGCGGTGCGGCCGAGTTGTCGCCCCGGCGTTGTTCCGGCAGATATCGCGGGCATCTTCCCCGCTTTCGTCACCGACAACCTGCGCTGCGCGCTGCCGCTGCTGGGCAAACGCCTGCGGGGCTTCGATATGCCCGACGCGCTGTTGTCCGCGCCCGAAACGCGCTCTTCCTCCCCTGTGCGCATCTTGCGCGACGATCGGCGGGAAAGCGCCGTGCGCGGCCTGTATCCCCTGGGCGAGGGCGCGGGCTACGCGGGCGGGATCGTCTCCTCCGCGCTGGACGGCTTGAAAGCCGTATTGCAAGAAAGGAATTCATCAGATGATTAAGGCGGTATTGTTCGATATGGACGGCGTGCTGTTCGACACGGAGCGCCTGTATTACGATACGCTCGTGGGCATCGTGCGGGAATACGGATACGAGATGAACCGGGATTTTTTCATCGGCACGCTGGGCGTGCCCGGCGGCAGATGCCGGGAGATGTATTTTGAAACCTACGGGGACGGTTTCCCCTACGAAGCGGCATACGAACGCCTGTACGGCGACGTGCGCAAATCCGTGAAAAGAAACGGAACGCCGCTGAAAAGCGGCGTGATGGACTGCGTAAAAGCGTTGAAAGAACGGAAGCTGCGGCTCGTGCTTGCGACCAGCTGCCCGCGCTTTGCCGTGAACGATTACTTCTCCACGCTGCCGGAGCTTGGCAAGCTGCTTGACGGCAAGGTGTGCGGCGACGAGGTCGCCAAGGGAAAGCCGGACCCCGAGATCTTCCTCAAAGCCGCGCAGATCGCGGGATATGGCCCCGCAGCGTGCCTGGGCGTCGAAGATTCCTCCAGTGGCCTGCGGGCCATCCGTGCCGCCGGCGCGTACGCGGTGATGGTGCCCGATATGCTTCCTTATTCTGATGAATTGAAACCGTATACCGATACGGTGCTGAAAAGCCTTAACGAACTGCCTGCGCTGATCGGCAACCTGAATGCTGAGTAGCTAATCCTCCAAAAGTTCTTTGACTTGTATACTGCGTATTTTCCACTGGTCGTTTTCCTTCACCAGCGTCGCCGTATAGCGCGCGGACTGCCAGCGCGGCGGGCTTTCGTAGTTGTTTTCGCCGTACAGGCTGATCGCCGTTTCCTCGTACAGGCGGTTGATCCGCCCGTCGATGCGCGGGATACGCTCGATAAACTCCGCCTTGGCGGTGGTATCCCACGGCCAGCACCACATCCAGGTCAGCTGCAGCCGGTGGTCGATGCCGCGGATTAAATAGATCGTATACGGGCTCTCGCCTTCCAGCGCCTGCAGCAGGTTTTCGTCCCGCTGCAGGTAGTTGGTCTGGAAGTATTTCGTCAGCTCCGCTTCGTCCTCATCCATCATGATCACCTGCGCGCGCAGCGCCATGCCGTCCTTCAAAATCACGGAGATGTTGGTGGCGTTCATGGCATAGTAAAACGTTACCACCGCAAAGCCCAAAAGCGCCAGCAGGATAAATAGGCGGCTTGCCAGATACCAAACGAAATGCCGCAGCTTAGTCATGGGTGAACAGCCTTTCCAACAGCTTGGATCCGTCTTCCAGCAGCGGCATATCCATCGCTCCGGCCTCCGAATACTTGCGCGGCGGGGCGGATATCCGGCTGTCGAAGATCGCGTAGGGCACGGGACTCGCGTCGTGCGTGCGTGTGGTCAGCAGGGTTGGATGGTCGCACATGATGAGCACGCGGTGATCCCCGCCGCGTTTTGAAAGCTCCTCCAGAATCGGGCGCATCGCCAGGTCGTTCACGTTCTGGATCGCCATCATCTTCCGGATCATCTCGCCGGCGTGCGCCATCTCGTCGGGGGCCTCGATGTGCACGGCGGCAAAATCGTCTCCGTCGTCCAGGGCGTTTAGGGCGGCGTCCACCTTGCCGCGGTAGTTGGTGTTCAGTTCGCCGTTCGCGCCCTTGACGCGCGGCGTCTTCAGCCCCGCAAGCGATGCGATGCCCCACACCAGCGGCACTGCGCTGACCACGGTGCCCGTTTTATGGTACTTCTCTGTGAAGTTTGAAAGCTGCATCGCCGTCGCCGCGCCCCAGGGCCAGATCATATTGGCGGGCAACTGCCCCTGCTCTGTCCTCGCGAGGTTTATGGGATGGTCTTTGAGCACATCGTAGCTGATTTCCATCAGCTCGTTCAGGCCCTTACACATCCTGCGGGCGGCAGTATCGTCCGCCGCGCACTGCGGCAGGTATTCCCCGATCTCCCGCCCCAGGATGTTGTGCGGCTCGGTCAGGCGAAGGGACGCAAGGTCGAAATCCCCGGCCTCCATCACGCCGACATGGCGGAAGGTATCGGTCGGGTGGACGCCCAGCTTATATTCCTTCATTTTGAACGCGAACGGAGAGGGGAGGGCGGTCAGATCCCGCATCAGCGTTTCCGCCGCTCTGCCGTGGATGCCGCCTCCGTTGTGGCTGAGGATAAAGAACTTCCTGTCCTTTTCCTCCACGCTGCACAGGTTGATGCGCAGGCTGACGCTGCCGCTTGGCACAGGGATGCCCATGCCGGCCGCCTCCAGCGCGCTGCGCCCGGTGTAGCACGTGCGCGGATCGTTGCCGAAGATCGACAGTATCGCCGTATCGCTGCCCGGCGCCATTCCGGCCGGCACGGTGCGCACGCGGCCCAGCTCGCAGCCCGCGGCGCGGTCAAACGCGTCCAGTTTCAGCGCTTCCAGCGGCGTTTTGCCGTCCAGTTGCGTAAGCTTCGCATCCGCCATGCCGTCCCCGATCACCAAAACGTATTTCATACATCCGCTCCCCTGCCGTTATCGGTTTATACTAATCCCAACCCTTACCGCCAGTATCTTACCTCGTCTTTTGCCCGCATTCATCGTCGAGAAACCTTGATGTAGCTTCCGGCTACACCTGCGTTTCCTCTCCTCGATTGCGAACAAAATACTCGCAATTTATCTGGCACAAAGGATTGGAATTAGTATTAGTATAGCGCGTGCGCGCTTTCTTTTCAAGATACGGTCTATTGGCATGTTTAGGTTTTTTGGTGTATACTATGCCCGAGTTAACAAAGGCTAAAGGAGCGCATGAGATGAAGCGTATCGTGTTGACGGGCGGGGGCACCGCCGGGCACGTTTCTCCGCACCTGGGCCTCATCCCGCGCCTGCAGGCCGCAGGGTATGAGCTGCATTATATCGGCAGACAGCCGGGCATCGAGTATGATATCATCCATGCCGTTGACGGCGTCGCCTATCATCCCATCAGCTGCGGGAAGCTGCGGCGGTATTTCAGCCCCGAGAATTTTACAGATGTGTTCCGCGTGCTGCGCGGAATCTGGCAGTCTTATCGGACCATCCGAAGCATCAAGCCCGACGTGTGCTTTTCCAAGGGCGGTTTTGTCAGCATCCCTGTGGTGATCGCCGCGCGGATGAACCGCGTGCCGACCGTGTGCCACGAAAGCGATATGACCCCGGGGCTCGCCAACCGTATCGCCGCGCACTTTGCCGACTGCGTGGCGACCACCTTCCCCGAATGCGCCGCCTGCCTGGGCGACAAAGGCGTGCTGACGGGCACGCCGCTGCGCTGCGATCTGTTTGAAGGCAGCCGCGAGCGTGGCCTCCGGCTTGCGGGATTTGACGGGCGGAAGCCCGTGCTGCTTGTGACCGGTGGCAGCCAGGGCGCGCAGGCGATCAATCGTTGCCTGCGCCAAAGCCTTGGCAGGCTGCTTCCGGCCATGGATGTTTTACATTTATGCGGGAAGGGCAACCTGGACGCGGGCTTGAATACCCAAAAAGGATACCGCCAGTTTGAGTATCTGCAGGAGCCCTGGCCCGACGCGCTTGCGGCGGCCGATATCGTGTTAAGCCGCGCGGGCGCCAATACCCTGAGTGAACTGCTGGCCATCAAAAAACCGATGCTGCTGATCCCCTACCCGCTGTCCGCCAGCCGCGGTGACCAGATTAAAAACGCTGCCAGCTTTGAAAAGCAAGGCTTTGCGCAGGTACTGAAACAGGAAGCGCTGACGCCGGAAACCCTCTCAAAAGCGCTGGGCGCGCTTTTAGAGTCCAAGGATACACTGACAGCCGCGATGGCCCTCTGCCCCGTGCAAAACGGGACCGACGCGGTGCTCAAGCTGATCGAAGACGTGCAAACAAGGAGAGTTTAGTATGGCCAGAATGTTCGGGACCGACGGCGTGCGCGGCATCGCCAACCAGGATTTGACCTGTGAAATGGCATATATGCTGGGGCAGGCCAGCGCTGCGGTGCTCGCAAGCGACGTGCACCGCCCGACCATCCTGGTGGGGCGAGATACGCGGCTGAGCGGCGAGATGCTGGAATCAGCCATGGTCGCGGGCATCTGCAGCGTAGGCGCGCGTGCGGTGCTGGTGGGCATCATGCCCACGCCCGCTATCGCCTACCTGACCCGCTACTACGAAGCCGACGCCGGCTGTGTGATCTCCGCCAGTCACAACACGGTGGAATACAACGGCATCAAGTATTTCGACAAGCACGGCCATAAGCTCATTGACGCGCTGGAGGATAGAATCGAGGTCATCGTCAAGGAAGGGCTGCCCAAGGATTTCGTGCTGCCCGTCGGCACGCAGATCGGCAGGCCCGTGCACCAGTTCAACGCCGCGCGGCGGTATATCGATTTTATCCAGAGTTCGCTGGACGTGCGGCTGGACGGCTTGCACGTGGTGCTGGACTGCGCCAACGGCGCGGCCTACGACGTCGCCCCGGCGGTGTTCAAGGAACTGGGCGCGAAGGTCAGCATGTACTACCACGAACCGGACGGCACCAACATCAACGACCACTGCGGCTCGATGCACCCCCAGCGCCTCAGCGAACTTGTGAAGGAACACGGCGCGGACGTCGGCTTCGCGTTTGACGGCGACGCCGACCGCGTGATCGCGTCCGACGAGCGCGGCAAGCTGGTGGACGGCGACCAGATGATGGCGCTTTTAGCCGTATACATGAAAGAGAAGAACATGTTGCCGACCAACACCCTGGTCGCAACGGTAATGAGCAACATGGGCCTTGACATCGCGATGAAGGAGCGCGGCATCAAGCTGATCAAAACCAAGGTCGGCGACCGCTATGTGCTGGAGAAGATGCGCGAGGAAAACCATATGCTTGGGGGCGAGCAGTCCGGCCACGTTATCATGCGCGCGTTCAACACCACAGGCGACGGCATCCTGACCGCGCTGCAGGTGTTAAGCGCCATGGTGCACGCGAAAACCTCCCTGTCCGCGCTCGCGGGCGTGATGCAGGTGATGCCGCAAAGCCTGTACGCCGCGCATGTGTCCGATGACAAGAAGGACACCTTCAGCAGTAACCCACGCGTGCAGGAAATGATCAGGGAAATCGAAAACAAGTATGAAGGCAAAGGCCGGCTGCTGGTGCGCGCAAGCGGCACCGAACCGCTGGTCCGCGTTATGATTGAAGGCCCCTACCAGCGAGAGATCGACGCCGATGTATACCGGCTTTCGAAGCTCATCGAGAAGGAACTTAATTAGATGAAACGCAACTTCCGGCGCGGGGCGGCTTTGCTTTTGCTGCTCCTGTGGCTGCCCGCGGGCGCGCTGGCGCTGACCGGGCAGAGTATGTCAACCTTCTTAGCGTATTATAAAGAGAATATCAGCTATATCAACAAGCAGCAGAACCGCCATTTGCTGCCGATAGAACCGGAAATCCTGGATTTGGGTAACAGCCGGAAGCAGTATTCCAGCTATTCGGACACATTGCATGTAACCATAAAGGCCGACGCTGCGGGTATTATCGAATCCTGCGAAATCCGTTTGCTGTACCCGGAAGGCGCGCAAGCCGGCAACAGCCTTTATCTGGATTATGACAAGGCCAGTTTTCACTGCGTTGCGTTCATCATGGCGATGCACGTATCCACAGATCCGGAAAGCCGGGCTTATCTGGCGGGAGAGATCAAGAACAACCTGATAAAAAACTACGGCGTCTATGAACGTCAGCTCGGTTCGTATACGATCAACTGTATCAGCGTGAACGGCGAAGGCGCGGTGTTCACATTTACCAACGACGGCCTTTCGACTGCCAATCCCGCGGACGGGCAGCCGGCCGAACCCATCGAAGAGGACGAAGAGGCCAATTACGGCTGATTACTCAAGAGCCGCTCAAACACATCAGGCGGAGGGCTCGTGAGCCTGATGGTTTTTTCATGCGGCGTCGTAAGCTGTAAAAACGTGCTATGCAGCGCAAAGCGGCGCTCAAGCAGCGGGTGCTCCGTGCCATAGAGAAAATCGCCCGTCACCGGACAACCGATGGATTGCATATGCACCCGGATCTGGTGCGTGCGCCCCGTAAAAAGGCGCAAGCGGACAAGGCTGCGTCCGTTGCCGATACGCTCCGCGCGGTAGTCCGTGCGCGCGGGCCTGCCCTGCGCGGAGACGGCGCGGCGGATGCCCGCGCCGTCTTCCCTGACGATCGGCGCGTCGATCACGCCTCGCGTATCGGAAGGAATACCGTCGCAGACCGCAAGGTATTCGCGGATGAAATCGTCGGAGTGCAGCCGCCTCTGCAAATACTGCTGGGCGTGCGCGTGCTTGGCGACGACCATCAGGCCGCTGGTGCCCCTGTCCAGCCGGTTGACGGGACGGTAATGGAAACCCTCCGGCGCGCCCAGATACGCGTACACCGCGTTTTTCAGCGTCATGCCCGCCTGTTTCGCCGACGGAACGGACGGCAGCGGCGCGGGCTTATCGATGATCAGGATATCCTCATCCTCATAGGCGACGGTCAGCGGAATCGCGAAAGGCGCTACCGGCTCGGCGGGTGCGTCCGGCACGCGGATAACTAGCGTCTGCCCGGTCTTCACCCGGCGGTCGGCGTGCACGGGTTCCCCGTCCAGCAAAAGCACGCCCCGGAATTTAGCGCGCTTGAACTGCGCATAGGACATGGAAAGCGTCCGCAGCGCGATTTGACGCACCGCTTTGCCGTCGTCCCGTGCGGTAATGACAATTTTTAGCTCCTGCACGCTTAGTTCCCCGTTCATACAGGCGCAGTATACCACGCGGATATCCCGCGTTCAAGGCGCCTTTCCGCAGGCGGTATTCGGCGCTGCGGACCCCGGCGGATACGCAAACTATGCTATAATAAAGCATCTCACAGGGAATGCCGGCGGTTTCCGACGTACGGCAGGCGTCAGGGATACCGCCGATGGCCAAGGACGGAGTGAATGAACCAAAACAGCCAAACCAAAACAGACGAGATGCGCAAGACCGCGGAAGCGTGCGTACACCGGCATTTGTACCACGCCATGCCGCCGCAGGGCTGGACGAACGACCCCAACGGCTTTGTCTTCTTCAACGGTCGGTTTCACCTTTTCTATCAGCATTATCCGTTTGCGCCGCAGTCGGGTTTGATGCACTGGGGGCACTGGCAAAGCGATGATCTGGTCCGCTGGGAGCATCTGCCTATCGCGCTCACGCCGGACAAGCCCTATGACGCCGGCGGCTGTTTTTCCGGCTCCTCCGTCGTGCACGAGGGAAGGCTGCATGTATTCTACACGGGCAATGGCGCCGACGGAACGCAAACCCAATGCCTGGCCGTCAGCGGCGACGGGCTGCATTTTCTGAAATATAAAAACAATCCCGTCATCAACGGTCCGCCGGATACCGTTATACCGAATCAGTTCCGCGATCCCTGCGTGTTCAGGCGCGGGAAGCGGTTTTACATGGTCGTGGGCGCGGAAGGCAAGGATCATCAGGGGCAGGCTGCCGTATATGTTTCAAATGACCTCTTGGATTGGACGTATCTGAACGCCATCTCCGCAGGGGACGATTCGCTGGGCCATATGTGGGAATGCCCCAACCTGTTCTTTATCGGGGAGGACGCGGTGCTGCTGCTTTCGCCGCAGGGCATCGCCGGCCGGCCACCGTTCAGCAGCAGCCACGACAGCGGGTACTTCGTCGGCCGCTTCGACGCCGATACCGGCACATACGCGCACGGGGAATTCCGCAAGCTGGATATGGGCTTTGATTTCTACGCTCCGCAAGCCGCGGCGGACGGCACGGGACGCGCCATACTCACGGCCTGGATGAGCACCTGGGAGACCCCGGCGCCGACCGGCGCCTGCCAATGGGCAGGCAGTATGATCCTGCCGCGGGAGATTGCGGTTCAAGATGACCGGCTCCTCTTCCGCCCCGCGCGGGAACTGGAACGCTATATGAAACCGGTGTTCGCCGCCGAAACTGTTTCCTGCGGCGATCTGCCGCCGCTGAAAGCGACGGCGGGCAGGCTGCAGATCTTTGTCGAAAACAAGGATTTCGTCGTTGAGTTGTTCCGCTCCGCGGACGGGCGGGAGTACACCGCGCTATCCTACAGCGCCGACGCCCATACCCTCGCGCTGGATCTCAGCCGTTCGGGGGAAGCCGCGCGCGGCATAAAAAGCGTTGCGCTTGCGCAGCCGCCGGAAGTCCTGCAGTTGGATATATACTTCGACCGTTCCTCCGTTGAGGTATTCGTCAACGAAGGCGGGTATGTGATGACCGCCAGAGTATTCCCCCATCAAGGTTCGGACGGCATCCGGCTTTCCGGCAAAGCCGCCTTCCGGCGGATCAGACTTTGGGAATTCGGCGAATAACTCTCAGTGCGCAGGCCACGGATGCGTATGCTCATGTTGACATATCATACCCCGTATGATAAAATTTTTTCTCGGCGGCACGTGTCCGCCATACGCCGGGAAACGGCGCCTTGCGCCTGTAGCTCAGCTGGATAGAGCAACGGCCTTCTAAGCCGTGGGTCGGGGGTTCGAATCCCTTCAGGCGTGCCAT
>JAFGGL010000030.1 GCA_016930575.1 Clostridiales bacterium | reverse complement strand
CCGTTCCGATAATTCGTTCTGCTTTCGCTACGTTGGTTTTTTGCCGCACCGGTTTTGCTTTCAACTTCTAATTCCATGAGGAGATTGCAGAGCTTTTCCAGCGAAGCGCGGAGTAAATCCCCGTCGGCTTCATACAGAAGCTTGCCAAGCTCATCTACGGCGGATATACTTTGTTTGGGTGTCATGATGAGTACTCCTTTCAAGTTGTCAGCTAACTTGTGAATACTCGATTGACGCCCCTTCTGTCAAGTTTTCGACCTGTCCTCCCCGGACAGGTCATCCCCTTTTCATTCTTGCGTCAATTTACACCACTTATTGAGATTGTAGCGTAATTTTCATTCCTCGATCAATGTTATTTTGAATAAATCTTGAGTAAAAACGATATCCATTACACACCATCCGTTCTATATACTTCAAAATTCTATGCTATGTATTTTCCTACAATATCCCGGTGAATCGCAGCCGCGGCCTTTTTTCCGGCGCCCATGGCAAGAATAACCGTCGCGGCGCCGGTCACGGCGTCGCCGCCGGCATATACGCGGTCTCGGCTGGTGAGGCCGTTATCGTTGCGGGTCACGAGGCAGCCCCACTTGTTGGCTTCCAGGCCTGCCGTCGTTTTCCGCAAAAGCGGGTTAGGGCTGGTGCCGATGGCCATGATCATGGTATCTACCTCCAGTACAAACTCAGTGTCCGCCTTGGGGATCGGCCTGCGGCGGCCGCTGCTGTCCGGTTCACCCAGTTCCATCTCGATACATTTAAGTCCCCTCACCCAGCCTTTTTCATCGCCAAGCACTTCCACCGGATTGCTGAGCAGCTTGAAGATGATGCCTTCCTCCCCGGCATGCTCCACCTCTTCCAATCGCGCGGGCAGCTCGGCGCGGCCCCGCCTGTACACAATATACACGATTTCCGCGCCCAGGCGTTTGGCGCAGCGGGCCGCATCCATCGCCACGTTTCCGCCGCCGACGACCGCCACAGCCCTGCCGCGCCGGACCGGTGTGCGGCTGTTTTCGTCATACGCCTTCATCAGATTGATGCGGGTCAGGTATTCGTTGGCGCTGTAGACGCCTTTCAGGCTTTCTCCGGGAATGTGCATGAAGCTTGGCAGCCCCGCGCCGCTGCCGATAAAAACGGCCTCGAAGCCTTGCGCAAACAACTCGTCGATCGTGAGCGTCTTTCCGATGACCACGTTCGTTTCGATCCTCACGCCAAGCGCTTTCAAGGCATCGATCTCGAAATCCACGATCGCCTTGGGAAGCCGGAACTCCGGAATCCCGTACACCAGCACGCCGCCCGCCATGTGCAGCGCTTCAAAAACTGTGGCTTCGTACCCGAGTTTTGCCAGATCGCCGGCACAGGTCAGCCCGGCCGGCCCCGCGCCGATCACAGCCACTTTATGCCCGTTCGGTGCGGCTTTCTGGGGTTCGGTGCGGCTGTGCTCCCGGTGCCAGTCCGCCACAAATCGTTCCAGCCTGCCGATCCCGACGCTGTCGCCCTTGGCCCTGCGCACGCACACTTCCTCGCACTGCGTTTCCTGCGGGCAAACGCGCCCGCAAACGGCGGGCAAGGCGGTACTTTCGGATAAAATACGGTATGCTCCATCCATGTCGTCTTGCGCGACTTTTTGAATAAACGCGGGGATGTCGATCATCACAGGGCACTGCGCTACACAGGGTTTGTGCTTGCAGTCCAGGCAGCGCTGCGCCTCCTGAATGGCCATTTCCCTGGTGTAACCCAGCGCGACCTCGCTGAAATTCGACTTGCGGATCTCCGGATCCTGCGCAGGCATCGGAGTCTGGTTCAGGCTCATATTACGCTTGGGCATCACTGCGGCTCCTTGACAAATAGTCTGCAGGCGTCCTCGCGCCGCCTGCCCTCGAACTCCGTATACATCGAACTGCGGCTGATCGCCTCGTCGAAATCCACCAAATGCCCGTCAAAGTCCGGCCCGTCCACGCAGGCAAACTTGGTCTCGCCGCCGACGGTGATGCGGCAGCCTCCGCACATCCCCGTACCGTCAACCATCACGGGATTCATGCTGACGACGGTTGGGATTTCATATTTTTTTGTCAGCAGGCTTACAAATTTCATCATGACCAACGGGCCGATGGCGAACACCTTATCGTAACGGTTGCCTTCTTGAATCAGCGACTCCAGCGCAGCTGTAACCAGTCCTTTTTCGCCGTAGCTTCCGTTGTCGGTCATCACACGGGTTTCATCGCTGACAGACCTAAACGCATCCTCAAGAATCACAAGATCCTTGGAGCGGAAGCCGATCACGCTGTGTACCACTGCGCCCTGTTTGTGCAGTTTATCGGCGACCGGCAGCGCAATCGCGCAGCCTACTCCGCCGCCGACGATGCATACTTTCCGCAGTCCTTCGGTATGTGTCGGTTCCCCAAGCGGACCGACGCAGTCCTGAAGCGCATCGCCTTGCTGTAATGTGTTCAGTTCCATCGTACCGGCGCCAACGATCTGGAAGATCAGCGTGATCGTGCCGCCGTCCCTGTCATATGCGGCGACGGTCAGCGGCATCCGCTCGCTCTCCTCT
>JAFGGL010000029.1 GCA_016930575.1 Clostridiales bacterium | reverse complement strand
GCGCGACGTCTCGGGCGAAGGCGTGCAGCAGGCGCTGCTCAAGATCATCGAAGGTTGCATCGCCAACGTGCCGCCGCAGGGCGGACGCAAGCACCCACACCAGGAGTT
Source organism: Clostridiales bacterium (assembly GCA_016930575.1). GTDB lineage: Bacteria > Bacillota > Clostridia > Christensenellales > Aristaeellaceae > CAXXOK01. The sequence goes on along the minus strand of JAFGGL010000029.1, from coordinate 23,316 downwards.
TTTGCAGATCGATACCACCAATATCCTATTCATCTGCGGCGGCGCGTTCGACGGGCTGGATACCATCATCGAACGCCGCATCGGCAAAAAAACCCTGGGCTTCGGCGCCGAGGTGAAATCCGCGACCGACAAGGATACGGGCAGGCTTTTTAAGGAAGCGCGCCCGGAGGATTTTATCAAGTTCGGGCTCATCCCCGAGTTCGTGGGACGGCTGCCCGTGGTGGTCTCATTGCACCAGCTTGACGAGGAAGAGCTCATCCGAATCCTGACCGAACCCAAGAACGCTTTGGTCAAGCAGTATATCTATCTGATGGATCTGGACGGCGTGGAGCTTTTATTCGAGCCCGAAGCCCTGAAGATGATCGCCAAGCAGTCGCTCAAGCGCAAATCAGGCGCGCGCGGGCTGCGCTCCATCATCGAAAAGCTGATGCTTGACACGATGTTTGATTTGCCAAGCCGCAGCGATGTGGCGCAGTGCCTGATCACCGCCAGGTGCGCGGAAGGCAAGGAGCCGCCCAAACTCGTACACAGCGACGAACCCGTACGCAAACCAAGAACCGTTCGTCATCCGGAACAAGCCATGAAAAAAAGCCATGCCGGGTGATACACTCCAAGGAGGAACTTATGGAACAGGCCAAGCGTAAACAGCCATTGACGCGCCTGCCGGTGCTTCCGCTCCGGGGCACGATGGTCTTTCCGCATATGGTGCTGCATTTTGATGTGGGGCGCGCCAAGAGCGTGTCCGCACTGGAGAAAGCGATGCTGGAAGACCAGCGTATCTTTTTGGTCGCGCAGCGCGACGCCGACGTCGACTCACCCGCGCTTTCCGATCTGTACACCGTAGGCACCATCGCCAAAGTCAAGCAGGTGCTCAATCTGCCGGGCGACAGCCTTCGCGTGCTGGTCGCCGGCGAGAAACGCGCCAAACTCAAAGCCCTCGTGCAGGACGAACCGTTTCTGTTGGCGGAGCTTACCGTAATCTCAACCCGCAGGCCGAAAAACACCGACGAGATGCAGGCGCTGGTACGCACCACGCACGCGATCTTTGAGGAATACTGTTCGCAAAGCTTGCGCGTGTCGCAGGAAACGCTGCAAAACGTGATGTCCATCCACAAGCCGGAGCAGCTTGCCGACGTCATCGCCGCCAACGCGCTCACCCAGTTTTCAAACCGGCAGGAGCTTTTGGAGATCACCAGTGTGCAAAAGCGCCTGGAAAGGCTTTGCACCATCCTGCTTCGGGAAACAGAGCTCAGCGAGCTGGAAAAGAACATTCAGGCGCGCATCAAGCTGCAGATCGAGAAAAACCAGAAGGATTTTTACCTGCGCGAGCAAATCAAGGCCATCCAGACGGAGCTTGGCGACAAGGATTTGACGGACGTGGAGGAACTCCGAGAACGCCTGGAGAAAACGCCGCTCAACGAGGAATCGCGCAATAAGGCGGAACGCGAGCTGGACCGGCTTTCGCATATGATGCCCGGCACGCCCGAGGTCAACATCAGCCGCACCTACGTGGAGTGGATACTGGACCTCCCCTGGGGCGTTACGACCGAGGACAACCTAAATTTGAAGCACGCGCGCAGGATACTGGACCGCGACCATTACGGTCTCACGGACGTAAAGGACCGCATCGTCGAATACCTGGCCGTGCTGCGCATGAAGAAGGATATGAAGGGCCCCATCCTCTGCTTTGTCGGCCCTCCCGGAATTGGCAAAACCAGCATCGTCCGCGCCGTAGCGGAGGCCGTGGGTCGCAAGTTCGTGCAGATGTCGCTTGGCGGCGTGCGGGATGAGGCGGAGATCCGCGGCCACCGGCGCACCTATGTGGGCGCCATCCCCGGCCGCATCATCGCCGGGCTCAAGCAGGCCGGTACGATGAATCCCGTGTTCCTGTTTGACGAAGTCGACAAGATGTCCAGCGATTTCCGCGGCAATCCCGCGGCGGCGATGCTGGAAGTGCTGGACGGCGAACAGAACAACGCATTCCGCGACCACTACATGGAACTGCCCGTGGATCTGAGCCGCGTGATGTTCATCACCACGGCGAACACCGTTGATTCCATCCCGCCGGCATTATTGGATCGGCTGGAGATCATTGAAGTGCCCAGCTATACGGAGCTTGACAAGCTCAAGATCGCGTCCAGGCACCTGTTGCCCAAACAGGTCCGGGAACACGGGCTTACCGCAGGCAGCGTGAAGATGGTAGGTCCCGTAGTTCTGAAGCTGATCGACGGCTATACCCGCGAGGCGGGCGTACGCACGCTGGAGCGGCAGATCGCGCGTCTCGTACGCAAGGCGGCCGTGGAGATCCTGGATACGTCCGTGACCGCAGTCAACATCACCTCAGCAAAGCTGAAAGAATACCTGGGCGCGCCGCGCTACACGCGGGAAGACCTCGAAAAAGAAAACCTGGTCGGCATCGTCAACGGCCTGGCCGTCACCTCGGTCGGCGGCGAAACGCTGGCCGTGGAATGCTCCATCATGCAGGGCAACGGCGCCCTGCAACTGACGGGGAAGCTCGGCGACGTGATGCAGGAAAGCGCGAAAGCCGCGCTCTCCTGGGTGCGCACGCACGCCGAAACCTGGGGAATCTCCGTAGATTTCTTTAAAGAGCATGATATCCATTTCCACGTTCCCGAAGGCGCCGTGTCCAAGGACGGCCCCTCGGCAGGCATTGCCATGACCACCGCGCTCACCAGCGCGCTGTTGTCCATCCCCGTCCGGCAGGACATTGCGATGACGGGCGAGATTACCCTGCGCGGGCGCGTGCTGCCCATCGGCGGGCTGAAGGAAAAGCTGCTGGCCGCAAACCGTGCCAACCTCAAAGCAGTCCTGATTCCCAAAGGCAATACGAAGGATCTGGAAGATATTCCCGACGCGGTGCTGAAAAAGCTGCGCATTATCCGGGTGGATAAAATGACCGACGTGCTCCCCCACGCGCTGACGGCCGTGCCCATAAACAAGCCGATCCTGCCGGAATTCGCCGCGCTGTCCGCGCAGTTGCCAAAGGGCGAGCGCGTATCTTACCCGAGGGCGTAACGGCATGGAAATCAAGAGTGCGGTGTTTGTGACCAGCATGGCCGAATACCGCGAGGTTCCGCCGATCACCCTGCCGCAGCTGGCGGTGGTCGGCCGGAGCAACGTAGGCAAAAGCTCGCTGATCAACGCGCTCTGCCGGCAAAAGAAGCTGTGCAAGACCTCCGGTACACCGGGGAAGACCCGCCTGATCAACGTATTCCTCATCAACGATTCCTTTCACCTGGTGGATCTCCCCGGCTACGGATTTGCCAAGGTCAACAAGGCCGAGAAGAAGCGCTGGGGCGCGATGATGGAAGCTTACTTCCGCGAAAGCACGCTTTTAAAGCATGCGCTGCAGCTGGTGGACATCCGCCACGAACCCACCGCGGACGACGCCGCCGTGGCCGCCTTCTACCACAGCGCCGGCATCCCCTTCACGGTGATCGCCACCAAGGCCGATAAGATCAGCCGCGGCGCGCGTATGAGGCACATCGCGCCCATCTGCCGCATCATGCAAAAGCAGCCCTGGGAGGTCGTCCCGTTTTCAGCGGAAGACCGGACCGGGCGCGACGAACTAATAAAACGCATCGGAACCATCCTGGCCTGACGCACGCATCGTCCTATTATCAATATAGGGAGAGATCGTTATGATTCATGTGGAGACCCTTCAAAAGACGCCCGAAGGCGTCCGCGCGTTTCTGGCGCTCCCCAGGCGCTTGTACCGGAAGGATCCCTATTGGGTGCCTCCGATGAAACGCATGGAGTTCCATCACCTGGTCGGCGTGCACAATCCCTGGCGCAACGGCCCACACGCGTTGTTTTTAGCGTACGACGACGAACGCCCCGTGGCCCGTGTGCTGGCGGGCGTGGATGAGCGAGTCAACGAACGCCTGCAGCAGAAGCGCGGGTACATCGCGCTGTTTGAAAGCGAAAACAACATGGAGTACGCCCGCGCGGTGTTGGACGCCGCGGTGCATTTCCTAAAAGTTCAGGGCATGACGATCATCATCGGCCCCAACGAGCCCGGTTTTGACGATTACACCGAAGGCCTGCTCTACGAGGGCTTTGACAGCCTTAATTCCCTGTTCAATCCCTATAACCCGCCGTACTACCACCAATTCTTCACGGAGTACGGTTTTGAAAAGTACCGCGACCACCGCGCCTATCTTCTGAAGATGAGCGAGTTCCCTGTGGATTCCTACCAAAAGCTTTCGGACATGGCGCAGAAGCGCTTCGGGTTCCGTGTGGAATACGCCGATATCCGGCCGGACAATCGGGAAGCGCTGGCGCGCGACGTGGCCAACATGATCGCCAAAGCTCTGCCGCCAGATTCCGAGGTCACCCCGCCGACGATCGACGATATCATGTATGAATTGAAAGCGCTGCTGCGCTATACCAAGGCGGATCTACCGGTGATCGCCTATGCGGGCGGCCGTATGGTCGGCGTCGCCGTTGCGTTTTCGGATTACTCCCGGCTTTTGAAGATGATCAACGGCAGGCTGTTCCCCTTCGGCTGGGTGACGCGGATTTTCCATAAAATCCGCTCCGCACGCTGCTCCATGGTGTTCGTCGCGCCTGATTTCCATAATAAGGCCGTCAACGCCGCAATGATATTAAAGATGTACCAGCGCGCCAAGCAGCTTGGCATCCAGGCGTTCGAGCTCTCCGCGATCGACGAGACCAACCTGCAAAGCGCCATCTCGCTGGAGCGCGCGGGTGCCAGGCACTACCGCACATACCGGCAGTACCAGCTCAAGATATGACGCATCAAAAAACCCCGTCTGACAGGCAGGCGGGGCTTTTTAGTTATTCATCAATTCGTCGGCGCGTTGCACTTGAGGCACGGCAGAAGCGAATTATACGGCGATTCGTTGAGCTCCCCGTAGGTAAAGGACGCCATCGGCAGGTATTTCTCATTCACCGAACTGCACTCGGGATCGGCATGGTAATATTTGCCTCCGTTGGGATTGTAATACAGCAGCGTACTCGGCGGCGGCACAGGCGTTACCGTCATACGCGGCTGCCGTGTATATATGGCGGCAACATTATCCGGGGCGATCGTCTCCTCGGTGGTATCCACATCGTTGGTGGACAGCGAGTTGGGATCGACATACCAATTCCCGTCCTCTTTATCCACCAGGATAATGAAGCGGTAGCGGACGGGGTCGTTGCCGTTGTTTTTGTCGATCGACGCGGTCATGGTAATCGAACGTGATGTATCGCCGGACGTGCCGGAAACGGATTCGATCTCATAATCCAGCGGCGTACGGTTGGCGATGATGATGAACAGCGAGGTCGCCGGATCGGTCTTCGTGCTTCGCCATGAAGGCATCACGTAGCTGAGCATCGCCTCGATATCGTTGTTTGCCCAGTTATCCATAAAAGCCGCAAGCCGCAGCCCTTCTTCGGTGTCCCCGGGCGCCGTTTCCACGGGGGCCGTGGTTGACGGCGCCTGGTCTGCCTGATATCCGAGCGCTGCGCCCGACGGCTCCTCCGTGATCGTCGGCGTAGGCTGGGGCGTGATGTTTGCCCCGGTCCTTGTTGTATCGCTGTTTGAGCCTGTCAGCATCATTACGATCACGACCATGCACATCAGGCCGTAGCCGATGGTCACGCCCGTGCGCAGCGATGAGGTGAACGCCTGGCGATACCACAGCATGCCGACTGACGCCGCGCAGGCCGTTAAAAACAGGTAGCGAAGGATGTTGAACCCCTGATCCCGCAGCGCGATGCACAGCACAAACACCAGCGGGAGGATGATATACAAAAGCATTTTCAGCCAGTTATCGATATTAACAGGCGGTTTATCCTTCCAGACGGGCGGCTGCTCCGGCGGCTGACCGCCGCCGGCGTACCCCGGATATCCGCCCATTGCGCCGTTTTGCTTTTTCCCGGGTTGCTGCGCCGCAAAAAGCGGCTGCCCGTACTGCGGGTATGCCATGCCCTGCGCCGCGGCGTTTTGCTGCATTCCGGGCACGGCCGTCTGCTCCGCGGGTATGACGGACGGCGGCACATAGCCCTGCGTCCTGCCGTTTCCGTTCATCGGCTGCTGTGCCGCGGGCGCATTGGCCAGCGGCGGCATCTGCGGCAGCGGAGCGCCGGTAAACGGCGTGTTATATCCCGGCGCGTTCATGGCATAGCCGCCCTGCACGCCCGTATTCTGCGCGGGAAACGGCACGCTGCCGATCCCGTTTAAGGCAGGCGCGGGATACGCCTGGAACGGCGTACCGTTCTGCTGAGGTACAGGATTATGGTAAATGCCCTGGGGCATCATATACGGATCTGTTTTCACCGACACGGGCGCGTCAAAATCCAGCGTTGGTTTCTGTGTGAAATCCAATTCCGAGTCGGGTTGTTTTTCGGTTTGCCGTTTCCCAAACCACCGCTTCTGCATACCGTAGGTAGGCGTAGAGGTATATTTCGTACGGCCAGAGTTCATGCGCAGTCTCCTTAGGACGTTCTCATCCGTTATCATAGGCAGACTATTATTATATCATATATTTCGTTTTTGTAAACAAGATGATGTAAACTATTAACTTCCTTCACTAATTGTAACATTTTAGCAGTTTCTGGGATAAATTTCCGTGGAAAACCGCGTTATTCCTTGATTTCAGCCCTGTCCGGCTTGGGTACGTGGTACTCCGCGCCATCGTTATAGTATACGGTTTCCGGCGGGGTTTCCAGCAGTTCCGGATGCTTCAGGCAGTTGCTCATGATCTTAAACATCCTGGCAAAGGTCGCGCCCGCACATACGCGTTCGTCCACCGTGATCCCCACGGGGATCGTGGCATAACGCACGGGTTCCCCCTTGGCGTTCACGGTGTACCCGCGGTCCGGCGTCCCCAGGCCGAAAAACATGCTGGTGTTGCCGAAATTGTAGATATGATGATACACGCTTTTCAACCCGATGGATGCGTTGTTGGTCAGCCACAGTCCGACATGGAAAGGCAGTTCGTCGATCAGCATGCCCGGCATGATGCCGTAGCGGTCCAGGAAGCGCAAAAGCCAGACCAACACGGAAGTCAGTCCCGGGACCTTCAGGATGAATTTCGCGATTTTGATCGCGCCGCCGGGCAGTTCTTCTTCCTTACGGCTTTCCATGACCTTTTTATTCACGCGCGCCTGCACGTCGTAGATGGTATCGCTTGGATCAAAACGCACCTTGATCGTGTTTTCCTTGATGCTTCCGTCCGCAGTGTCGATCAGCACCACCAGCGCGCAGGTGAGTTCCGTGCGGTTGTAATACTGCTTGTTGATGATGAAGCGGTTGATCTCCGGTACCTGCGAGATTGCGCGTACGTAGGCGGCGATGAGAAGCTGCATAAACGTAATCTTGATCTTTTCGTCCCGGGCCTTTTTGGCGATATAGCGCATCAGCGGTTCGTAGTCCAAATCATGGCTTAAATAAACCATCGCGTCGCAGCGCATCGGCATTACATAAGGCGTTGCCTCGATAATGGGATCCAAATTACGCACGCGGCGACCGTCATGCCGGCGTCCAAACACAAGCATTCTTCCTTTCATTAGTCAATATAAATGAAATAAACGAAAACATTGTATCCTTTCCTAAAACATCCGTCAAGGCAGCCTTGACCTGATACCGGCTGTACGCTATACTGGAGTAAATTTGAACCGGAGGAAATTTCATGCAAATCACAAAAAGGGTTTTTGGGAAGAACCAATATAACCGTCCCGTGACGGAGTACACGCTGAAAAACGCGTCGGGCGCGTCCGTATCCGTCCTGGACCTCGGCGGTACGGTGACCCGAATCCTGATGCCGGATAAAAACGGCGTTCCCGGCGACATCGCGCTGGGATACGACGACGCCCAGGCCTATCTGAAAAACAACGGATATCTGGGCGCGCTGATCGGGCGCTGCGGCAACCGTATCGGCGGCGCGGCCTTTATGCTGGACGGCAAACCCTATACCCTGCAGGCCAATCAGCCCCCCAACAACCTGCACGGCGGGCCGGAGGGCTTCGACAGGCGGATGTTTACGGCGCATATAACGGATACCGCGCTGAAACTGTCGCTGACAAGCCCCGACGGCGATCAGGGCTTCCCCGGGACGCTGCGGGTGGAAGCGGAGTATTCCCTGAGCGACGACAATTGTTTCACCATCAGTTACCGCGCGGTAACGGACAAACCGACCGTCGTCAACCTGACCAACCATACCTATTGCAACCTGGACGGTCACGATGCGGGAGACGTAAAAAATCTGGTCCTGCAGGTGTTTGCGGATACCGTGACCGAGGCGGACGGCGGCTTGATCCCCACCGGGAAATTCCTCCCCGCGGCGGATCTGGCATACGGCTTCCAAACGCCCGCAAGGATCGGCGACGTGCTGGATCATCCCGACGCAGCGATGAAAAACGCGGGCGGCGTGGATTTCAATTACTGCGCGGGCAGGGACGGCGAAGACAAATTAATCGCAACGCTCTATTCGCCGGGCACCGGACGCGAAATGCAGGTGTTCACCGATCTGCCCGGCGTGCAGGTATACACGGGGCAGGGGCTTAACCAGGCCGGCAAGGGCGGCGCGCACTATCGTAAGTACAGCGGCCTTTGCCTGGAAACGCAGCGGTATCCCGATTCCGTCCACCACCCGCAGTTCCCCAGCGTCGTCCTGCGCCCAGGGGAAGAATACGCAACGAAAACCACCTACTGCTTTTCGGTGCGCTGAGAGTTGACATACTGCGGCGCCGCATGCTAGGATAGACATAACCTGATTGCAGAAACGGAGTTGAAAGGATGCGCAAATAACCCTGCCGCCCTAAACCTTTAGGGACATGCGCCGGTCAAGCGATTGCTTTGGCCTGTTTGCATATGGCGGGAGTGCGCAGCCGGAAGGCTCTGTTTTTTTTGCCGTCCCTTCCTAGGGAGTGTTGACACAAGAATCCAACGCCCGCCTTTTGGTCTGTTTAGCGCCATACGGCGTTACTCGTCGGTTGCATAGGCTTCCGGCTATGCGCCCTCCTCGCGCCTTGTCTGACACTAAACATCCTTAAAATCCGGACATTCTCCCTTGTGCCAACACCCCCCTAATACGAGGTGATCCCAATGGCTTTGCTGCAATGCAACAACGTAAGCTTTGCCTATGAAGGCAGCTACGATACGGTTTTTGAAAACCTGTCCTTCCAGGCTGATACCGCCTGGCGCATGGGGTTGATCGGGCGCAACGGGCGCGGGAAAACCACGCTGCTCCGCATCCTGGCCGGGGAGCTTTCGGCGCGCGGGGCCGTATCCGTTCCTCTGAAGCCCGTGCTGTTTCCGTTTCCCATACAGGTTGCACGGCAAACCGCCAAAGCGGTGATGCTCTCGTTTGCGCCGGAAGAACCCGAATGGCGCGTGACGGCGGAAGCCTATTCGCTGGGACTTGACGACGAACTGCTGTCCCGACCGTATTCCACCCTCAGCCGCGGCGAACAGACCAAGCTGCAGCTTGCGGCGTTGTTCGCCCGGGAGGACAGCTATCCCCTGATCGACGAACCCACCAATCATCTGGACCTGCAGGGGCGCGACTTGGTCGCGGATTACTTATCCAAAAAGCACGGCTTTCTGCTGGTGAGCCACGACCGCAGTTTCCTGAACCGCTGCATCACGCATACGCTGTCGCTGAACCGGTCGTCCGTCCTGATCCAGCGCGGTAATTATGATTCCTGGGAACGGGAATTCAAACGGAAGAACCAGGCCGAGGAAGCGCGCAACGAGCAGTTGAAAAAAGAGATCGCCGCCCTGAAAACCACAGCCCGCAGGCAAGCGGATTGGAGCGACAAGGTAGAAAAAACAAAGATTGGTTCGGGCCCGACAGACCGCGGATATATCGGGGCGCGCGCCGCGGCGATGATGAAGCGCTCGCTGGCGACGCGGGCGAAGATCGAGCGCGATATCCAGGAGCGCGAAGGCCTGCTGCAGGATACGGAACGCGTCGGCACGCTGAAGCTCAGGCCGCTTTCGCATCCGAAGAAAAGGCTGATCGAGGTACGCGGCGCGGCGGTGCGCTACGGAGACCGCGTGATATGCGAGGGGATCACGTTTACGCTGGAGCGCGGGGATCGCGTCGCGCTGTCCGGCCCCAACGGCTGCGGGAAATCCAGCGTTTTGAAAACGATATGCGGGTTGTCCGACGCGCTGCAGGGCGACATACGAATAGCGGGCAATCTCCGAATCAGCTATGTGCCGCAGTCCACCGAGCACCTGCGGGGCGAACTCGACGGCTTTATCGCCGAGACCGCAGCCGATGAAACGCTGTTCAAGGCCATCCTGCGCAATATGGATTTCGGCCGGCAGCAGTTCGACAAGGACATCAGCCGGTATTCGGAAGGGCAAAAAAAGAAGCTGCTCCTTGCCCGCAGCCTGTGCGAGGAAGCGCAGCTGTATGTCTGGGACGAACCGCTCAACTATATCGACGTCTTCAGCCGCGTGCAGCTGGAAACCCTGATATTGGACTATAGCCCTACGCTTATTCTGGTGGAACACGACCGCGCGTTTCTGGAGCGCGTGTCCACGAAGCGCATCCAGCTGGGTTGAACGCTATGCCTCCAATTGCCCGAGCAACTTCTTCAGCGTAACGCCCGCAAAGCCATGTATATGGAAATCCGCTTCCGGCAATCGTTCGCGGCTGCCGATGCCGACCGCCGTCATGCCCGCGTTGTGCGCGGCCTGCACGCCCGCCTCCGCGTCCTCAAATACGACGCATTCCCCCGCCGGAACGCCGATCGCTTCCGCGCACCTGAGAAACACCTCAGGATCGGGCTTCGCCTTTGTTACCTTGTTGCCGTCTATCACAGCGTCAAACAAATCCGTGATGTTCAACATTTTCAGTATCAGCCCCGTGTTCTTGCTTGCGCTGCCAAGCGCAACGCGGTATCCTGCCGCACGCGCGTCCAATAGGAACTGCTTCGCGCCCGGCAATATTTCATCTTCTTTCAATTCGCGGATGTATGAAAGGTAACGGTCGTTCTTCCACGTAAGGTACTTCCGCTTGTCTTCATCCGAAAGCGTCAGCCCGCCGATCTCCAGGATAATCTCCAGGGAACGGACGCGGCTGACGCCTTTCAAGCGCTCGTTGTCTTTTTGATCGAACGGAATATGCAGCGTATCCGCAAGTTCTTTCCACGCGGCGTAATGGTACTTCGCCGTATCCACGATCACGCCGTCCAAATCAAAGATCAATCCGCTGATCACTGAACTCTTCCTTGCTTCCTGTCCGGCAGCGTATACCCGACCTTTTTCTTCACCTTGTACAGCGTCTTTGCCGCGCGTCCCGCTACGGTTTCGGCGTTGCGGCTCAGCGCGGCTTGCACGTAGGCTTTATCGGCCATCAGCCGGTCGAACTCGCTTTGGATCGGGCGCATAGCCTCGATCACGATTTCGGCCACGGTTTGCTTCAGATCCCCGTATCCCTTGCCCTGCAGGCTGTTTACAACACCGTCGATCGATTGATCGGACAGCGCCGCCGCGATGGACAAGAGGTTGCTGACGCCGGGCTTGTTCTCGGGGTCGAAGCGGATCTCCGCGTCTGAGTCGGTCACGGCGCGCTTGATCTTACGGCGGATGTCGTCGGGCCTGTCCAGCATGCTGATGTAGGTGTCTTCGGGGTCGGATTTGCTCATTTTACTGGCCGGTTCCTGCAGGCTCATCACGCGGCTGCCGATCTTGCCGATATGGGCTTCCGGTACGGTGAACACGTCGCCGTAAATGTTATTGAAGCGAATGGCGATATCCCGCGTCAGCTCCAGGTGCTGTTGCTGGTCCGAGCCGACCGGCACGAGGTTGGACTGGTACAAAAGAATGTCCGCCGCCATCAGCACCGGGTAGGTGAACAGCCCCGCGTTGATGTTGGCTTCGTTTTTCGCGGCCTTTTCCTTGAACTGCGTCATGCGCTGCAGCTCGCCCATGTAGGTAAAGCAATCCAAAATCCAAGCCAGTTCCGCATGCGCGGGCACATGGCTCTGGCAGTAGATCAGGTTTTTGTCGGGATCAAGCCCCGAGGCGATATACAGCGCCGCAAGCTCGATGGTGCGCCTGCGCAACTCCGCCGCGTTCTGGCGCAGGGTGATCGCGTGCATATCGACGATCGAGTAGAAACACTCGTATTCTTTTTCCAGCAGTTTGAAGTTTTTGAGCGCGCCGATATAATTGCCGATCGTCAGCACGCCGGACGGCTGGATGCCCGAATAGATGATAGGCTTCCGCTCCGTGGTTTGGTCCGTCATGGTTCTTCCTCCGTCTTCCGGTACCGGATAAGGAGAATGAGATGCTTATTGACTGCATCCCATTGCCTTGTCCTCTGATATTGTATTGTACCACTTCTAGGAAAATTATCAAACCCCTGCCGGATTTCTATTGTAATGAATTCTATGCATGTTACGCTTCGAGCGCTTCGATGATCTTTTCCGTAATCTCCTTCGTGCCGACCGACAGCCCGCCCGCGGCGATATCGCCCGTACGGTAGCCCTGCTCGAGCACCGCTTCGACGGCGGCTTCGATGGCGTCCGCTTCCTGCGCCAGATCAAACGACATGCGCAGCATCATGGCCGCAGAAAGGATGGTGGCGATCGGGTTGGCGACGCCTTTGCCCGCGATGTCCGGCGCGGAGCCGTGGATGGGCTCGTACAGGCCGCATTTCCCTTTCCCGAGCGACGCCGAAGCCAACAGCCCGATGGAGCCCGTCAGCTGCGAGGCCTCGTCGGAAAGGATATCGCCGAACAGGTTGCTGGTGACCATCACGTCAAACTGCGACGGATCTCTGATCAACTGCATAGCGGCGTTGTCCACCAGCATATCGGAATATTGCACGTCGGGGTACTCCTGTTTGAGCACGTGCATGGTCTCGCGCCACAGGCGGGAGGATTCCAGGACGTTTGCCTTGTCCACGCTGCACATCTTTTTTCTGCGCTTGCGCGCCGCCTCGAAGGCGACGACGCCGATACGGCGGATCTCCTCCACGGAATATCTTTCGGTGTCATAGGCATAGGGGCCCATGCTTCCCTCTCCCCTGCCGCGTTCGCCGAAATACAGCCCGCCGGTCAGCTCGCGCACGATCAGCACGTCCACGCCGCGGTCGGTGATATCCTGCCGCAGCGGCGAGGCCGCGGCCAATACCTTCTGCAGCTTTACGGGACGCAAATTGGCAAACAGGCCGAGTTCCTTGCGAAGCCCCAGCAGCGCGCGCTCCGGGCGCAGATGCCCTGGAAGTGTCTCCCACTGCGTGCCGCCGACCGCGCCCAGCAGTACGCTGTCGCTCTCCAGGCATGCCTTCAACGTTTCGTCGGGCAGCGGCACGCCATGCCTGTCGATCGCGCAGCCGCCCGCGTCCGCCTCTTTCATGGAAAACGTATGGTTGAATTTCCTGCTGATGATCCGCAGCACTTCCGCCGCGCTCCCAATGATCTCCGGCCCGATGCCGTCCCCGGGGATGAGTACGAGGTTTGCGTTCACCTAAATACGCCCCCCGCCATCGCCTTCATCAGCCCGCCCGCTTCGATGATTCCCTGCAAAAACGCAGGAAAGGCCGGAAAGTTTGCTTTTTCGCCTGTCGTCTCGTTGACGAGTATGCCGTTTTTCAAATCGACCGAAAGCTTGTCGCCCTCGCGGATCTCCGCGTCGCTTACGATGATCGGCAGACCGATGTTGACGGCGTTGCGGTAGAAGATGCGCGCGAAACTTTTGGCGATCACGCAGGAGATACCGGCGGTCTTGATGGCCAGCGGCGCATGCTCGCGCGAGGAGCCGCAGCCGAAGTTCGACCCGGCGGCGATGATATCGCCCGTTTCGATTTTGGAGTGAAAATCGGGATCGATGTCCTCCATGCAATGCCGCGCCAGTTCCGCGGGATCCGAGGTGGTCAAATACCGGGCGGGGATGATGACGTCGGTATCGATATTGTCCCCGTAACAGATCGCTTTCCCCTTCAGTTCCATATCATGTCTCCTTCTCTAATCCAGCATATCGGGCGCGGCGAGTTTCCCCATCACGGCGGACGCGGCGGCGACCGCCGCGCTGGACAGGTACACCTCGCTCTGCGTGTCCCCCATGCGCCCCACGAAGTTGCGGTTGGTGGTGGCGACGCAGCGCTCGCCCCTGGCCAGAATACCCATATGGCCGCCCAGACACGGACCGCAGGTGGGCGTGGAAACGGCGCAGCCGGCCTCCACGAAGATATCGAACAGCCCCTCGTGCATCGCGTCCATCCAGATCTTCTGCGTGGCGGGGATGATGATGGCGCGCACGCCCTTGGCGACCTTCCGGCCCTTAAACACCTTCGCGGCGTCGCGCAGGTCGGACAGCCTGCCGTTGGTGCACGAGCCGATGACGGCCTGATCAATCTTTACCTCGCCGATCTCGTCGAACGTCCTGCCGTTTTCCGGCAGGTGCGGGAAGGCGACGATCGGCTTGAGTTTGGATAGATCCATCGTGATCGTACGGGCATACTTTGCGTCCGCATCCGCCGAATAAACCTTCGGCTCTTTCGCGCCGTGTTCTTTAAGGTAGGCAAGCGTCTGTTCGTCCACGGGGAAGATGCCGTTCTTGCCGCCGGCCTCGATCGCCATGTTGCAGATGCACAGGCGGTCGTCCACCGTAAGCGCGGCGACGCCGTCGCCCGAGAACTCCAGCGACTGGTACAGCGCACCGTCCACGCCGATTTGCTTGATCAGGTGCAGGATCACGTCCTTGCCGGATACGTACGGCCCGGGCTTGCCGGTGAGCACAGCGGAGATCGCTTCGGGCACGCGCAGCCAGACCTTGCCTGACGCCATCGCGGCGGCCATGTCGGTCGAGCCGACGCCCGTGGAAAACGCGCCCAGCGCACCGTAGGTGCAGGTGTGGCTGTCCGCGCCGATCACCAGATCGCCGGCGGTCACCATGCCGCGTTCCGGCAGCAGCGCGTGCTCCACGCCCATTTCGCCGACGTCGAAGTAGTTTTTCACCTTCATGTCCGTTGCGAAATCGCGCACCTTCTTCACCTGTTCGGCGGCCATGATATCCTTATTGGGCGTGAAATGATCCATCACCAGGGCGATCTTTCCCCCGTCAAACACCCGGCCGCAGCCGCATTTCTCAAACTCGTTGACCGCCACCGGCGCGGTGATGTCGTTTCCCAAAACCAAATCGCAGTCCGCTACGATCATATCCCCGGCCCGCACAGAATCCGTACCGCAGTGCGCGGCCAGTATTTTCTGGGTCATCGTCATGGACATTTGGCAGTCCCCTCCTTCTGATGCAAATAGTACTCGATTGAATCCGTCAGCGCTTCCCAACTTGCGGCGATGATATCGGTGTTGACGCCCGTCGTCGTCCAGTCCATCTCGCCGTCCGAGCTTTCGATCAGCACGCGGACGCGGGAGGCAGTGGCGGCCTTGCCGGTCAGTACCCGCACCTTGTAGTCCACCAACCGCACGTTGCTAAGCTGCGGGTAAAACACTGTCAGCGCCTTGCGCAACGCCGTATCCAGCGCGTGCACGGGGCCGTTTCCCATGGCGGCGGTCGTCTCCTGCACGTCGCCGACCTGCACCGAGAGCATGGCCGACGCGCTCTTGCTGCCGTCGGGATGCGGGAATTCCCCGCTGATACGGTACATGCCCAGCTTGAAATGCTGGTGGAAACAACCCAGTATCTTCAGCGCCATCAGTTCAAAACTCGCGTCGGCACTCTCGAACTGGTAGCCTTCGTGCTCCATCTCCTTGGTTTTTTCCACGATGCGCGTGACTTCCGGCGAATCCTTTTTCAATCCCGGGGCGATCGTTACGATCTTGGCAAGCACCGTCGTGCGGCCGGAGACCTCGCTCATCAGGAAGCGGCGCACGTTGCCCACGGTTTCGGGCGCGACGTGCTCAAACGAGCGGCTGACCTTGGAAACGCCGTCGATATGCATACCGCCCTTGTGCGCGAAAGCGCTGTCGCCCACATAGGGTTCGTTGCGCCGCAGCCGCATGTTGCAAAGCTCCGACAGCTTGGCGGCCGTATCCCGGAGCATCACCAGATCGCCACCGCACTCGTACCCCATTTTCAGCCTGAGGTTGGGGATGATGGTAGACAGGTCGGCGTTGCCGCAGCGTTCCCCGATGCCGATGAACGTGCCCTGCACCTGCACCGCGCCCGCCGCAACGGCGCTCATGCTGGACGCCACCGCGCAGCCGATGTCGTTGTGGCAGTGGATGCCGATGCGCCGGTTCGGGAACGCCCCCGATACTTCCCGCACGATCTCCCCGATTCGCTCGGGCGCCGTGCCGCCGTTGGTATCGCACAGGCAAAGCGAATCCGCGCCCGCCTCGTCGGCTGCCTTCAACACCTGCATGGCAAACTCCGCGTTTTCCTTGTAACCGTCAAAGAAGTGCTCCGCGTCGAAGATCACTTCCTTGCCCGCGGCCTTTAAAAACGCGACGGTATCCTTCACCATGCGCAGGTTTTCCTTCAGGGTGGTGTTAAGCACCTTGAGCACATGCAGGTCCCAGGCCTTGCCGAAAATCACGATCACGTCGGTCTTTGCGTCCATCAGGGAGCGGACGTTAAAGTCCTCCTCCGGCTTCCTGCCCTTGCGGCAGGTGGAACCGAAGGCGCATAGCTTCGCGTGTTTGAGCTTCAGGTGCTGCGCCTGCTCGAAAAACTCGATATCCTTCGGATTGGAGCCGGGGTTTCCCGCTTCGATATAGTCCACGCCGAACGCGTCCAGCGCTTTGACGATGTTGAGTTTATCGATCACGGAAAAGGCGACGCCTTCCCCCTGCGCCCCGTCGCGCAGCATGCTGTCAAAGATTTCGATTCGTTTCATGGCGTCCCTCACAATTTATTCATGCCGTTGATATAAGCGAGGATGCTGGCCTCCAGAATGTCGGTGGACAATCCGCGCCCGGTGACCACGCGGTCGCCGCAGCGGATCTTGACGATGGCCTCGCCCTGCGCGTCCTTGCCCTCGGAGATCGTCTGGATGGCGTAGTCCTCCAGCGAATGCTCCGGCGCGGGAATCAGCTTGTCCACGGCGTTGAAAGCGGCGTCGATCGGGCCGTCGCCCAGCGCGACTTCTTCTGTCCGCTCGCCCTTGTGCGTGACCGAGACCACCGCGTTGCTCGTGGTGCAATTGCCTGAGTTGACCGTGAAGCGCTCCAGCTGGTAGTTGCTTAGCATGGAGGATTGCTTATGCCGGTGCAGCGCCAGCGCTTCCAGATCCTTGTCGGTGATGGACTTCTTGCGGTCGCACAGCGCCTTGAACTGATCGTAGAGCTGATTGAACTCTTCTTTGTTCAGCGTGTATCCCAGCGTGTTCAGGCGTTCCTCGATGGCGTGGTGCCCCGAGTGCTTGCCCAGCACCATCTGGTTTTGCCTGAGGCCGATGCTTTCCGGCGTCATGATCTCGTAGGTGGCGCGGTTGGCCATCACGCCGTGCTGGTGGATGCCCGCCTCGTGCGCAAAGGCGTTCTGCCCGACCACCGCCTTGTTGATCGGCGCGTTGACGCCCAGGATGCTGTACACAAGGCGGCTGGTGGGCGCGATGCGCGTGGTGTCGATATTGCATTGCTGCTTATAGAGATCGGGCCGCGTGTGCATGACCATCACGAGTTCCTCAAGCGCCGCGTTGCCCGCGCGCTCGCCGATGCCGTTGACCGTGCACTCCAGCTGCCGCGCGCCTTGCGTGACCGCCGCCAGCGAGTTGGACACCGCAAGCCCCAGGTCGTTGTGGCAGTGTACCGACAGCGTGACCGTGTCGATGTTGTCCACGTTATCTTTCAGATGCCTGATGATCGCGCTCATCTCATTGGGCGTGGTATAGCCTACCGTATCGGGGATATTGATCACAACGGCGCCCGCGCGGATCGCCGCGTCCACCGCTTTGACGAGGAAGCCGAGGTCGGAGCGCGTGGCGTCCTCTGCGGAAAACTCCACCTGCGGGCAGAGGTTGCGCGCGTAGGAGACCATATCGGCGATCGTTTGAAGCACCTCGTCCTCCGACATCCGCAGCTTGTAGCGCATATGGGTCGGCGAGGTCGCAAGGAAGGTGTGGATCAGCGGCGATTTCGCCTGCTTCACCGCGTTCCACGCGGCGTCGATATCATTTTTTCTGGCGCGCGAAAGGCTTGCGATCGTGCAATCCTTGATCGCCTTGGATACCGCTTCCACCGATTCAAAATCGCCCTTGGAAGCGATGGCGAAGCCCGCCTCGATCACGTCCACCTTCATACGCTCCAGCGCGTGGGCGATCTCCAGCTTTTCGGACAGATCCATGCTGCATCCGGGCGCCTGTTCGCCGTCGCGCAGCGTCGTATCGAAAATTCGTACCTGATCGGGCATCATGCTTCCTCCTTCCATACCGCGCCTTGATCCGCGGAGGACACCAGCGCGGCGTAGCGCTTTAAATATCCTGTCAGTTCCTTGCGTTTGGGAGCGACGAAGTTACGTTTCCTTCTGTCAAGCTCCTCCTGTGAAACCTTGAGGCTGAGCGTTTTGTTCGGGATATCGATCCGGATAATATCCCCTTCCTCCACCAGCGCGATCATCCCGCCGGACGCCGCTTCGGGCGATATATGCCCGATGGCAGCCCCGCGCGTCGCGCCGGAGAACCGGCCGTCGGTGATCAACGCCACCTGCCGGTCGAGCTTCATCCCCGCGATGGCCGAGGTCGGCGTAAGCATCTCGCGCATGCCGGGGCCGCCCGCGGGGCCTTCGTAGCGGATGACCACGACGTCGCCCGGGACGATCTGTTTGGCGAAGATCGCCTTCACAGCCGCTTCCTCGCCGTCAAATACCCTGGCACGGCACTCGCGGGTGAGCATCTCCCTGGAGACCGCGCTCTGCTTGACCACCGCACCGTTGGGGCAGATGTTGCCAAACAGGATTGCAAGCCCGCCGTAAGCCGAATAGGGATTTTCAAGCGGACGGATGACCGTATCATCCAGCACTATTGCGTTTGCGATGTTCTCGCCGACCGTTTTGCCGGTGACGGTCAAACAATCGATATGGATGAAGCCCTTCTTGCTTAGCTCCGCCATCACCGCCTGGACGCCGCCCGCCTGGTGCAGGTCCTGCATATGGTGCGGACCCGACGGCGCGAGCTTACAGAGGTTGGGCGTCTTCGCGCTGATCTCATTGACGGTCGTAAGCGAGAACGGAATGCCCGCTTCTCTGGCAATCGCTGGAAGGTGCAAAATGGTGTTGGTGGAACATCCGAGCGCCATATCCACCGTGAGGGCATTCTGCACGGCTTCCGGCGTGAGGATATCCTTCACGCAGACGTTCTGCTCGTAGAGCTTCATGATCCGCATGCCCGCCTCCTTGGCGAGGCGGATGCGCGCTGCGTAGGGCGCGGGCAGTGTGCCGTTGCCGGGAAGCCCCAGGCCGACAACCTCCGTCAGGCAGTTCATGGAGTTGGCGGTAAACATGCCCGAGCAGGAGCCGCAGGTCGGGCAGACTTCGTTTTCGATCCCGCGCAGCTCGCACTCGTCTATCGTACCCGCCATGTACGCGCCGACCGCCTCAAAGGCTGTGTTCAAATCCTTGCCGTCCAAGGAAAGCATCGGCCCGCCGGACACGAAGATGCTGGGCAGGTTGAGCCTTGCCGCGGCCATCAGCATACCGGGCACGATCTTGTCGCAGTTGGGAATGAACACCAGCGCGTCGAACGCGTGCGCCTTCGCCATGCACTCAATCGTATCGGCGATCAGCTCGCGGGTGCAAAGCGAGTAGTGCATGCCTTCGTGCCCCATGGCGATGCCGTCGCAAACGCCGATGGTGTTGAACTCAAAAGGCGTTCCCCCGGCGGCCAGCACGCCGTCCTTCACGGCCCGCGCGATCTGGTTTAAGTGCACGTGTCCGGGAACCACCTCGGTAAACGAGTTCACGATGCCGATAAACGGGCGTCGGATCTGTTCGTCGGTATAGCCGCAGGCCTTGAGCAGCGAGCGGTGCGGCGCGCGCTCCGCGCCGGCCTTGACGGTATCGGAGCGGCTCATTTCGTATCCCCGCTTTCCTTCTTCCAGCTCATCTTGGCCCTGAGTTCCGCGCCGGTCTTTTCCACCAGCGAGGTCTGGGCGGCCTTGCGCATGGCGTTGAACGCCGGGCGCTTCACCTGGTTTTCCAGAATCCAGCTGCGCGCGAAGCTGCCGTTTTGGATCTCTTCAAGGATCTTCTTCATTTCCTTCTTTGTCTCGTCGGTGATGATGCGTTTGCCGGTCATGTAGTCGCCGTATTCGGCGGTGTCGGAGATGGAATAGCGCATGTAGCTTAAGCCCCCCTGGATGACCAGGTCGATGATCAGCTTCATCTCGTGCACGCACTCAAAGTACGCGTTTTCCGGCTGATAGCCCGCTTCCACCAGCGTATCGAAACCCGCTTTCATCAGCGCGGTCACGCCGCCGCAGAGCACCGCCTGCTCGCCGAAGAGGTCGGTCTCGGTCTCTTCGCGGAAGGTGGTCTCCAGGATGCCCGCGCGCGCGCCGCCGATGCCCGCCGCGTAGGCCAGCGCGACGTCTTTGGACTTCCCGCTGGCGTCCTGGTGCACGGCGATCAGGCAGGGCACGCCCTTGCCTTCCAGGTACTGCGAACGCACCGTATGGCCGGGGCCCTTGGGCGCGATCATGATGACGGACACGCCCTCCGGCACGACGATCTGCCCGAAGTGGATGTTGAACCCGTGCGCGAACGCAAGCGTCTTGCCCGCTTTCAGGCTCGGGGCGATGTCCTTTTCGTAGAGCGCGGACTGCTTCTCGTCGTTGACGAGGATCATGATCACGTCGGAGGCTGCGACGGCGTCCTTGGTCAGCATCACGGTCAGGCCGTCCGCCTGCGCTTTCTGAGCGGATTTGGAGCCTTCGTACAATCCGACCACGACGTCGTATCCGCTGTCATGCAGGTTCTGGGCGTGCGCGTGCCCCTGGCTGCCGTAGCCGATCACGGCGATCTTCCTGCCCTTGAGTACATCCGGGTTGCAATCCTTTTCATAATACATTTTAGCCATTCAAAACATCCTCCTTAATATGATTCAGTGTGTATTTCCCGCGGCCGATGGCCGTAATTCCCGTACGGCAGGTTTCGATGATCTTGAACGGTTCCAGGAAGGTGATGAACGCATCCAGCTTGTCGGTGTCGCCGGTCAGCTCCATGGTGACGGTCGTGGGCGTCAGATCGCAGACCTTGGCGCGGAAGACGTTAGCGCCTTCCAGAACCTGGCTTCTGGTATCGCTGCCCGCACAGACCTTGATGAGCATCAGTTCGCGGCAGACCGTCTGCTCCAGTTCCATGTTCTCCACCACCTTGACGTCGTGGAGTTTGCGAAGCTGATGCACAAGCTGTGCGCGTACGTACTCGTCCCCCATCGCCTGAATGGTGATTCGGGAAAACTGGGGGTTTTGCGTTTCCCCGACAGACAGAGAGGAGATGTTGAACCCCCGCCGGGCGAACAGCCCCGATACACGCGTGAGCACGCCCGCTTCGTTGTTGACCAATAAAGAAAGTACGAGTTTTTTCATACCGCTACCCCCTTATAACCATCTGGTTTATCGTTCCGTTGGGCGGAATCATCGGAAACACCATCTCGTCGCGGTCGATCACGATATCCACAACGGCGGGGCCTTCCTCTGCAAACGCCTGATCCAGCACGGAATCCAACTGCCCTGCGTCCGATACCCTGAAACCCCTGGCGCCGAATGCCTCGGCAAGCTTTACGTAATCGGTCTTGCGGTCCAATGTCGTTTGCGAATAGCGCTTTTCAAAAAACATCGTCTGCCACTGGCGCACCATGCCCAGCACCGCGTTGTTGAGCACGAGCACGACGAGCGGCAGACGATTGGTCACGGCGGTCGCCAATTCGTTCATATTCATATGGAAACTTCCGTCGCTGGTGATGAGCACGGTTTTCTTCCCGGTCCCGATGCACGCGCCCATCGCTGCGCCCATGCCGAAGCCCATCGTCCCCAAACCGCCGGAAGAGATCAACGTGCGCGGCGTTTGGAACGGATAGTACTGCGCGGTCCACATCTGGTGCTGGCCGACGTCGGTTGCGATCGGCGTATCGGCGGACGCGCGGCTTGCCACGCCCTGCAGCACCATATAGGGATTCAAGGCGCCGTGATCCATTGCCGTTTTGTTGTCGGGAGACGATTTGAGTTCGTTGACCTCTTCAAGCCATTCAGGGTCGCTCTTGTGCAGCTTCATTTTGTTGAGCGCTTGCAGCGCCTGTTTCACGTCTGCGTGCATCGCCACATACGCGGGGATGTTCTTGCCGATCTCCGCCGGGTCGATATCGATGTGCAGTACCTTGCGATTTTTGGAGAATTCCGATTTCTTCCCGGTCGCGCGGTCGGAAAATCGCGCACCGATACCGATGATCAAATCCGACCGCCCCATCGCCTTGGTGGACGCGTAGTTCCCGTGCATCCCGCTCATCCCCAGCATCAGCGGATGGGAGCGCGGGATCGCGGTCAGCCCCATCATGCTCGTGCCGATGGGCGCGCCGAGTTTCTCCGCGAACGCGATCAGATCCTCGCTCGCGTCGGTGGCGATCACGCCGCCGCCCGCGTAGATGTACGGACGTTTGGACGCGGCGATCAGTTCCGCAGCCTTTTCCAGCATTTCAGGCGTTGGCGCGAGCGGGTACTCCTTCATTCTTTCCCTGGCGGGCGTATACTCGGCCATCGCCAGTTGCACGTCCTTGGGGATATCGATCAGCACGGGGCCTTTCCTGCCCGAGGAGGCCAGGAAAAACGCTTCCCGCACGATGGACGCAAGCTTGGTGACATCTTTCACCATGTAGTTATGCTTGGTGATCGGCATGGTGATGCCCTTGATGTCGACTTCCTGGAAGCTGTCCCGCCCGATGAAATCCTGGGGTACGTTGCCGGTGATGGCGACCAGGGGGATCGAATCCAGATACGCGTTGGCGATCCCCGTCACCAGGTTGGTCGCGCCGGGGCCGGAGGTCGCGATCACGACGCCCGTTTTCCCCGTAGCCCTGGCATAGCCGTCCGCCGCATGCGCCGCGCCCTGCTCATGGCAGGTGAGAACATGTCTGAGCCAGCCCGAGGCGCGGTAGACTTCATCATAGATGAAAATGACAAATCCTCCGGGATACCCGAAAACCGTATCCACGTTTTGCTCCTTAAGCACTTCCAGCAGAATTTGTGCGCCGCTTATCATTCTTACCCTCCTCCTTAAAAAAACTCCCTAAACCGCCTTGCGCAGTTTAGGGAGTGTGCTTCGAGTTTACTGAGCCTATGCCATAACCTTGCACGCCTGCCTAAACTTACGCGTAAGAACGATGCCTACTACTACCAGAAGGAGCAGTACGGCAAGGCTAAGAATAATCAGGC
>JAFGGL010000028.1 GCA_016930575.1 Clostridiales bacterium | reverse complement strand
CGCCAGCGCGAGGAAAAGGATGAAAATACGGTATATGTGCTTCATGGTTTTACGCCTTCCTTGTTCGAAAATCATACCGGGTCAGCAGCAAGCGCCGCTTCCCCCGCATCCAGGATGCGTTGTTCGTGGAGATAGCTCATCACGTTGGTGCCGCGGAAGCCGAGAAGCACGGCAAGCGTGCCGTCCGACAGCCACCACGCAAGCAGGCGACCAAAATCCTCCGGTACGGTGCTCCCGGGCACAAAGATATTATACATCATCGAGAGCACTTCGCCCGGCATCTCGACGGGCGTGCCGTAAAGCACCGAATACTTCGCCGCCGCATCGTCAAACACGCCGACCGTTCCGGTGTCCTTGGGCAGCGTCGTATATGCCATAAACAATTCGCCTTCCCGGAAGATGTAAAAGACGCTCTCGTCGTCCATGCCTTCTTCCTTGATGGAGATGAACGAATAGCCGTTGTAGTCGCGGCTGTGAACCCTCGCGCTTGACAGACGAAGGCCCTCGGCGTTAAGCATCTCCTCCGGCGTCGTATCCCAGGTGACGCCGTTGCGGAATGTGAAAGTCCCTTCCGCAGCCGCGGCGTCGGCCGTGAACAACGCCAGCGCGAGGAAAAGGATGAAAATACGGTATATGTGCTTCATGGTTTTTGCATCTTCCTTATCGTCTGTACGGTTTGTGTTTGCCTATTTGCCATCCAATATCAGCGACGCGTTGAAGTAGGACGTAAAACATTTTTCGCCGATGAGGCACAGCGCAACGAGCGTTCCGTCGTCAAGAATCCACGTCGTCAGGCGGTCTAAGTTCTCGACGTACAACTTGCCCGGCATCAGCTCATTGAAAAGCCTGCTGATCGCCTCCGCCGACATATTCGCGGGCGCGCCATACTTGACGGTCATTTGCAGAAGATTCGCAGCGTACGCTTCCCGACACTGCGAGGAGACCGCCAGCATACATTGTTCGCCACGGAACATATAATGGTTATCCCGCTCATACTGGTTGGTGGCGTCGTCGCTTTCAATTTGTCCCCCGGTGGCCATCAACTCGGCGATGGTCATTTGCCAGTCAAAGCCTTCCGGTTGCCCGGTCGATGCGGCCTGCTCCGCCAGTCCGGCGGAGAGCGCTGCGAGTATCAAGAGGATCGTCAATCCTGCGGACAATGTTTTCATCCATGCAGACATTTTATACATTCCTCAATCTCCTCTCGTTTGCGGGGGTTTCGTCTCTGTGCTATCAGCCTGTTTGCAACAGTCTCGGTTCGTTGCAGAAGAAGCAGACAACGTTTTGCCCGTATGTGTTGACCAGACACAGAGTCGTACCGTCGGGAAGTTCCCAGCCCGCGAATGCCGTTACGTCGTCCGCCGCTACGGCAGTGAGAACGCACAGGAGCGGTATAAGGGCAAGCGCAATAAAAGCTCGAAACGCATGCTTTCGAATCATGAGAGCACTTCCTTTCCCACGGCCACCGTTTTTGTTTTTCTTATCATAACATATTATACCGCCGCGGGAAACAGCTTGGCGATCGTGGCGCATAAAACCTCGGCGACGACGTCGGGCGGCTCGGGATTTTCCTTGTTCAGCCACATCCTTATAATGGAAAACCCGCCGTTCACCACAAGGCCGTACACATACTCCATCTCGTTTTTAGAGTACTCTACGCGGAAGTGCGTGTCGATCCACTGGTGGAGGCTTGGCAGGTTGACCAGCGCTTCGGGGAATTTGGGGTCGATGTTGTGGTTGATGATGATGCGGCACAGTTCCGCGTTCTCGCCGATAAACGCCACCAGCTTGGTGATCTGCGAAAGATCGCCCGTCATGGTGGAGGGTTCGTCCCGCAGGTAGTTGTTGACGTGCGCCAAAATTTCTTCTTCCATATCGTGAAACAGGTCGTACTGGCTGCCGTAGTATTTGTAGAAGGTCGAGCGGTTGACCTGCGCCTGCTCGCAGATCTCGCGCACGGACACCTTGTGGATGGATTTTTCACCGAGCAGCTTGATCAGGCTCTGCCTGAGCAGCTGCTTGGACAGGCGGACGCGTTGGTTTTCGGACATAGGGGAGCTTCCTTTCTTTATGCGCTCTAATCTGTTGTCGCGTAATGCGCTGCGGGGGTCGCACGGTCATTCACACGCGCAATGCCGTTCCCTGTATCGTTTACGCGGGGTTTCACCACTGAGAGGTTCACAATTGCAACAAATGTTCCGGACGCGGGCGGAGCGCAGACACTTTGCGGCGTAGTGTCGCTTTCACAGCAGATACAAGGTCAACAGTTGGTTGTTATCTCCACACATGGTTATTATGATGAAGCTGACACCGTTTGTCAACCATGTGTCTGCAAAAACACCAAAGGAGCACCCAAACCGCATGAAGACCATCGCGAAAAACATCGTAAAAGGCCATAAACTCATCCTGATTTTATTCACGCTACTGGCGGTCGCCGGCGCCGTGCTGATGTTTCAGGTGAACGTCAACTCGGACATGACCCAGTATCTGCCGAAAAGTTCGCCCGCCAAGCAGGGCATCGCCATCCTAAACGAGGAGTTTTCCCCGGCCAGCACCTTTACCCTGATGTTTGAAGGCCTGGCCGACGACCGCAAACAGGCCGCAAAGGAAGAAATACAAGGCGTGGACGGCGTGCTGACCGTAGCCTACGACGACACGGAGCGCTACAATAGCGGCGATTATACCCTGTATGAGATCACCGTGGGCGCCGCGGCGTCCACCGACGCGGCGAAGGCGATCGTCTCGGACGTGAAGGCCCTGTTTAGCGGGGTAACAATCGCCGTCGCGGGCGACGCGGCCGGCAATACCGTGATCGATTCGATCATGACCCTGCTGATCGTCGCGGGCGCGCTTTTAATGCTCATCCTGTTCTTTATGTGTTCGTCGTGGCTGGAGCCGTTTTTGTTCCTGATCACCATCGGCATCGCGATATTGATCAACATGGGGTCCAACATCATCTTCGGGAGCGTGTCGGAGATCACCTATTCCATCGCGTCCATCCTGCAGGTGTGCCTGTCGATCGACTATTCCGTCATGCTGCTTAGCCGCTACCGCCAGGAGAAAGAAAAGGGCGGCACCAAGTACCAGGCCATGCGGCGCGCGCTGCACACCGGTATGACCTCGATTTCCGGGAGCTCCATCACCACCATCGCGGGGATGCTCGCGCTGACGCTGATGAGCTTTACCATCGGCATGGATCTGGGGCTGGTGTTGGCCAAGGGCGTGCTGATCAGCCTGATCTGCATCCTGACCGTGCTGCCCGCGCTGGTGCTGATCTTCGACGAAGCGCTCGACAAGACACTCAAAAAGGCCTTTCTGCCGAAGATGACGAAGGTAGGCGCGTTTGAGCACAAGGGGCGCTACGCCATCCTGGCGGTGTTCGTGCTGCTGCTAGCGGGGAGCTTCTTCCTGCGCAACGGCGTGGATATCACCTATTCGATGTCCAACTACTATGAGGTGAACAAGCATTTCAACATATCCAATCCTATCATCGTGATCTATGACAATGGGGATGAAGACGCGATCGCGCCTGAACTCCGGGCGCTGCAGGAAGATGCGCGTATCGACAGCGTGGATTCCTACGCTACGACCATGGAGAAGGAGTACACGGCGTCGGAGTTTGCAGAGCTTACGGGCATCAACGCCATGATGGCGGGGCAGCTGTTCTCCGCCTACGGCGCGGACAGCGTTCCGCTGAACGACCTGCTCGAATACATCCAATCCGCCGTCGCGGCAAACCCGATGTATTCGGCCTATTTCCCCGAAGACGCCATGGCGCAGCTCACGTCGGCCGCGGACGCGTTCGTGGGCGAAGCGCACTCCCGCGCCGTGCTGGATACGCATCTCCCCGAGGAGGGCGGGGAGACCTTCGCCCTGATCGATACCGTCAAAGAAGCGCTTGACGAAGCGGACGTGAGCTATATCCTGGTCGGGAACTCGGCGATCGCCTATGAAATGAACGAAAGCTTCCCCGCCGAGATGAACCGCATCACGATACTGATCGTGGTCGCGATCTTCCTGATCGTGGCGCTGGTGTTCCGCAAGCTGACCGTGCCGCTGATCCTGACGCTGATCATCCAGTGCGCGGTCTGGGTCACGATGGGCACCAGCTACCTGCAGGGCGTGAGCATGTATTACCTGCCACTTTTGATCGTACAGTGCCTGCTGCTGGGCGCGATGGTGGACTACGGCATACTCTACGCCGATTACTACCACAAGCTGCGCGCGACGCACGATAAAAAGACCTCCGTCATCCTGGCGCTGCGCAACTCCATCCATACCATTCTAACCTCGGGACTGGTGCTCGTGACCGTGACCGCCGGCATCGGCTTCGTGCTCATCCACGCCGAGCCGGCCATCGCCGAGATCCTCTTCACCATCTCCAAGGGCGCAGCCATCGCCATCCTGCTGATCGTGTTCGTGCTGCCGGGTACGCTGGCAGCATTGGACAGGGACCCCGAGCCCTTGCCGGAACCCGAAAAGAAGAACGAAGGGGAGAAAACGGGGGATGCATAGGGGCGCTGCCCCTATGACCCCGGTAAAGGGCAATGCCCTTTACAAACCTACAAAAAGGCCGCGCGTTGCGCGGCCTTCTACTATAATCATCTACCAGAATGTCAAAGAGTCCTCTGTTGCTAGTCTTTTGAAAAATGTAGAATGTTGTATAATGATAAGGATCAGTTAGATTGTACACTCAACGAATTACATGGAGAGGCAAGCGGTGGAGACTGTTTCTGTCGGAATTCAAAATCTATACGCTCCCTGCAGTTGCGCGTGCAAATACTGCCTGTTGCAGTCCAGCAAAAAGGCAGAGGGCGTTGATTACTACAGAGGCCGGAAAATTGCTGAAAGATTCATCCGGTGGGGTAAAGAACACAACTTAGAAAATCTCCCCTGCTACTCAATAGCCTATTGCGCGGATTACCCAGAGTTGTTTGATAATATCTCGTTTAATCAAGCAATTGGCTTTGCAGGGGCAAGTTTTTTACAATGCAACGGAATAGAAATCAAGACAATATCTGAAACCGACAAATTTATAGCAAAATTAAAGATCGCCGGCATAAAAACGATTGATGTCACGTTTTTTGGAAACGAGAAATATCACGACCGCTTCTCCGTACATACTGGCGACTACCGTTTTATGCTGCAATTGGCAAAAAGCGCAAAGCGGCACGGAATGACCTGTGCGCCGTCCATTGTTATCACGGAAGAAAACAAAGACATGCTTGAAGCGCTTTTTAACATTTTGGGTCAGATAACCGATATTTCCAATATCCATTCTTTCCTTCCGGATTACAGGGGAAGGGGATATTTGATGGAAGATTCGCGCCTGACGGAAAAAAGCTACGCCTTGTTGTCCGATCAAGTAAAAAGCACGATGAATATCCAGCGATATCAAACGGAAAAGGACTGGCTTTCCGATGGAAAACTGCCTGAGTATACCAAAAGAGCGTTGGTTATTACCTTGCGCGAAGACAATATAGAAATGCTCGAATCGATGACCTGCGACGAGATCGTTTCCTATGTGGAAAACCTTGATAAAGATTACTATCGTGCAATCCCACCGATCAATCAGCTTGCAGAATTATACGGCAATCCTCAGAACACGAAGCTCTACCGTTTGCGGGATTTGTTATGGATGTGGCAAAAACGATACAGAGATGAAAACCATATCACGATCTATAACGTTACCGACGAAAGATTTTGTTATACAATTCGGAGTTAAATGATGCTTATTTGAGATAAAAAGTCGTTCCTTGTATCTTTGATGCCCATGAATCACACACAAAGGGCCGCGCTTTGCGCGGCCCTTTAGATTGAGGTTTTCTTTGGCTACACCTTTCTTTTTCCCGAAAAGAAAGGTGTTACATCCTCCATATCCTCTCGTTATATTCTTTAATTGTACGATCTGACGAGAAATGCCCGGACATGGCGGTGTTCATCACGGCCATTTTCAGCCATTTATCGCGGTTTTGGTAGTCGTCCATCATACGGCGGTTGGCCATGGAGTAGCTCCCGAAGTCCTTGAGCACGAAATAGCTGTCGGCCATGCCGCCATGGTCGCCCACGAGCAGGGTATGGTAAAGCTCCTGCAGCGCGAGCGGCTCGCGGGGGAACAGCGTGCCGTCGATGAGCTGCCCCATCGCCTTTTTGATCTCGGCGTTTGATTCAAAGATCGACATCGGGTTGTAGGCGCCGCTTTTGTACATATTCTCCACGGTGTCGGCGCGCATGCCGAAGATATAGATGTTCTCGTCGCCCACGAGCTCGAAGATCTCCACGTTCGCGCCGTCCATGGTGCCAAGGGTGATCGCGCCGTTCATCATGAATTTCATGTTGCCGGTGCCGCTGGCCTCCTTGCCCGCGGTGGACAACTGCTGGCTGATCTCGGCGGCGGGCATAATGATCTCGGCGGTGGATACGTCGTAGTTTTCGATATAGACGACCTTGAGCATTTCGCTTGCGCGGGGGTGGCTTTCGATCAGCGTTTTCAGCGCGTTGATATAGCGGATGATAAGCTTCGCGCGGTGGTATCCCGGCGCGGCCTTGGCGCCGAAGAGGAACGCGCGCGGAGGCATGGAATAGTTCGGGTCGTCCGCGATGCGGTTATACAGCACCTGGATGTGCAGGGCGTTCAACAATTGCCGCTTGTACTCGTGCAGGCGCTTGGCCTGGACGTCGAAGATGAAATCGGGGCTTACGGTATCGTTCTGCCGGTGCTTGATGAGCGCCGAAAGGCGTTCCTTGTTTTGGCGCTTCACGGCCGCGTACTTGTCGCGGAAGGCCGCGTCGCCGGCGAAGGGCTTGAGTTTTTCAAGCTCCTGCGCGTCACCGCGGAATCCGGGCCCGATGGCTTCCTCCAAAAGCTCCGTAAGCTTCGGATTGGCCGACAGCAACCACCTCCGGTGCGTGATACCGTTGGTGATAGCGGTGAATTTATCGTGATTCAACAGCCAGTAATCGTGGAACAGGCCGTCGGTGAGGATTTTTCCGTGCAATTGGCTGACGGCGTTGACGCTGTAGCTTTGCGACACGCAGAGGTTGGCCATCTGCACCTGCCCGTAGGAGAGAATCGCCATGCTCCCGATCCTGTCCCACTGGTCGGGATAGGCCCTGAACAGGTCTTCGCAGAGGCGGCGGTTCATCTCTTCCAGAATCATATAGATGCGCGGCAGGGTCTGCTTCATCATCTCCTGCGGCCAGCGCTCCAGCGCTTCCTGCATCACGGTGTGGTTGGTGTAGGCAAAGCAGCGGTTCACGATGCCCTGCGCCGAATCCCAGCCCAGGCCCTCGTTGTCGATCAAAATCCGCATCAGCTCGGGGATGGCGAGGCCGGGGTGCGTGTCGTTGATGTGGAAGACCACCTTTTCAGGCATCCGGCCGAAATCCGTGCCGTAGCGCTTTTTAAACTTCCTGACGGCCGTCTGCACTGTGGCGGAGGTAAAGAAATACTGCTGCTTCATGCGCAGCATCTTGCCCTCCCAGTGGCTGTCCTCGGGGTAGAGCACCTTGTTGATGACCTCCGCCATGCGCATTTCGTCCATGGCCTTGTCGTACTCGCCGCGCCCGAAGGTGTGCAAATCAAAGCTTTCGCGGCTGCGGGCCGACCAGGTGCGAAGCGTGTTCACCGCGGCGGAGCCGTAGCCGACGACCGGCATATCGTAAGGCACGGCGTCGATGGTATATGCGTTTTCCAGCGCAAACCGCCACCGCCCGCCGGCCTGATACTCCTTCACCTCGCCGCCGAACTGCACCTGGCAGATGTCCTCGGTCACGGGAATCTCCCACACGTTGCCGTCTTGCAGCCACGGGTCGGGAAGCTCCACCTGCTGACCGTCCACGATCCGCTGGCGGAACAGGCCGTACTCGTAGCGTATCGTCGAGCCGACCGACGGGATCCCGAGCGTAGATAAACTGTCCAGAAACCCGGCGGCAAGCCTTCCCAGTCCGCCGTTTCCAAGGGCCGGCTCCGGTTCTTCCTCCATCAGGTCGAGGATGTCGACGCCCAGGTCCCTGAGCGCGGCGGTATAGTGCTCCTGCGCGCACATGTTGATGAGGTTTTGGTTCATGCTCCGCCCCATCAAAAATTCGATGGAGAGGTAATACAGGGTCTTCCCCTGTTCGGCTTCGTTTTTCTTTTTGCTTTCCATCCACATCTGCATGATCTGGTCGCGGATGGTGATGGCCGTTGCTTTATAGATTTGGCGTTTTGTCGCGCTTTCCACGGTCACGCCGTAGTAGCGCAAAAGCTTTCCGGTGATGCATTCCCTGATCGCGTTCATGTCGCATGCTTTCGCGGGCATATCGTTTCCCTCCCGGGGTTGATGTTTAAACCATATTATAGCATGAACAGGCTGTGATTATCAAAAACAACATGTGAGGGGCGTGTAAAACTCATGGGGCTATGCGCCCCATACCCCCAGTTAAGGGCCGTCGCCCTTAACAACCCCATCATTGCCCGCATGGAGCGTGGGCAATGATGGGATTAACAAGAACTTTACCGGTTTGTTTCACATGAAGCGTTGAAAATCACTCTTTGTCACGCTATACTATCTGCAAGAACAAGCGTCATACGCATTCTCTGCCCTATGCACAACAATCGAAAGGAGAAAAACTATGCAAAAAAAACACTCCAAAAAAGATGTCCTGTATTCGTTGAGCAGAAGATTACTAGCCGTGGCCGTGGCCGCCGGTTTGGTTTTTGGCACCGCGGCGGCGCAGGCAGGCGATGCGCAAACGCAGCCGGAAGCGGAGGAACTGGCGGTTGATTTGGTAACGGGGGAATCCTATCAGCCCTTAAGCGCGGTAGAACGTGCGTTATTGACGGCTGTGATCAGCGATCCCGATTCGAAAGACGTTTTGCCTGCTTCGTTGATTGCGCGAGCGAAAACCGAATATGAAAATACGCTATATGGTAAATATTACCAGGAATTGATCGATACGGGCTATGCCGGCGAGAACGTCTTGAGGGACAGGGCGGTTTGGCTGTACGCGTTTGATAATTTTACCGGTAAGCGCGAAAACGGCGAGACGTATACTTTGTCCGGTCTCGGTATCCTGCGGGAAAACGTTCTATCCGGCGAGGGCTTAACCGTATATGAATTGGAAAACGGGCAGAAACTATGGCTGCCGTTTTTCAGCGAGCGGATGATGCAATGCTTTAACGGAATGCTTGCTTGGTTTAAGGAAAACGGCGGGGAGAATATCGAAGCCTTTTTCGCGGAAAACGGGCTTCGCGTGATATTGCCCGTGGTGTATAAACCGGGTGAAGCAGATATCACGGCGCTGGTGTTCCCGGAGTGCGGGTTGGTAAATCTGAATATAGACGAAGCGTCGGCCAATAATTTAGGCGATAATGATTTGGGTAATTTGATCCTGGCCGCGCTGCCGTCCGAGGTTATGGGTATCGCGTATGGTAATTTCATGTCGCTTTCGGGCGATATCGACTACAGCTGCGAAGAAATGGCGGCGGTAAAATACTTGCTGGCCGGCTATAACGCGTATTACCTTTATGAAAAAGCGGGGAATGATGTGTATAAGGGGTACAGCGATTCTGTGGTCGGTCTGGCCGCCGGCGGCGCTTCAGGCGGAAGGGATTTGACCGGCGAACCGCGTTTGTGGCATCAAATCGACCTGTTATGCCATAATGCCGTTCCTTTGGGCGCGGATACCTGGAATTTTCTGGATCAATGGAGAAACGCAAAGCTGGGTAAATAAGGCGCTCGGGGAGTGCTACGGTTACTTCTCTTTTGAAAAAAGAGAAGTAAGCAAGAGAAAATCACCTTACCCGCGCAATGCGCGGGTAAAAAATTGTTTGAAAAGGGTCTTGCCCTTTTCTTGGGATTTGTGGCGCGTAGCTACAAGAATGTTTCACGTGAAACATTTCTACGATCCGGTCGATTTATAATTCCGCAGCCCGATACGCCAAAACCCATAAGCCGGAAACACAAACAGCAAACTCACAAGCGGCAGGAACATATAGAATTTACCGGTTTCGCGGCCGATAAGGTATAACAACGGATAGTACTGGAACAGCGCAAGCGGGACGACGTAGGTGAGGAATTTAAGCACTTCCCTGCCGTAGATGGCAAAGGGGTATCGGCCAAACTCGCGCCCGCCGTCGGTGAGTACGTTCATAAACTCCAGCCCTTCGATGGTGAAAAACGTGATCGCGGCGTAAATCAAAAACAGGCAGCCGAACACCACCGCGCCGCAGACGATCATCAGCACGAGGGTGAGGATCTTGTCCGGCGTCCATACGATGCCGCTGGCGGGGATGGCGTATGCCAGCATCGCCGCCGCCTGCACCAGCCGCCCCATGCGGCTAAATTCCATCTTCGCCGCGAGCACCTGGAAGATCAGTCCGCGCGGGCGCATCATCATGCGGTCAAACTCGCCGTTGGAGATTATCACGGGGAACACATCAAACGCGCGCGCCACGGTCTCGGCGATGGAAAACGCTGTCAGCACGACCGAAAACCCGATCAGCACCTCGGGCAGCGCGAACCCCGCCACAGTATGGAAGCGGTTCATCATAAACCACAGCCCCAACAGCGCCGTGAACGACACCATAAACTGCCCCAGCGTCAGCAGCGCAAAGGAAACCTTATACTGCATGGAGCTGCGGACGTGAATGGAAAGGTATTTCAAGTACAGCTTCATCCTCAGCCTCCCTGTACAATCACTTTTTGTAGCGCTTTTTGCATCCAGCGCCAGCCGCAAAACACCAGCGCCGCTAGCCAGAACAGCTGCAGCCCGATGCCAAGCGCCGCGTCCGTTCCCGCAATATTGCCCGAATAGATCCGCAGCGGCATATTCTGCATGGCGGCAAAGGGCGTGAGCTCCACAACGGTGCGGATGGCCGGCGGGAAGAACGGCAGGGGAACCGTGCCGCCCGCCAGGAAATCCACCACAACGGCCGCCATCACGCGCATGCCGACCGCCGACAGCGTATAAAACGTGGAGATATACACGAGCATGGAAAACGCCACCACAACCCCCAGCGACAGAACCGCCGACAGTAAAAACAGCAGAAACTGCCCGGCATCGGGCGGCAGTGTCATTCTTAACGGGCCGGGGATGATAAACGCAACCAGCAGTATGGGCAGCGCGCGCAGCAGACACCGCGCCGTGCGCGTAGCTACCGATTGGCAGAACCAACGCCCGTACAAATCCAGCGGCCGTGCCATTTCATAGGCGATCGCCCCTGTGTTGATAGTTTCGAAAATTTCGTTTTCCCAAAACCAGGTCATGAACAGCGCCAAAAACGCCTGTTGAATCCAGATATAGTTGACGATCTGCTGGAAGGTCATCGGAAAGGCTTCCGGATTGACGCGGTAAAACGCCGAAAACATCAAAAGCTCCATAAACCCCCAGGCATACTGCGTTACAACGCCCGCCAGCGCCGCCGCACGGTACTGGATGGTGTGCGCGAACCGGATGCGGAACACCGCCAAATACGCCTTCATATTTCATACTCCTGATACAGCGCAGCGACCATTTCTTCAGCAGAAATCCCCGAAACCGATACGTCTACGATGTCCGTCTGCGCGGCGATACGCGCGATCGCCTCCGACGCCGGGCATACGGCGGGGTTCAGCGTGATCACCATGCGGCCCTCGCGGCTCTCGGCAAGCGTCATGCCCGCCGAAAGCGCCGGCGGCGCGCCGGAATACTCCACCACCAGGGTTTTCTGCACCGAGGCGCGGCGCCTGAGCTCGTCCAGGCTGCCGTCCAGCAGGATGCGGCCCTTGCCGATCAGCAGGATGCGCTCGGTCAGCGCTTCGATGTCCTGCATGTCGTGCGTGGTCAGGATCACCGTCGTGCCCTGCTCCTTGTTCAGGCGTTTGATGAACTGGCGCACGGCGATCTTGGATACCGCGTCCAGACCGATGGTCGGTTCGTCCAGAAACAGCATGTTCGGGCGGTGCAGCAGCGACGCGGCGATCTCGCAGCGCATGCGCTGGCCGAGGCTAAGCGAGCGTGTGGGAGTTTTGAGGATTTCCGCGAGGTTCAAAAGCTCCGTTAGTTCTTCAAGCGTCTGCCTGTACGCGGTTTCCTCCACGCGGTAGATGTCGCGGATCAGATCGAAACTGTCGCACACGGGCACGTCCCACCACAGCTGGCTGCGCTGGCCGAACACCACACCGATGTGCCGCACGTGCGCCGTACGCTCCTTCCACGGCGTGCGGCCGTCGATCACGCAGTTGCCCGAATCGGGCGTCAGGATGCCGCACATGATCTTGATGGTGGTACTCTTGCCCGCGCCGTTGGGGCCTATGTATCCGATCATTTCGCCGTCTTTCACCGTGAAACTCACGTCGCTTAGCGCGTGCACCGTCTCAATCTCGCGCGAGACCAGCGCTTTCACCGCGCGTCGAAACCCGCTCTTGCGCTTGGCGACGCGGAACGTTTTGCAGATGCCCTGAAGCTCAATCATGCTATCCTCACATTTGCCATCTGTCTTTTATGTTCTTTTTACGCAGGAGTGCGAATATATCACATCGTTGTTTCGCTGTCAACACCTTGCCGACCTTTTTTTGCCGTGGTAGAATGAGGAATAAGCGGGAGGGCAGAATGAACGACTATATAGCATCCATACGCGCGAAAATCGGGCACGACCGGCTGCTGCTGGTGGGCGCGGGCGTGTTTGTGCACAGGGACGGCAGGCTGCTTTTGCAGCGCCGCAGGGACGACGGCAGCTGGGGCGACCACGGCGGCTGCCTGGAGATCGGCGAAACGCCGGAGGAAACCGCCCGCCGCGAGCTTTATGAGGAGACGGGCCTTACGGCGGGGAACCTTGAGTTTCTGGGCGTGTATTCCGGCAAGGACTTCTACCACACCTATCCAAACGGCGACCAGGTCTACCTCGTCGGGCATTTCTACCTCTGCGAGGATTTCTCCGGCACGCCCGTCGCCCAGACCGACGAAACCACCGATTTGCAATGGTTTGCGCTGGACGACCTGCCCGCCAATATCATGCCCATCGTCCGCAGGCCGCTCAAGGACTGCATTAAATTGCTGAAATCCCGATAATGTTTCACGTGAAACATTTTAAGGGGCCTTGCCCCTTATCATCCCCAGTTAAGGGCCAATGGCCCTTAACAATCCCTTCACTGACCGCGCAATGCGCGGCCAGTGGTGGGATTGCAAAGGGTACTGCCCTTTGCCGGGGGTATGGGGGCGGAGCCCCGGAAAGGACTATCTCTATGACTGTTAAGGAACGGTTCCTGCGCTACGCGGCGATCGACACGGGCGCGGACGAGAATTCGGGCACGCATCCGTCGTCGGACAAGCAATGGACGCTGGCGCGGCTGCTGGAGCAGGAACTCAAGGATCTGGGCGCGCAGGACGTGCGCGTATCGGAGCAGTGCGTGGTGTACGCGAGCTTCCCGGCGAACGCGGACGGCCAGCCCGCCGTCGGCTTCATCGCGCACATGGATACATCGCCCTCCGTACCCACCGGCCCGGTGCGCGCGCGCAGCGTGCTGTATGAAGGCGGCGACCTTGTTATCGGCAACGGCGTCGTGATGCGGACCAAGGAGTTCCCGGATCTGGAGAAGAATATCGGGCAGGAACTGATTGTCACCGACGGCACCACGCTGTTGGGCGGGGACGATAAGGCGGGCATCGCCGCGATCATGGCGGCCTGCGAGATCATGAAGGACGACCCGGCGATCAAACACGGCAGAATCTGCGTCGCCTTTACCCCGGACGAGGAGATCGGCGAGGGCGTGGACTATTTCGATGTCAAGGGCTTCGGCGCGGACTTTGCCTACACCGTGGACGGCGGGCCGCCCGATACGCTCAATTACGAGTGCTTCAACGCCTGCGCCGCCGAGGTGACGGTCAAAGGCGTGAACGTGCACCCCGGCACCTCCAAGAACATCATGAAGAACGCCGCGCTGATCGCCACCGAGTTCGCAGCTCTCCTGCCGCCTGCGGAGACCCCGTCGCATACCGAAAAGCGCGAGGGCTTTTTCCATATGACGTCCATCAGCGGCGAGGAAATCAAGGCGACCATGAAATACATCCTGCGCGACCACGACCGCGCGAAGTTTGAACGGCGCAAGGAGCGTATGCTCGCCGCCGCCGCGTTCTTAAACGGGCGGTACGGCGAGGGCACCGTGAACGTTGCGATGAAGGACACCTATTTTAATATGCGCGACGAGCTCGACAAGCACCCCGAGGTCGTCCGGCGCGCGCTGGACGGCATCCGCGCGATCGGCGAGGAGCCGGACGTCGTGCCCATCCGCGGCGGCACCGACGGCTCGCGCCTGACCTATATGGGCCTGCCCTGCCCGAACCTCCCCACAGGCGCCCATAACGTTCACGGCCTCATGGAGTACGTCAGCGTCCCGGAACTTACGAAAGCCACGCAGCTTATCATCGAAGTCGCAAAGGCACGTTAGGGATTTCATCCCTATAAC
The DNA here is from genome assembly GCA_016930575.1 of Clostridiales bacterium. Classification (GTDB taxonomy): domain Bacteria; phylum Bacillota; class Clostridia; order Christensenellales; family Aristaeellaceae; genus CAXXOK01. Next base: position 99,623 of record JAFGGL010000028.1, on the reverse strand, counting down.
CCTGACCAGGGGCAGTGCCCCTGGACCCTACACTTGACCGCGCGGCGCGCGGTCAATGAGGGGTCAAGGGCAATAGCCCATGTCGGGGTCTTAGGGGCGGAAGCCCCTATCATACTTGATGCGGAGGAACCATGGAATTCTCTAAAGAACAGTTATCGGCGATCAATGCGAAGAACCGGGAATTGCTGGTGTCCGCGGCGGCGGGCAGCGGCAAGACGGCCGTTCTGATCGAAAAAATATACACGATGCTCAAAGAGGACGGCCTCAGCGTGGACCGCATGCTGGTAGTGACGTATACGAACGCCGCGGCGGCGGAGATGCGGGAGCGTCTGAAGCGGCGCATGGCGGGCGATCCGTCGCCGGAGCTCAGGCGCCAGCGCGAGCGGCTGGAGCTGGCGCAGATCTCGACGCTGCACAGCTTTTGCCACAAGCTGGTAAGCGAGTATTTCCAGGCCGCGGATGTCGACCCGCTGTCGGCCATTGCGGACACGGCGGCGTCCTCCAACCTCTTCCAGGAAGCGCTGGACGCGGCAATGGACACGCTGTATACGCGCGCGGCGGAAGGCGACGCGGCTGCGGCAGCGCTGACGGCGAAATTCGAGGACAATCGGATTGTTAAAGTATCGACGGAATTGTATACATTCCTGATGACGCTCGCCGAGCCCTTTGCCTGGCTGCAAAAACAGGCCGAAAAGACCTATACCTTGAGCGATCTGGAAACGGGCGCGATGGCGGATACGTTGATGGCGGACTGCTTGGTGCTGCTGGACGGCGCACGGGAACTCGCGGACGAACTGCGGGCGCTGACGGAGCGCCCCGCCTGCCACGAAAAATACATTCCGGCGATACGCGGCGATATCAGGGCCGCGGACCAGCTGACCGAAACCGTTTCGCGGGGGCTGCTCGCCGTAGTTCAGGCGGCGCAGGCGTTTCATGTCGTTGATATGCCGCGTCTCCGGAATTTGTCGGACGAGGAAAAGGAAGTCAACCTGAAATACAAGGATTTGCGCGCCGGGCTGAAAGACCTCGCAGGGAAAGTCGGCGGGCTGCTTACGCAGTCGCCGGAGGCCGCCGTCGCGCGGCTCAACGCCATGCAACCGGCGCTTTGGGGATTGCACGGCCTGTGCGTTTCCCTGCATGCGGAGTATTTACGCCGTAAAAAGCAGCGTTCGCTGCTGGATTACAACGATCTGGAGCACATGGCGCTTGAAATCCTCTCGCACCCCGAGATCCGCGCCGCCGTCGCCGCCCGCTACGACGCGGTGTTCGTCGACGAGTACCAGGACATCTCCGGCGTGCAGGAAGCGCTTTTAAACGCCGTCAAGGACATCGGCGCGGACACAAAGCAGCGCTTCTTTTATGTCGGCGACGTCAAACAAAGCATCTACCGTTTCCGCCAGGCCGACCCGACACTGTTCATGGAAAAAGAACGAACCTTTGCGGACGCTGAAGGCGCCCCGCTGCGGCGCATCGACCTCAACCGCAACTACCGCTCGCGCGGCGCGGTCATCGCAGCGGTCAACCGCGTGTTTGAGCGGGTGATGCGAAGCGACGTGACCGAGATCGCCTACGACAGCCGCGCGCGGCTGTACCCCGGGCTGGAGACGGACGGCGACACGCCCGTGCGGCTTCACATTTTCACCCCGCCGATGACAAGCGCCGACAAGACCCGTGTGCAGGCCGCGGCCATCGGGCGGGAGATTAAGAAGCGCGTCGGGCAGCCGTACTTCGATAGCAAGGAAAATAAAATGCGCGCACTGCGTTTCCGCGACGTCGCCATCCTCGCTCCCCGGATGAAGGGCGTGGACGAGGTGGTCACCCGCGCGCTTGGCGCATTGAACATTCCCGTGTACGCAGAAGGCAGCGGCGAGGGGCTGCAGTCCGACGAAATCACGCAGGTGCTGTGCCACCTGCGCCTGATGGACAACGTACAGGACGACCTTTCCCTGTTGGCCTGCCTGCGCAGCCCCGCCATAGGCATGACCGATCAGGAACTGGCCGACATCCGCATCCGCTGCCCGCGCGAAAGCTTCCTGGAAGCGGTGCGCAAGGCGGCGGCGGGCGTGGATGCGCTGGCCGGACGCTGCGCGAATGCGCTTCGGGAGATCGGGCACGAGCGCTTCCTGATGCGCAATACGCCTCTGCCCGAGTACCTGTGGGGCTTTCTGACGCGCTCGGGGCTCTACGCCTTTTACGGCTGCCAGCCCTACGGCAAGCTGCGGCAGGCGAACCTCCGGCTGCTGTGCGAGAAAGCCGTGGAGTTCCAGTCGCGCGGCGCGGGCGGTCTGCACGCGTTTCTGCAGTCCGTCGTGTCGGTGACCGCCGCCAGGGAATCCGTCAGCCCCACGGTGCTGGGCCCGCGGGAGGACGTGGTGCGCGTGATGACGATCCACAAGTCCAAGGGACTGGAGTTTCCGGTGGTGTTTTTGATGGGGCTGGAAACGCCGATGGGCAGGCGCGGCGGTTCCGAGCTCTCCCTGCACCCGAAACTCGGCGTTGCGCTGCCGTATATTGACGAGGTCCGCCGCGTGAAGGGCGATACGCTGCTGTCGTCGGCCATCGGGCTGCGGCTGCAGTCCGAAGAATTGGCGGAAAACGCCCGCAAGCTATATGTTGGCATGACGCGCGCGCGGGACGAGCTGGTGATGACCGGGTGCATGGAAGTGCCGCGCTTTTCCGCGTCGGCGCCGTCCGCATACGCGGTCGCGAACGCCCGGCATATGCTGGAATGGCTGACGCTGTGCACCGATCCCCGGACGGATTCCCTTACGCTCGCCGAAGGCGGGTTTACCGAACATTCCACATCTTTTCCACATAAAACGGGGGTATTTTGCGTCGTTTCCCACAATTCGGCGGACGAGAGCGTGGATTTAATGAGGATTTTACAACCGCAATCCGGCCGCCAAACGCTGGAATTCCAGCGACAGCGGCTGGCGCAACTCGCCGAGGAGGCGCGGCTTTTGGCGCCGTCCTCGCCCGCCGCCGGAGACGCCGCCGATCCGCTGCTGCCGTCGCTCCCCCGCAGCCGGCGGCCGTTCAAGGTCGGCGTGACGGCGCTTGCGCGCTCGATGAAAGCCCGGCAGGCAGAAACGCCGTTCCTCGTCGATCCCGAAAACGACGACCCGGGCGAGGCGGAAACCTCCCGCCAAAAGCGACTGCCCCTGCCGCTCACCCGTCCCCGGCAGATCGCCGACCTGCCCGCGCTGCCCGCCTTCCTGCGCGGCGCCGCCGGGGAGCAGCCGGGCGTCCTGCGCGGTATTGCGGCGCATAAAGCGCTGTGCCTGCTGCGCTACGCGCCGCTGCGGGATTGCTCGAACACGCAGGAACTCCGGCACAGTATCGAAGAGCAGCTACGGAGGTTTTTAAAAAGGCGGCTGTTTACCGGGGAAGAGTTCCGGCTGCTTGACGCCGGAACGCTGGCGGCGTTCTTTGAAAGCGCCTGGGGACGTGACGCGCTGCAGGCTGAAACCGTTAAACGCGAATGGGGCTTCGTGCTCGCGCTCCCCGAGGAGGACGGCATGCTGGTGCAGGGCGTGATCGACCTGTGCTACCTGAAGGACGGCCAATGGGCGCTGCTGGACTATAAAACCGACCGCGTGGAAACCGCCGATGCGCTCTGGCCGCTGTATGAGGCGCAGATCGCCCTGTACCGCAGGGCGCTGGAGGAGATCACAGAAGTTCCCGTGCGCAGCGTAACGCTGTATTCGCTGTCGCTGAACGAGGGAACGTCCCGGTAAAGCGCGGCAGGCCGCAAAAGGAAGACAACGGGGTGTGAAGATGAGACAGCCGCAGAATATCCATGTCTATCCGTACAGGCGGAACAGCGACGGCGTATACGAGTACGCCCTTTTCCGGCGGGCCGACGACCCGAACTGCTGGCAAGGCATATCCGGCGGCGTTGAAGAAGGCGAAACCCCCGAGCAGGCCGCGCGGAGAGAATCGTATGAGGAAGCGGGCATCGCCGCGGAGCTCCCTTTTTACCGTCTGGATACGGTCAGTTACCTGCCGTCCGATATTTTCACGATGCACAAAGCATGGGGGAACGACATTGTGGTCTGCCCGATGTACCACTTCGCCGTCCCGTACGACGGCGAGATTACGCTGTCCGCGGAACACACGCGTACGCAATGGGCCGCCTTTCCTGCCGCCTATGGCCTCGTCTACTGGCATGACCAGAAAGCCGCGCTCTGGGAGCTGGACCAGCGGTTGAAGCGGGGAAACCTGGTCCGCGCAAATCCTTCCTCGCGGGAATAAACGGCGCGGCTCGTTCGTCTATTCATCGGGCGCGCGGCGTGAAATTCCGCCAAAACGCGGCGCGATTCGGCAGTTTGGTTCCGGCAGCCCGGTGGTTCTCGCTTTTATTTCATTTCTGGGAACAAAACAATACGATTGTTCGTCTTTTTTATGAAGGATATTTATATTTTCTCTTGCTTTTTGAGTAATATCCCTGTACAATGAAGGAACCTCTATTATAGGCAACTATACGCATATCGCTGAATAAGGAAGTGTTCAGATGAAGAATAATCGTGTGATGCAAGCCGTAAAGCGCCACCGCAGGCTGCTGCTTCCGGTGCTTTTGGTAGCTGTCGCGCTTGTGCTGTCGGGCTGCTATGTCGAGCCCGACCGCATCGTGGACGATTCAAACGGGCTGACCATCGGCACCGAGGGACAGAATTTTGACATCGTCATCACCTCGCCGCCGGTCGCCACCCCCACGCCGAAACCGACGGAGAAATCACAGCAGATCGACTGGGCCGACTGGGATTTCGGCGCCGATACCGCCACCAATCCGCCCAGCGGCGTCTCGCCTACAAGCGCGTCCGGCACGACGGGCGCGACCGCGGGCCCGACGGCTGTCGGAGCCACCGCGACGCCCACCACAGCGACCACGACCACCGATAATTCGGTGCTCCAGTCAGGCTCTACGGGCTATGCGGTAAAACAGCTGCAGCAGCAATTGAAGGATCTTGGGTATTACACCGGCTCGGTGGACGGTTCCTACGGCAGCGGGACGACGCAGGCCGTAAAGGATTTCCAGACCGCCAACAGCCTGACGGCGGACGGCATCGCCGGCCAGAAAACGCAGGATGCGCTGTTCAGCAAGTATGCAATCGCCAAAAGCGATTCGACCTCGGGTTCTTCTTCGTCCGGCACTTCCACGTCCAATACCTACACCAACGGGAAAACAAACATCTACCTGCGCCTGGGTTCCACCGGCGATCAGGTGCGTATACTGCAAAACCGGCTGATCTATCTGGGCTACCTCGCGGGCACCGCCGACGGCATTTTTGCCGAAACCACCGAGGCCGGCGTGGTCGCGTTCCAACAGCGCAACAGCCTGACCGCCGACGGCGTGGCGGGGCCGGATACGCTTGTGAAGCTGTATTCCTCCTCGGCGAACAAAGCCAGCTCGGTCGTTTCCTACCTTGGTACGCTGCGCGTCGGCATGTCCGGCGACGGCGTGCGCGCCATGCAGAAGAGGCTTCGGGATCTGGACTATTACGACCACTCCGTGGACGGCGATTTCGGCCAGAACACCTACACGTCCGTGGTCGAGTTCCAGACGGCAAACGGCCTGACGGCCGACGGCGTAGCGGGGAAAACGACCCTGAACAAGATGTTCTCGGGTACGGCAACGGCAGGCGGCTCAAGCTCCGGCGGCTCGTCGTCCTCCACCGCGTCCGATCCGGCGGTCTACGGCGAAACCGCGACCTCCACCGGATATAAAACGATGTCTTCCACCAACAGCCCGCCGCCCGCAAATGTTACCGCGCTGCAGACCTCGCTTTCGTCGCTTGGCTACTACACCGGCTCGCTGGACGGCCAGTACGGCAGCGGCACCACCACGGCCGTTACGAACTACCAGGCCTCGCACGGCCTGCGCGTGACCGGTTCGGCCGGGCCCGCGATGCAGCGCATGCTTTACGGCGGCACGTCCGAAGGTTCGTATTCCCCGCTGCGTCCCGGCGATACGGGATCAGAGGTGCGCAACCTGCAATACACACTGTACGAGCTGAAATACTACGACGGCGAGATCACGGGCACCTATGACGAGATCACCGAAAACGCCGTGCGCGACTTCCAGGACGTCAACGATCTGGACATCGACGGTAAGGCAGGCGTGCAAACTTTGGGCAGGCTTTATTCTTCCGCCGCGAAGGCGTTGGAATCCGAATACGAATAAGCCCCCAGGGGCGTCGCCCCTGGAACCCTGACAAGGGCTTTCGCCCTTGACCCCTCACTGGCCGCGCTATCAGCGCGGCCAGTTGGTTATCTTTAGAATATATCATAATGCCCGCGCGAAACGCGGGTATTATATGAATTGTTAAGGGCATTGCCCTTAACTGGGGTTTTAGGGGCAACGCCCCTAAACGTTCCCTTTCAATTCGTCCACTCGGTCTTCACGTTCCCAGGGGAGGTCGATATCCGTGCGGCCGAAGTGGCCGTAGGCGGCGGTCTGGCGGTAGATGGGACGGCGCATATCGAACATATCGATGATGCCGGACGGACTTAAATCGAAGCTGCGGAGTACGGCCCTGCCCAGCGCGTCGTCCGGGACCGCGCCGGTCCCGAAAGTATCCACCTGCACGCTGACGGGCTGCGAAACGCCGATGGCGTATGCGAGGGCGATCTCGCAGCGGTCGGCAAGCCCCGCGGCCACGATGTTCTTTGCCGCGTAGCGCGCGGCGTAGGAAGCCGAGCGGTCGACCTTGGTGGGGTCCTTGCCGGAGAACGCGCCGCCGCCGTGGCGGGAGTAGCCGCCGTAGGTGTCCACGATGATCTTGCGCCCGGTAACGCCGGTATCCCCCGCGGGCCCGCCCAGCACGAAGCGACCGGTGGGGTTGATATAGACGCGGGTGTCCTTTATCAGCAATTCCCCTGGAATCGCGGGCTTGATGACGGTTTCCATCAGCGCTTCGCGCAGGTCCGCCTGGGCGATACCAGGGTCATGCTGCGCGGAGAGCACGATGGCGTCGACGCTTACGGGTCTGCCGTCCTCGTAGATGACCGTCACCTGGCTTTTGCCGTCCGGCCGCAGCCAGGCAAGCGTTTCGCCGCCCGGCGCCGCGCCCTTGCGCACATCCGCCAGCCGCCTGGTCAGCCGGTGCGCGAGGGAAATCGGCAGGGGCATACGCTCTTTTGTTTCGTTGCACGCAAAGCCGAACATCATCCCCTGATCGCCCGCGCCAAGCGTCTCCTGTTTGTCCGACGCCCTGTCCACGCCCATGGCGATATCGGGGCTCTGCGCGTGCACGGCGGTGATAACCGCGCAGCTGTTGTAATCAAAAAACATATCGGCGGACGTGTACCCGATATCCCTGACCACGCCGCGGGCGACGCCGTCGATATCCACGTATGCCTCGGTGGTGATCTCCCCCATGACGATCACAAGCCCCGTGGTCGCGCTGGTTTCGCAGGCGACGCGCGCCATCGGGTCCTGTTCCAAAAGCGCGTCGAGCACCGCGTCGCTCACCTGGTCGCACAGTTTGTCCGGATGGCCTTCCGTTACTGATTCTGATGTGAACAATTTACGCATAGTATCCCTGCTTTCTATTAAGTAAAACGCCCGCGTTTTGTGATGCGGGCGTCTGCGAAACATTTGTTCCTTATCTTCCGGCGTCCCGCCGCGAGATGTACCACCGATGCGCTTCGCGCCGGTTGGCGGGTTTCATCGGGCTCGTTCCCTCGACCGCTCTTTATAAGGTATGCTGTTGTTACGCAGAGTATAACGGGTTTCGTGAAAAAAAGCAAGCTATGCGGGCTTGATCTCCCTGCTTGACAGCCGCGCCATCCATGCGGCGAACACGAAGCCCGCGATGAACGTGACCAGCGAGATCAAAACGATCACCGGCGTGACGCCGGACATATCGCAGCGCAGCAGCACCGCGACGGGCGAAGCGACGACCAGCCCCAGGATGGCGGAATAGGTGTAGACCGGGCGGCGCCTGAGCAGCCACTCGATCAGCTTCGCCACGGCGTAGATGCCGATGACGATGCCAACGGCAAACGGCAGCAGAATCTTCAGCGGCTCCGCGGCCAGCGCCCAGTCGCCGCCAAAAATTGCATCTTTCAGATGCGTGACCGCGTCGATGACCGTGCGGTAATAGCCCATCAGCATCAGCATCATCGAGCCGCTGACGCCCGGGATGATCATGGTCGCGCTGGCGATGATGCCCGCGCCCAGCAGCACCGCCGCCCGCAACCAGGTAAAGTCCTTTGCGACGCCCGATTCCGTGGGATTGATGATCGCCAGGAAGACGATCAGTGCGAGGAAGACGAGGAACAACAGAAGCGCGCCCGCGTTGGCTTTTTTCATGTCGACGCGTTTGAGAAGCGGCGCAAGGCCGCCCAGGATCAGCCCGATAAAGGCCGTGGCCGTCGGCAGCGGATAGTTGTCGAATAAATACGTCAGCACGCTCGCCAGCGCAACGATGCCGATCAGCGCGCCCAGGATGTAGGGCAGCAGCGTTTTCAGGCTTTTGACGAAATGCTTCAAAAGCCCCGTGATACAGCCGATGATCGTGTCGTACACGCCCATGGAAACCATCATGGTCCCGCCGGACACGCCCGGGATGACGTTGGCAATGCCGATGATGACGCCCTTGACCGTCGCCTTGATAAAGTTGATCATATTCTCTCCGCCTACTAAGCGTTATTTATCGTTTCCCTAGTTCGATACTCTTACTGGAAGGACTAAGTATAAATAGTCGTCCCCCTCAACAGGCGAGAGCACGCAGGGGCTGACTGCGTTGGACATGGACAGCATGCAGCATTCATCGTCGATATTCTTCACCACGTCGCCGATATAGCGGGCGTTGAACGCGATTTCGATCGCCTCGCCCTCCAGGTGGATGGCGATCTCCTCCAACACGTCGCCGAGGTCGGACATGGACGTAATGCGCATCATATCATTTTCGGCGTTGACCTTGATCAGGTTGTTCTTGCCTTCGCGCGCGATCAGCGACGCGCGCTCGATAGCCTCCTCGAATTCCTTGCATTTCACGGTAATGCGCGTTTTCCAGTCCTTGGGGAGAATCTGCCGGTAGTTGATATACTCGCCCGCCAAAAGCGTGGTGAGAACCGTGGTCTCTCCGATGATCGCCATCAGGTGACCCTGGTCGATGTGGAAGGTGACCATCGCGCCCTCCTCATCACCCATGATGCGGCTCATCTCCGTCATCACGTGCCCGGGGATAATCGCCTTGACAATATCCATGCCTTCCGGCAATACGAAGTCGCCCTTCATGGTCTGCAGCGCCAGGCGGAAACCGTCAAGCCCCACAAGCCGCAGCTCGCCTTTGGTGACTTCAAGCAGACTGCCGGTCAGCGTTTGGCGGCTTTCGTGCTGCGCGATGGCGAAGATCACGCGGGAGATCATATCCTTGAGGCGTTTTTGCGGCACGTGCAGCGCGTGCGTGTTGATGATGTCGCGCATTACCGGAAACTCTTCCGCAGGCATGCCCGACAACGTGGAACGGCTGGACAGGCATTTGATGACCGCTATGTTTTTATCGCCTACCGAAAGCGCGACCAAGCCTTCCGGCAGCTTGCGCACGATCTCAGTCAGCAGTCTGCCCGGCAGCAGGATGTCTCCTTCCTCTTCGATATCGGCTTTCACCTCGGCGCGGATGGTGAGGGAGCCGTCGGTGCAGGTGAGTACGATGTGCCCGTCCGCCGCGGTAAGTTTCACATATTCCAATATCGGCGAGGACGGCCGCGCCGCCAACGCGCGCGTGGCGTTCACCAACCCGACGATCAAATCCTGAGCGGAGCATTTCAGTTTCATTCGTGTCGCCTCCAGTACAAGAGCAGTAGCTATATAGTATATAGAATTAGTCGTAGTAGTAGGGGCTGTGGAAACCATGGAAAAGCGTATTTTTTAGTTTCCGGGCTGCGTTTTCCCTGTGGAAGGCTTGAGGAAAAAACCGGGGATAACGATGCGTTTTCAACAAGGGACGCGGCGACGTTGGTTCAAACAACCCGCACTGTTCATTCATTTCTCTTCGGAAGGGGCAAACTCCTTTATTTTCGGGGGGCTTCAGGCAGCAAAACCGGGGAGCGCCGCGGGGTTTTCCAAAACGCCACAGGGTGAGGAGAAACGGCGCGTGGAAAGCGACGGCAGGCGGCGCAACGGCTCCGGAAAGGTATCCGGATTTTCTCCGCAGCGTTGTCCACAATTTGGATGCGGATCCGGGCGCGGGTGCAAGCGGGTGCGGAGGCATGTCAATGAGGAAGGAGGAATGAGGAAGGACAGTACGGTTTCTGCGCGCCCGTTTGATTGCAAATAATCGGTTCTGTAACAAGAGCAAGTCATGATATATGGCAAAAGCCATACTGTATGGTGTATTGAAACAATAAGATTGCAAAGCAATTGATCGACTATTCTTCATTCCCCTCTGCGGTTTGTTCTCCGGCCATAAACGCCAGGAATTTGAGGCGGCACAGCGCGTAATCCACCTGGTTGGTCATCATGCCGACGTAGGTGATGGGTTCCATCGATTCTGAAGTCGGCAGCTGGAAGCCTTCGGCTTCTATGCCGCGCAGCGCATACGCGCTTGCGACCGCGGTCATCAGGTCGTTCATCGTCATATTGGTCATGCACACGTTTTCGGTGAGCGCGTAGGCCAGCCCGACCGCCTCGGACAGCGTGATATCCTGGTTCTCGGCGACCAGCGTGGAAAGCACCGTCCGCACGCGGCGGGTGCGGCCCACGTCACCGTCGCCGCCTACCTTGCGGATGCGCATGTAGATCACGGCCGCGTGTCCCGAGAACAGGTAGGTACCGCCCATATCCATGCTGGGTGTGGTGGAGTCGCGGGAAATGCGGTAGCGGTTGAGATAATAGGCTTCGGCGTCGGTCACGGTAATATACACGCCGCCCAGGGCGTCGATCATCTTCTGGATGTTGTCCATATTGAAGAAGAGGTACTTATCCACTTTAACGCCGAAATGCGTTGACACGATCTCGCACAGGGCTTCGGGCCCGTAGTTCTTTGTAATGTATGTGATGCGGCCGATTCCCCCGTCCGGGCGCCGGATCAATATCTCGCGCATGATGGAGGTGAAGATGACGCGGCGTTGCACGGTATCAAGCGTCACCAGCAGCAAGCCGTCGGTGTTGCCTTGGTAGTCCTCGTCGAAATCCCAGGTGTCAAAGCAGGCCAGCAGGTAGTGGTGCACGCCGGCGGGCGGGCTTTCCAGGCTGTCGTAATCCAGGGCGAAGATCGGGTCGGGCGTCGCGGCCTGCGCGGACGTGAGGAGCAATGGGAACAGCAAGAGCACTGCGAGAATGCGTTTCATGTGAAAATACCCTCCGTGGGACGTCCTGCTATGCGAGAAACCGGAGGATCTCGTGGTAGCAGAAGATGATGACGGACGAAAACAGAATGCTGTCCATGCGGTCAAGCATGCCGCCGTGCCCTGGGAACAGCGTGCCGAAATCCTTCACCTTGCAGTAGCGCTTGACGAGACTTGCCAGCATGTCCCCGAACTGCGCCGCGATACCGCCGACGACGCCGACAACCGCGAATACCCACAGCGGATGGACGGACAAATTGGGGAAGCAGAGCGGGAAGGCAACGCCCGCGAGCACCGTGAGCCCGGTGGCGCCGACAAGACCGCCCGCGGCGCCCGCCACAGTCTTTTTCGGGCTGATCTGCGGGCACAGCTTTTTGCCGCCGATCCAGGTGCCGGCAAACAGGGCGAAGGTGTCCGAACCTACGGAGACGGTGAAAACCATCGTCGTAAGCATTGCCTGCAGCGGCCGGGGCGCGATGCCGGCAAGCGAGATCAGGCACAGGCCGGGCAGGATGATGGTCAGCACCGGCAGCAGGCTTACCATGACGTCGGTCAGCACGGGAGCTTCGCGGCGCATCACGGAAAAAATAACGGCAAAGCAGCAAAACATCAACACCGGCACAATGGCCAGCGGACGGATGAACAGCATCAGCGGTACGCAGGCCAAAAGCGTAACGAACACCGGCCAGGACACGGGGCGGTGGCCGCCTTTTTTCATGGCGTCCAGTTCCTCATACACGCACAGCCCGCAGACGATCAGCGCGACCGCGCCGAATACGTAGCCGCCGAAACACAAGACGGAAATCAAAAACAAAGTTAGGAGTACGCCGGTGATCATGCGCTTCCACATGGATTTGCCCTCCAAATCTTACGGCCTCGCCCTGCGCGGTGCTTGCGCGAGGCCACGCGATTCATTTGCTTTATGCGGTCTCGCTCCGCTCTTCGTTTACGGCGAGACTACGCCATTCGGTTTCTACGAAACCTCGGCGGCTAGTCGGGCTAACAGCCCTCCCTTATTGCAAATTTCGGGCGCCGGTCGGCCTGCCAGCTTCCCTTGATTATGGTTTCGTCCCACTCCTTGTGTGAAGCTATATTCTGCCGCCGAAACGTCGGCTGCGCCGCTGGTAGGCCGCGATGCAGTCGTGAAAATCCTTCACCGTGAAATCCGGCCAGAGCTTGTAGGGGAACGCAAACTCCGCGTATGCGCTCTGCCAGAGCAGGAAGTTGGAAAGCCGCAGTTCGCCGCTGGTGCGAATCAGCAGATCCACGTCGGGCAGGCCTTCCGTGTACAGCCTGCCGGAAAGCGCGGCTTCGTCGATCGCCGCGGGAGAAAGCTGCCCCGCCTGCGCTTCGGCCGCCAGCAGCTTTGCGGCGCGGACGAGTTCGGCGCGGCCGCCGTAGTTGATGGCCAGGCAGAGCGCAAGCCCGGTGCAGTCCTTGGTACGCTCTTCAGCGTCGTACAGCGCGTCGCGCTGGGGGCCGGGCATGCCGTCCTTATCGCCCAAAATCAAAACGCGGACGTTTTTTTCCCGCAGCTCGTCGATGTCCTGTTTGAAATACTTAATGAGCAGCGCCATCAGCGCGTCAACCTCCGTCTTGGAACGCCGCCAGTTTTCTGTGGAAAACGCGTATAGCGAAAGCACCTCGAGCCCTAAGTCGTTAGCGTCTCGGATGATATTGCGCATGGCCTCGACGCCCGCATTGTGCCCGCGTGCGACCTGCAGCCTGTGCCGCTTCGCCCAGCGCCCGTTGCCGTCCATGATGATGCCGATGTGGCGCGGAAGGCGGTTGCGGTCGATCGTCGTTCCTGTCATCCGTTGTTCCTCTCCGGCGGGTTTGGGTCGCCGACCTTAAAACGGGATACTAAAAGCTGCTTCCCGTCGTCACGCACGCCCACGACGCGCGCTTCGGTCAGCATTCCGTCGGTCATCTGCGGCTCCAGCAGCGGGTCGTATGCGGCGGATTCGGCATCCTCCGCGACCTCAAATTGGCCTGCGATGGCTTCCAGCGCGCTGCGTTTTTCCGTTTTGCCGCCGGACGTGGCGCCGGGCGCGGGCTGTGGGGGCCGCGGCGCGGCGGTATAGGTTACCCGCACACCGAAAATGCCGGCGCTTTTCAATATGGCCAGCGCGTCCCGTGCGTTCAGGCCCAGCAGGTGTTCAAAGGTTTTCTTCAAACTTCCATGATTTCCTTGTCTTTGGCGGCCGCGAGCTCATCAAGCTCTTTGATGGCCTCATCCGTCGCTTCCTGGATCTTCTTTTCGGCGACGGTCAGATCGTCCTCTGTGATCTCGGACGCTTTTTCCTGTTTTTTCACGTGCTCCATCGCGTCACGGCGGATGGAACGGATGGCGACCTTAGCCTCCTCCAGCGTTTTGCCTACGAGCTTGGTCAGCTCTTTGCGGCGTTCCTCGGTGAGCTCCGGCACGACCAGGCGTATCACCTTACCGTCATTGCTTGGGTTGAAACCGAGGTCTGATTTCTGGATGGCCTTCTCTACCAACGGCAGCGCCGACTGATCCCAGACGTTAACCAGCAGCATGCGCGGCTCGGGCGCGGAAACGTTGCCCATCTGCGTCAGCGGCGTGGGCGAGCCGTAATAATCCACCATCACGCGCTCCAAAAGCTGCGGGTTGGCGCGGCCGGCGCGGATGGAACGAAGCTCGGACTGAAACACATGGATGGTCTTATGCATTTTATCCTTTGCGGCATCGATGACTTCACGATACATAGCATGTCCACCTTTCCGGGGTTGTTTCGTATATTGTACTCAATTCCATTGCCGGATGTCAACATAGGCAATGCAAAGGCTTTTTCACGCGGATATAAGGGTTTCGGTCAATCGGAGAGGATATAATCGGCTGCTTCTTTGAGCGTCGCGGCGACGAAATCCGCCTTCGTATGCTCCGGCGGCGGCGCGCCCAGCGTAAACAGGACGCTTTTCGTGCCGGCGTTTTTGGCGGCCAGGATGTCGGTATCCTCGTTGTCGCCGATCATCACGGCCTGCGCGGGATCGGTTACGCCTGCGTGTTTCATGGCCTCCAGCAGCATTTCTGGGTGCGGTTTGGCGTTTGCGAACTCTTCGGAAACGAGGATATCCCGGATGTATTGACGCAGGGGCGAACCACGCATCCGCAGACGCTGCACGGCGGCAAAGCCGTTTGTGACCAGGACGACCGACATGTGCTTCGACACACGCCGAAGGAACGCTTCCGCGCCCTCGACCGGGATGCTCTGTTGACCGAGGATTTGCACATAATAGTCACTCATCGCCTGGATGTCCGCATTCTCGATCCCCTGCGCGTCCATAAAATCGCGGAAGCGGTCCAGCCGCAGCCGCGCGGAGGTGGTTTCGCCGCGGCGGAGTTTTTGCCAGTGAAAGCTGTTGATCGCCTTGTACAGGGCGAAAAGCTCCTCGTCGCCGGGCAACGAAAAACGCGCCGCGACGGCGGCGTAGGCCGCGCGTTCGGCGCTGCGGAAATCAAAGATGGTATTGTCGATATCGCAAAGCAACAGGGAAAAACGCACGACTACTTCTTCACGTTGCCGGCCGCGATCAAAATCAGGTCGTCCTCGCGGGGCAGGTAGGGCAGCGTGTTAATGGTGTTGTAAAGCTTTTCATTAAACGGACGGGGGTCAATCTTCAGGGCCGCGCTGCGAAGCGAGGAATGGAACACACGGCCGTCGCGCACGCCGATGGCGAAACCGTCGTTCTCGGCAGGTGTTTCGTTCAGAAGCAGTTCCACGGCCAGGTGCCCGGCCTCGAACGCGAAGGCTGAATCGTATGCCGTGGGGATGGCGCCGCGTTGGGTGTAGCCCAGTACCGTGGCGCGCGCCTCAATATCGCATTCGTACTTCAGCACATGCGCCATGTGACGGGAGGAAAAGGGCGTGTCGCCGTGCACGCAGATGCCGTTTTTGCATAGCAGCTCGCGCCATGGATACTCGGCCATATTGCCGTCCTCCCAGGCGTTTTCGCAGACGATGACGGTCGCGCGCGCGTTACCGTTTGTGATCTGCTCGTTCAGGCGCCTGATCACGTCGCGCAGGTCCCATTTCATTTCTGGCACGATGACAATCTCGGCGCCGGTCGCGATGGCGGTGCGCATGGCGATATCGCCGCAGCGGCGGCCCATGACCTCCACGACGTGCGGCCTGTCGTGGCTGCGGCTGGTGGCGCGGATGGAGCGCACGGCGTCCACACAGACGTTCACAGCGGTATCGTAGCCAAGAGTCGCTTCGGTATAGGGCAGGTCGTTGTCGATCGTGCCGGGGATGCCCACGCAGCGCACACCGCGCTTGCACAGATCCAGCGCGCCGCGGTAGCTGCCGTCGCCGCCGATGATGACCAGCCCGTCGATATGATGTTTTTTCTCCAGGTCTTCGGCGACCTTGTCCAACACGTCTTCGTCAAAAAACTCTTCGCAGCGCGCCGTGCGCAGGTAGGTGCCGCGCATGTCCAGTATATCCAAAACCGTTTCGGAGCGCAGCTGGCGGATATCGTTGAGCTCGTTTTCACTTTTCCCCAAAAGCCCGTTGTAGCCGCGGCGTATGCCCATGAGTTTCACGCCGCACTGCTCGGCGTAGCGCGCTACGCTGACGACGGCCGCGTTCATGCCGGGGCTGTCGCCGCCGCTGGTGAGGATGCCGAAGGTTTTTCTCATAGCCTGTCTCCATATATTCGCGGGAATCTCAACAAAAGGGAACAAATGCAAGTATAGCATATGACAATACGGGCAATCAATAGCGGAGTTACACCCTTTGCATGCGGTTTACGTTTTGCCGAAAGCGCGCACCGTGTCCATGTGCGGCCGCCAGCGCGTCAGCGGGTCCTGCGCGAAGGCGTCGGTTTGTATAAAATCAAAAAACGCGGCTTCATCAAGCCAGCGGTAGGCGATGGTCTCGCCCTCCTGCAGAATGATGATGTCTTTGGCGCAGTCTGTGAGACAGAGATAGCTGAAATACAAGGTGTCCCTCAGGTCGCTTGCGGCAAACAGGAAGGCGAGCGGGGCGGCGACGCCGGTCTCTTCCCGCAGCTCACGCAGCGCGCCGTCGTACGGCGTTTCATCTTTAAGGATTGCGCCGCTCGCCCCGGCTTCAAACTTGCCGGGATAGATTTTTTTACGAAAATCCCGCTGCATCACAAGGTAATCGCCGTCTTTGTGTTTGACCAGGACATCGACAACGATATGGTAAAGCCCCGCCGGGATGTCCTCGCCGCGCGTCAGCGTGCGCCCGGCTTTCCGCCCGTCGGCCAGGTATGCGTCCCAAAGTTCCGCCATATGCTACTCTCCGTTTCCTGTGTTTTTACAATAGTATAACGCAGCGCGGCGGCACGCACAACGGCAGCCTAAGAAACAAAGGGCGCAGACGATGCGTTTGCGTTGCCGCGCGCCGGTAACGCAAAGCGATACGGCATGGGGCACAATTGCGAGTCTTTGATTTTTGTTCAATATTGGCCGTGTTCCGGCATGTTAATTATTTGTCAGGATTGTATACAATGTGCATTGAATCAGTTTTCCGCATTGACTTTATCGGGATTGCGGGTATGATAAATAGGCGTTCAAGGGTGAGCGCCCGTCGGGGCTTTATTAGCAAAAGCGCCGGACAGCGCCCGCACACGCGGGCTGTTTTTTTGCGGGAAAGTGCCGGCGAGGCTCCGGCAACCGCAACGATCGAAGGAGGACATTCATGAATTTAACCTATCAGATCCTTAAAAACCATCTGGTGGAAGGTGAACTTACGGCCGGGCGGGAGATCTCTATCCGCATCGACCATACGCTGACGCAGGATTCCACGGGCACCATGGCCTACCTGCAGTTTGAGGCCATGGGCGTGCCGCGCGTGAAAACCGAGCTTTCGGTGGCGTATATCGACCACAATACCATCCAGTCGGGCTTTGAAAACGCCGACGACCACCGGTATCTGGAAACCGTGACCAAAAAGCACGGCGTGCGCCTGTCCAAGCCGGGCAACGGCGTGTGCCATCAGGTGCATCTGGAGCGTTTCGCCATCCCGGGAAAAACGTTGCTGGGCTCCGACAGCCACACCCCCACGGCGGGCGGCCTGGGGATGCTCGCCATCGGCGCGGGCGGGCTGGACGTGGCCGTGGCGATGACCGGCGGGGCGTATTCCATCCCCTGCCCGTCGGTGACGAATATCAGACTCACCGGCAAGCTTTCGCGCGGGGTGGCGGCCAAGGACGTGATCCTGGAAGTCCTGCGCATTGTGACCGTCAAGGGCGGCGTGGGTAAGGTGATGGAGTACACGGGCGAGGGCGTGAAAAGCCTGTCCGTCCCCGAGCGCGCGACCATCGCCAACATGGGCGCGGAGCTGGGCGCGACGACCAGTATCTTCCCCGCCGACGAAAACGCCCGCGCGTTCATGAAGGTGCAGGGGCGGGAAAAAGATTATGTTGAAATGCTGCCGACAGCCGATGCGGCGTATGACGAAACCATTGAGATCGACCTGTCGGCGCTTGCGCCGATGGTCGCGCTCCCCCACATGCCCGACAACGTGCAGACCGTGGAGGAAACCGGCGCCGTCAAGGTGGACCAGGTGTGTATCGGCTCGTGCACCAATTCCAGCTACCTGGACATGATGCGCGTGGCGAAGATCCTGAAGGGCAGGACCATGCACCCGGACGTCAGCCTCGTCATTGCGCCCGGCTCGCGGCAGGTGCTGGGGATGCTGGCTGCAAACGGCGCGCTGAACGATATGATCCAGGCGGGCGCGCGCATTGCGGAAACGGCCTGCGGCTTTTGCATCGGCATGGGGCAAAGCCCGCGCACGAACGCCGTCAGCCTGCGCACCAACAACCGCAACTTCTTCGGGCGCAGCGGCACCAAATCGGCGGGCGTTTACCTCGTTTCCTGCGAGACGGCCGCGGCCAGCGCGTTGACGGGTGTTTTGACCGATCCGCGCACGCTGGATACCGATTTGACTGTGGAGATGCCCGAGAGCTTCCTGTACAACGACAACCTGATCATCCCGCCCGCGCCGGAAGGCAACGACGTGGAAGTGGTCCGCGGGCCGAACATAAAGCCCTTCCCGCAGGCCGAAGCGCTGCCGGAGAGCCTCAAGGGCAAAGCGCTTTTGAAGATGGAAGACAATATCACCACCGACCACATCATGCCCAGCGATTCCAAGCTCCTGCCGTTCCGCTCGAATATTCCCAAACTCTCGGAATACTGCCTCACGCCCGTGGACAAGACCTTTCCCGCGCGCGCCAGGGCGGCCGGCGGCGGGTTCCTGCTGGCGGGGCACAACTACGGCCAGGGCTCCAGCCGCGAGCACGCGGCGCTCGTTCCCCTGTATCTCAAGATCCGCGGCGTGATCGCCAAAAGCTTCGCGCGTATCCACAAGGACAACCTCATCAACAACGGCATCCTGCCGCTGACCTTCAAGAACGAAGCCGATTACGACCGCTTTGACGTAGACGACGAGATCGAGCTTCCGGATATCCGCAAAAAGGTCGCAGACGGCGTATCCGTCATTCCGGTGAGGAATGTGATCAAAGGCTTCACCTGCGACACGGTGATGGAACTCAGCCCGCGCCAGCAGGCGATGATTCTCGCGGGCGGGCTCATTAATAAGATCAAGTCCGAACAGTAGGACGGCATACTTTTCTTTTGGAAAGAAGAAAAGTATGCAAAAGAAAACCCCTACTGCCCGCGCCAAGCGCGGGCAGTAGGGGTAAGGATTAACGTTCGGGACAACAACAGGTGATGGATATGAATAAGAATGTAGAAATCGTGGAAGCAAAGCGCGAGGATTTGCCCGCGCTGCTCAAGCTGTACAGGGAACTGCACGAGACGGACCCCGTGCCGGAGGGCAAGGGGCTTGACGCGGTGTGGGATACGATCATGAACGATCCGGATTATCATGTGCTGCTGGCGAAGGTTGACGGCGAAATCGCCGCGAGCGTAAGTGTGATCGTCATCCAAAACCTCACGCGCAACGCCCGCCCCTATGCCATTATCGAAAACGTGATCACCTCCGCCGCCCACCGCCGCAAAGGCCTCGCCGCCGCGCTCATGGCCGAAGCCGTGCAAATCGCCAAAGCCGCCGACTGCTACAAAGTCTCCCTCACCACCGGCAACAAGGACGAGGGCACGTTCCGGTTTTATGAGGGGTGTGGGTTTAACCATACTGACAAAACCGCGTTTATTCAGTGGATGTAAAACCTATCATGCAGACGGGTAACCAATAGAAAGATAAAGTCGATTTATCCTATAAGAGCAATAGAAATGTGCGCGGCTATTATAGACGGAGTATTCACTGGATTTTTTTCTTGCAGGGGCAGCAGCACCGTGTTATGATACTTGCAGTTAAGGCAAGGCATATAGAGAAAATTTATTGTAGAACAAGCCCTTACGACAGAAATTGGAGTAACGAAAAATGAATATAAAACATTGGAGAACAATACTGTGCGTGGTCGTAATGTTTGTACTTCTCTGCACGGCATGCATCGTGTTTGCAGAGGAAACTCCTGTATATGTCAGCAACTGGGAAGAGCTGAATGCCGCGGCGATAAACGGAGCGACCAATGTGATGGTAACCGGTGATATCATGTTTAGCCAGAATAATACAACTATAGTATTTACAAATCCCGTTTCAATACAAAGCGCGGATAGTTCATTACGTATCATTGATGGCGGCGGTAAGCAAATTCTATGTATTCAAAGTCCGGATGGCGAGCCGCCGCTGAATGGCGCTTCACTTGTGAGGAAGCTAATATTTCAAAACGGAAACGCGACGGCAGCGTTTTCAAATCGTGGGGAGGGCGGATACGGCGGGGCGTTGTATGTGGAGGGCGACCTAAGCGCAGAGATGTGCATGTTTACCCAAAACCAAGCCGCAGAAGGCGGTGCTGTATATGTTAATGGAACGACAACCCTTTCCGCCTGCTTTTTTTGGGAGAACACAGCAGGCAACGGAGGCGGTGGACTATTTACCAACGGCGATGCCGTGGTAACAAATTGCAGCCTCAAGAAAAATACGGCCGAAAACTGCGGCGGAGGCATGATAATATTTGGATCGCTGACTGTTTCCGGCAATGACATTCTTGAGAACAAAACACTAACAGGCGGCGGAGGAGGCGTTTACGTTACCGGCGGCGATGTGGAGATTTCTGACGGATTAATCAATGGAAATAAAGGATATTATGGCGGGGGTGTTTATGTCAGCAATGGAAACTTGTCTATAAACGGCGGTGAGATTTCCGATAATTACGCGGACGCGATCGGCGGCGGCATATATTTATCCACGGGTAATATCTATATTACGGACGGGAATATCTGTAATAACGACGCGTTTGTGCAAGGTGGCGGAATCTATGCGCATGCGGCTGACATCGATATCTCTGGCGGTTCGATTTCCGAAAACAACGGCGGGCAAGGCGGCGGCGGCGTGGAGGTACATCAGGGGAACGTAACGATATCCGCAGGGACAATCACGGAGAATTGCGGAATGTATGGCGGTTTGCATATAGACGATGGTGATTTTGTTCTTTTTGGCGGAACAGTTACAAAGAATACGGCATCATTTTTCGGAGGAGGGGTATTTTCTTACGGGGGAACGGTTACGCTACTTGGCGGAGAGATCTCCGAAAATTCGGCAGTCCAAGGCGGCGGTGTATTTGCACAAACGATTGTTGTCGCAGACGATCAAGAGATCGTACATGACAATACGCCGGATGATATAGCGAGCTGGTAATATGAGATTATCAAAAGCCGCGATTATCGCGGCTTTTATTTATTCCCCAATTAGGTTTTCTTTTGCTTACTTTTCTTTTTTCTAAAAGAAAAGTATACGTTCTTCCCCTCGTCCCCTACGCTATCGGCTCCAGCCTCGCCGTGAAGTGCCTTAATACGGGCGGTTCGTCGGTGATACGGTAGCCGGGGAGGGAAGATTTGCGGGCATTGATATTGATCAGGGCGCGGGCGACCTGGTCGAGGTGGGCCTGGGTGTAGACGCGGCGGGGGATGGCCAGGCGGGTGAACTCGAACATGGACTTGAGCTGCGCGCCGGTCTTGGGTCGCGGCCGAGCATAAAGGAGCCGATCTCGCAGCAGCGCACGCCCGCTTCCTTGTAAAGTTCCACGGCCAGCGCGTGGCCGGGGAACCGGTCGTAGGGGATGTGGGAGAGCATCCTGCCCGCGTCCACGAACACGGCATGCCCGCTGACGGGGTACTGCACGGGCACGCCCGCCTCGCGGATGTTTTGCATGGGCTTTCGATGAGTAAGGGTATGTGTTCAATGCAGACCCTTTCAGGAGTGCGTGATCATAAGCACGCGGGACAGCGCTTTATTAAATACTTGAAAAATACTTTAAAAAAGTAAATTTTGAATTAAGATGTAACCATGATGTAACCATAAGATGATAATATTATGATGGATCATGAAAATGACCAGCAAATCAACTGACGCCTAAACAACGGGAATCAAAACGTATTAACTTCGACATTTGAAAGGTAGGTCTGCTCTATGAAGCGCATACTGTCTGTATTATTAACTCTCGTCCTTGTGGTATCAGTAATGAGCATTGCGTTAGCTGAACCAGCCAGGTTGCCCGGACAATCAAAGGAGGATCCGACCGTTGCCAATGGGCAGGGTCACGACTGGGCAGTTTATACCAAGACAAATCAGAACGCTGATAAATTCTGGGATAAGGATAATCCTGGTTATCGTAACCACCTTGGCGGAGGGCCTGTAAACGACTGATCATGCTCTCGATTCTATCTCTATAAAGCGCGAAAAGCTCCATGAAATCACAAGATTGCAGGGGCTTTTCGTTTTCATAATATAAAAGCGCGAGCATCTCGACTACTCTTTAGCATAATAATAAGTAATATGCATGAACTTGCTTTTTGAGACGCATCGGTTATATACATAGCTACACATCAGGAGTGAAGACTGTGTTCCAGTGAAAATTGATGCTATCAAAGCTATATTTCATCGTTTATCTTCCTTTCATATTCCATGTTCATTAAGCGCATGAACGAGAGATAATGACTGCAACACGAGTAACATTTCGGAGGAAAAGCACAAAGGTATATCAATAGCTATCTTATATAAGCATACACGAAAAGAAGCATGGAGGGCAATGAAATATAACGGACAGAAGCCGCGGGATGCGCGGCTTTTATAAACTCCCCTATAAGGTTTTCTCTTGCTTCTTTTCTTTTTTCCAAAAGAGAAGAAGGCGTTCCCCCGTCCCCCTACCTCACCGGCTCCAGCCGCGCCGTAAAGTGCCTTAGGACCGGGGGTTCGTCGGTGATGCGGTAGCCGGGGAGGGTGTGTTTGCGGGCGTTTATGTTGATGAGGGCGTTTGCGACCTGGTCGAGGTGCGCCTGGGTGTAGACGCGGCGGGGGATGGCGAGGCGGGTGAACTCGAACATGGACTTGAGCTGCTGGCCGGTTTTTGGATCGCGGCCGAGCATAAAGGAGCCGATCTCGCAGCAGCGGATGCCCGCTTCCTTGTAGAGCTCCACGGCCAGCGCGTGGCCGGGGAACCGGTCGTAGGGAATGTGGGAGAGCATATTCCCCGCGTCGACGAACACGGCATGCCCGCCGACGGGGTACTGCACGGGCACGCCCGCCTCGCGGAGCTTTTCGCCCAGGTACTGCGCCTGGCCGACGCGGTAGCGCAGGTAGTCTTCTTCAAGTGCTTCCTCCAGGCCGACGGCCAGTGCGTCCAGGTCGCGGCCCGCCAGGCCGCCGTAGGTGATAAAGCCTTCCAGCGGGATCACACGTTCTTTGACGGTTTGAATGAGCAGCGCGTCTTCCTTCACGCCGATCAGCCCGCCCATGTTGACCAGCCCGTCCTTCTTGGCGCTCATCAAAAACGCGTCGGCGTAGGAAAACATTTCCCTGGCGATCTCCCGGATGCTCTTGTCCGCGTAACCGTCCTCGCGGGTCTTGATGAAGTACGCGTTTTCGGCATAGCGCGCGGCGTCGAGCACCAGCGGGATATTGTGCTTCTTGGCAACGGCGGCGGTATCGCGCAGGTTTTGCATGGATACGGGCTGCCCGCCCGCGGAGTTGTTGGTAACGGTCATGACGATCGCACCGATGTTTTGCGCGCCGTGTTCGGCGATTACGGCTTTCAGCCGTTCGATATCCATATTGCCCTTGAAGGGGTAGGGCGTTTCGGTGTCCATGGCCTCGGGCACAGCGCAGTCGATCGCTTCCGCGCCCGCAAGCTCCACGTGCGCGCGGGTGGTGTCGAAAAACGTGTTGCTCACGGAGAACTTGCCTTCCGACAGCAGGATAGGCAGGAACACCTTCTCGGCGGCGCGCCCCTGGTGCACGGGCTGGAAAAAGGCGTAGCCGAAGATATTGCGGCAGGTCTCCCGCAGGCGCAGGTAGCTCTGCGCGCCCGCGTATGCCTCGTCGCCCGTCATCATGGCTGCCCATTGGCGCTGGCTCATGGCGCCGGTGCCCGAATCGGTCATCAGGTCGATGTACACGTACTCGGCGCGCAGGTTGAAGAGGTTGTAGCCCTCTTCCCGGATGCGCCGTTCGCGCTCCTCACGCGACAGAATTTTCAGAGGCTCAACGGACTTGATTTTGAACGGTTCTGCGATGTACTCCATGGCGGACTGCTCCTTTTGCATATAGCCGTTATTTGAGAAAGCGACGATCGGAACCGCTTTACGGCTTGACTAAATTATTCTGAAACGGTACAATTATAACGAATACAAGAACGCGTAAACAAGACGATTCATTGATAAAACTGGTCAATAATTGCGAAACGGAAAAAACGGCATGCTGATTCACGAGCACAAAACGTACGACAACCCCCTGGGGCTGCCCATTGCGATCCGCAAAACAAGAAACTGCGAATTCGCCTCACACTGGCATACCGATTTCGAAGCTGCTTTCGTGCTGGAGGGCGGCGTGCGCGTCAGCCTCAACGGCATACAGGCTCAGCTGCACGAGGGCGACGCGTTTGTGTGCTCGGGCGGCGATATCCACAGTTATGCGGAGCCGTCGGACGACCTGCAGGTGCTGCTTTTGACCTTCGATCCGCTGGCCGCACGCAAGACCGGCACGCTGGTGATGGACAGCCCCGTGCGCTCCTCGGTGTTTTACCGCGACGTCAAGCGCACCGGCACGCAGCTCAAGGCGCTGTTAAACCGCATGTACGAGGAATATACGCACATGAGCGCGGGAAGCGAATTCTTCCTGTACGCGTATATCCTGGAGATCCAGGGAATCCTGCACCGCTATTACGCGAAGACCGCGTTCCAGCCGGGCGGTACGGGCCGGCAGACGCACCTGCACCTGATCCGCGAGAGCATCTCCTATATCGAAGCGCATTTTGCGGAGGAGATCACGCTGAAAAGCATGGCGAAGGCCGCGCTGATGAGCGAGAGCAACTTCAGCCGCGAATTCAAAAAGATCACCGGCACGGGCTTCAAGGAATACGTGACCCTCGTACGCCTGCGGGAGGTGGCCGCCGCCCTGGGAGAGGGCGGCGCGGGCGTCGCTGCCGTCGCCTACGCCTGCGGCTTTGGGAGCGTGCGCACGTTCAACCGCGTGTTCCGCACGCGTTACAGCGTAACGCCGGGGATGTACTGCGCGGGCCTGCGCGCGGGGCTTACGCGGTATTAACGCGCTCTTTGCATAGCCGCGCTTGAAAAAAGCGGCAAAATAATGTACGATCAATGCATAGAATATCGATCGTTTTTGTTGTGCGCAACCGAATATTTCTACAGACAACGGAAGGAGACTATACACATGAACGCAAAGAAAGTTCTGGCCGCATTCCTGTGCCTGCTGCTGGCCCTTAGCGCGGCAGGCGGCGCGGCGGCGGACGATGTCGGCATTTTGGAACGCATGGGCGAATCGGTGGTCAACGTTTTGTTCAAGCTCATCGGAGACGGCAGCGGAACGGCCGAGGCGGCCAGCTGGATGGATTTGAAGCTCGCGGCCATGCAGGGGAAAGCGGAAGTCGTGATCACCGGGGATATCGTCTACGGCGAAGGGCAGGGCACCATCGTGTTTTCAAACGCCGTTACCCTGCGCGCGCCGGAGGGGGAGCACTTCACGATCGACGGAAGCGGCAGGCAGATACTCTGCGTGCAGGGGGACGACGCCGATACGACGCTTGAAGCGCTGACGACGGCCATCAACCTCACGTTCAAAAACGGCGACGCGACCAGTGACTACGCCGACGTGTACGGCACGGGCTCGGGCGGCGCGCTGTTTGTGATGGGCGATTTTCAGGCGATCAACTGCACCTTTGCCGGCAACCATGCCAACTACGGCGCGGCGGTCTGCGTCAACGGCGGCGTGACGCTGATCAACTGCACTGTGGAAGATAACGTTACGGCCGCCGCGGGCGCGGTGTATGCGTTCAGCGGAAATGTGACGCTGACCGGAGGGGCGATACAGGATAACCTTTCCCAGGGATACGGCGGCGGTGTGTACGCGCACAACGGGGCCGTGATCATCACGGGCGCCGTGGTGACAAACAACGCCGCGGAATACGGCGGCGGCGTATACGCGCAATCGGGCGACGTGGGGATCTACGGCGGGGCCGAGCTTTCCGGCAATACCGCGGGCAGCGCCGGCGCCGCGGTTTATGCGGGCAGCGGCGCGGTGATGATGCTGGACGGCACGATCGCGGACAATTCCGCCCTGTACGGCGCGGTGTACATCAATAACGGCACCGGCAGCTTCTCCGGCGGGACCGTCAGCGGCAATACGGCGGAGTTCGGCGGCGGAATCTGCGCTCAGGCGGCTGAGATCGAGCTTGGGGCCGGCTTTGCCATGATGGGGAATACGGCCGAAGTCAGTGGCGGAGGCATATACCTGAACGAAGGCGGCGTGAGCGTCGTCGGCGCCGCGCTCAGCGGCAATACCGCCGTATACGGCGGCGGCATATACGCCGACAGCGGCTTTGTGACCGTCATCGACGGCGCGCTGCTGCAAAACAACGCGGAGTTCGGCGGCGCGATGTACCTGGTCAGCGGCGACGCGAACGTTTCCGGCGGCGCGCTTCGGGGCAACACGGCGGTCACCAGCGGCGGCGCGATCTATGCCGACGGAGGCAGCGTGACAATCGAAGGCGGGCGGATCAGGAACAATTCCGCCGTCTACGGCGGCGCGGTGCTGGCCGCGCAGGGCGGGATATTCGTGCATGCCGGCATCATCGCGGGGAACGAGGCGACCTTGGGCGGCGCGCTGTATACGGTAGCCGGCGATGTGACCGTTACCGGCGGGCGCGTTACGGGCAACACCGCTGCGGAAGGCGGCGGCGTGTATACGGAAACCGGCGCGGTGAACGACGGCCCGGGCGCGATCTTCGGCAACTCACCGGATGATATCGTAAAGCCGTAGGCTTATAGGGGCTATGCGCCTCCATACCCCGCAGTTAAGGACAATGTCCTTAACAATCCATATGATAGGCCGCGCATTGCGCGGCCTATCATTGTGGGTTTGTAAAGGGCACTGCCCTTTTACTGGGGTTTGGGGCAACGCCCCAAGAACTACTCCGCTGCCATCTTGGAGTGCTTCACGCTCCAGGCGCGAAGCATGGAGACGGCTTTTTTGCTGGCGCCGGGGCGGCTGGTGAGGCGGTTGGCGAGTTCGAGGAAGCGCTTGGCCGCCTCGGTGTGGTAGGCGGGCGAGGCCATCTGTAAAATAACGGACTCCAGCGTATCCAGGGTCTCCTGCTCGCCTTCGGCGTTGACGGGCGTGAGCAGGTAGCGCTGGGAATTCACGGCGAAGGGCACGCCTTTGTAGAAATACGAGGTTATCGGCTCGCCGGCAAAGATAGCCGGTTGCGACAGCCCGCGCTTTTCGGCGTCCGGCTCGCCGAGCAGGCGGCTGATCAGCGGGTTTTGCCTGAGATCTTGGAGCGAGAACTCCTCTTCCTGCTTTTCCAGCCCCTCAATGGCCGGGCCGAACACGGCGAGCGCGCGGATGTGGAGCTCGTGCACGGCGCGCTGGTTGTCCTGTTCAAAGCGCTCCAGCCAGAAATCGTGACGGTTTTGCAGGTCGCCCAGGAAAGCATCCGCCGCGGCATAGAGCGTACTCGATTCAAGCAATGGGCTCCTGAACTCCGCGCGCTCGGTAAGCGCTTGCAGGCATTTGAGGCGGTGGATGAGCCGCGTGCGGTCGGTTTCGCTCAGATAGGGGCAGGGTTCCAGGAAGGTCTGCGTTTCGGCGTCGTACCAGCGCGCGCAATCGGGCAATAGCCCGTTGAGCTTATGCGTGTCGGCTGCGGAAAGCAGCGCAGTCTGCTGCGACAAAAGCCCGAGCGGGCCCTCGAACAGCACGCCGTCCACATCTTTTTCCAGCGTGAACAAGGCCAGCCCCGCGTCGAGGCGGTCCTTTAGCAGCGCGGCAAGCACGGCGCGCGTGCCCGCGCCCTCCGGCGGCGGCGCGCATCGTAGCTTCGGCAGATTATGCCGCAGTTCCCAGCCGTCCCACAAAAGCAGCACGCTGAGCAGTCCGCGCCAGCGTACGACTTCCGGGCGCTGGGCGGCCTGCGTATAAGGCAGCGAGAGCATCGCGGACAGCCGCACCTCCCACGCCAGAATATCGGGCGGGTCGCAATACGGCGCATCGGGCGAAAGCGGCAGGCTGCGGGCGAGGATGAGCAGGCGGTGGTTGGGGTCGAAACCGTGGGAATCCGGCGGCGGCAGCTGCGCCGCTGGAAGCCCCGCCGTACCCTGCGCGGTGCAGGATAAAAGCGCGGCGGTATATGAGGCGAAGGCCGCCGCGGGAGTGTAGGCTGCGGGCCTGTGCCCCTTGGCAAGCGCGGACAGCATGCGCTTGGCCGTGAAGGAATTGTCCGCGCCGCCGGAGACCAGCGAGGGCAGCAGATCCTTCAGCTTCCGGGCGGCCGCGTCGAAGTTTTCGTTCGCCGAGAGCGCCTGCTCCAGCAACTGAAGCGCGCGCGGGGCAAAGAAGCCGTCCGCCTCGGCCTTGCCGGGCACGGGCGGCGGCAGCACGCGCTGCACCTCGCCCATGCGGCGCGCGAACCGGCGCAGGAACAAACGAAACTCCGACAGCAGCGCGGACAGCGTTTCGCGCTCTTCGGGCGAATACTTCTTCGCCGTCCTGAAATACGGCTGCATGAACGCCGGCGGTCGCGTCTTGCCTTCAAGACTCGCAACGATCTGCGGATGGCATTGCGTCAGGTGCAGGGTCGCCGTGCGCATCAGCCCGCCGAAACGGATGCGGAAGTACGCACGGTCGTCGTCGAAGCACGGCCAGGACGGCTGGTGCGAACCGCGCGGGACGTGGTAAAGCCCGAGCGCCTCGGTATCCTCGCCGCGGAATTCGGCGGAGAAGAACTGCGACGCGCTGCGCGCCGCGAGCCAGTGCTCCAGGCGGATATCGCCTTCGACGCTTTGTGCGCTTTGGGCGTAGTTCGCGGCGTAGAGGTTGCCGGAAATGCGTACGAGGCAGGCGGCGTCCAAAAGCCCCGCCCGGCCGTACGCGCTGTGGCGCATGAGGCCCGATTGCCCGTAATTCAAAAGCGCAGCGGCGGCGCGCGCGTTATTCGTATCCCCGGCGCGCGGATCGTGCGGCGGGAGCAAAAGCGCCGCGCCCAGGATGAGGCGGTCGGACGGGAACTGCCCCCGCAGGAACTGCGCAAGGCTGGGAATACCGCTCATGCCCGTTCCCCCGTACACCGAGCCGGCGATGAAGACTTTCACGTCCTCCCCTTCGTCAAGCTCCGAGCGGATGCGGTCGAAAAACGGATGCTCGACGCCCTGCGCCAGCTGCTCGGACAGGCGGGAAAGCGCGTCGGCAAAGAAAAACATGCCAACATCGGCATGTCCCTGGAAACCCGCGCGCGCGTCCATAGCGGACATGCCGATTTCAAACAGCGTCTGCGTCAAAAGACTGTCGCGTTCCGCGGCGATGCTTTGCAGGGTTGGGCGCTCGTCCGAAACGACGGCGAAGCGGTCGTGATTGAGTTTCGTATGAAAGCCTACGCGCGGCAGCACGGCGGCGGAAAACACGGCTTGCAATGCCTGATAGCGCGCTGCGTCGTCGGACGCTTCGGCCTGGTCGGTATCCACGGTGAGCACCGAAAGCGTATCGATGGGCACGCGGCGCAGGTCGTCATCCAGCGTATACAGGGCGTCGCAGGCACAGGCATAGGTGAGCATTTCCAGCGTTTTTTGCCCTGTGCCGCCAATCGCGATCAGATGACAGCCCATTTGTTACAGCTCCTTGATTCTTTGCAGCGCTTCCCGTGTCTTTTCGTTTGTGTTGAACGCCGTGAGGCGGAGATAGCCCTCGCCGCTTGGGCCGAAACCCGCGCCCGGCGTGCCTACGACGTGCGCCTTGCGCAAGAGTTCGTCAAAGAACGCCCAGCTGTCGGCGGTCGGCGTCTTCAGCCACACGTAGGGCGCGTCGATACCGCCGAAGACCGTATAGCCCATGGCCAAAAGCTCGCTGCGGATCATCGTTGCGTTGCGCAGGTAATATTCGACGGCTTCCATACACTGCGCCCAGCCTTCGGGCGTAAACACGGCCGCCGCCGCGCGCTGCACGGGGAAGCTTACGCCGTTGAAGCGCGTGCCCATGCGGCGTTTCCACATAGCGTTGAGCTCCATGGGTCGCCCGTTTCCGCCTCGGCCCTTCACGGCGTGGGGCAGGACGGAATAGGCGCAGCGCATGCCGGTGAAACCGGCGGTTTTGGAAAAAGAATTGCACTCGATTGCGACGTCCTTCGCGCCGTCGATTTCGTAGATGGAGCGCGGCACATCGGAGCGGATGAACGCCTTGTACGCCGCGTCGTAGACGATGACGGCGCCTTCCCTATGCGCGTAATCCACAAAGGGTTTGAGCTGCTCTTTGGTCAGCGTCGTGCCCGTGGGGTTGTTGGGGTAGCACAGGTAGATGACGTCCACGTGCCCTCTGGGCGGTTCGGGCACGAAGTTATTTTCCGCGTTGCAGGGCAGGTAGGTGAGGTTCGTCCAGCGGCCGTCCTTATACTCGCCCAGCCTCCCGGCCATGGCGTTGGAATCGACGTACACAGGGTAAACGGGATCGGTGACGGCGATCTTTGCGTCGGAAGAAAACAGCTCCTGGATGGCCGACGAATCGGTCTTCGCGCCGTCGGAGATGAACACCTCGTCAAACTCCAGTTCCACGCCGCGCGCGGTGTAATCGTGCGCGATAATGGCGTTCACCAGAAAATCGTAGCCGAAATCCGGTCCGTAGCCGCGCATGGTCCCGGCGGAGAGCATCTCGTCGGCGGCCCGCTTCATCGCGTCCACCACGGCGGGCGCCAGCGGGCGGGTGACGTCGCCGATGCCGAGTTTGAGAATGTCGGCGGCGGGGTCTGCCGCCTGAAATTCCTTCACGCGGCGCGCGATTTCGGCAAAGAGATAACTTCCGGGAAGTTTTTCAAAGTTCGGGTTGACGTTCAATGGTGGTGTCCTCCGTTCAGGTAGATACCGTCATATACGTATGCGACGGGGCCCGTCATGTTGATGTGGTTCGTCTGCTCGTCCCAGACGATCTTCAGCTCGCCGTCCGAAAGTTTCACGGTCACGCTGCGGCCTGTGAGGCCGTTTAGTACCGCGGCGACCATCGAGGCGCAAGCGCCCGTGCCGCAGGCGCGGGTCTCCCCCGCGCCGCGTTCCCACACGCGCATGGACAGGCGTTCTCTGTCGGTCACCTGAACGAATTCGATATTGGCGCGCCGCGGGAAGGCCGCGTTCATTTCAAGAATCGGGCCGACGGTCCCCACCGGCGCGACAGCGATATCCTTGACGAAGATCACGGCGTGGGGGTTGCCGACGTTCACCAGCGTGACCGGCCAGCTTTTGCCTCTGGCCTCAAGCGGCCGCATTTTAACGGGCTCGCCCGCGAACACGCTTGGGATATCCTCGCCTTTTAACACCGGTTCGCCCATATCGATGCGCACGGCGTCGGTGCGGCCCAGGTCATCCAGGGTGAGGGCGGCGTGACGGAGGCCGCCGCCCGTCTCGACGCTCATCTGCGTGCGGGGGCAAAGCCCGCGGTCGTAGCTGTAGGCCGCTACGCAGCGCACGCCGTTGCCGCACATCTCGGCTTCGGTGCCGTCGGGGTTGAACATGCGCATGCGAACGTCCGCGGTCTTTGACGGCAGGATAAAAATCACCCCGTCGCTGCCGACGGAGGTGTGGCGCGGGCTCATTTCACGCGCCAGCGCCGGCAGGTCGGCGGGCAGGGTCTCCTCAAAGCCGTTGATATAAATGTAATCGTTCCCGATCCCGTGCATCTTGGTGAAGTGAAGCATGCGCGACCTCTGCTTATTCCAGGAAAGTGTAATGGTAGCTTGGCGTTAAATCGTACACAACGCGTTTCACCTGCGGGATATCCTGAAGGATGCGCCCGGTGACGCGCTCGATCAAGTCGTAGGGCAGCCTGGCGGCGAAGGCCTCGCCGTCGCCCGCCTGGCAGGCGCGCAGCACCACCGCGTAGCCCTGCCGGCCGTCGGGATTGTCCGAAAGCGCCGCGTAATACTGCCACAGGCGCTTCTCCTGGCCGGCGCGGAGGATCTCCTCGGTGAAAAAAGCGGTGGCGTCGCGCAGCATGGAAAGCTTCTGCGGCGTGACCGCGCCCATGATGCGGGAAGCGAGCCCCGCCGCCGGGAAGGGCTGCCGCTCCAGGAAGGACTTGGGCATGGATAGCCGCTCGCCCAGGCGCTTGACCTCCGATTTGAACAGCGCGCGGATGGGCGCTATGGTGACATAGTTTTCCTCGCTGTGGATGGGCGGCTCGACCGGCGCGGCCAGGCCGTAGAGGGTATCGTTGTAATTGGTGCCAAGCACGATGGTTTTCACGTCGGGGAAAGCGGCAAGCTGCTCGTAAAACACCTGTTTCAACAGCGAGATTGCGACGCGCTCCTTCTCAGAGTCCTGGCGTACGCCCTCCAGCGCCTTGAGGAAAACGTCTTTCGCGTTAAAAAACCGCAGATCAATGCCGGGAATCTCCTTGAACGCCCCGGCCACTTCTTCGGGCTCGTTGCTGCGGAACAGCCCGGTATCCACGAACAGGCAGGTCAGCCTGTCGCCGACGGCCATATGCGCAAGCTTGGCCGATACGGCTGAGTCGATCCCGCCGGACACGGCGCACAGCACACGCCCCTCGCCCGCCTTTTGGCGTATCTCTTCCACGGCTTCGTGGATGATGTAGTTCGCGTCCCAGATAGGCTCCATGCCGCAGATGCGCTCCGCGAAGTTATGCAGAAGGTGCAGCGAATCCGGGTCGTTGCGCTCGATAGTGTACTGCACGGCGTAAACGCCCTCCCGCACGGCAAAGCCGATGCAGCGCTCCGTGGCCGTCGCGATGGTCTCGGCCCCCGCGGGCAGGGACAGATCGCACAGGTTTTTGAGCACCCGCTCGCCGCCCGTGATGCCCTCGAACAGCGGATTTTCGGCTAGGCCTAACGTGACGTTTTCCGCCGCGTCCTCCATCACCTGCGCTTCGCCGCCCAGAAGCTCGCATATCGCAACAGCCGCCGCGCCCAGCGCAAGCACCGGATACTCCGCGTGCAGCAGCGAAGCGTCCAGCCCGCAGACCGTTCCGCCGTTTTCCGCGGCGATGATGACGCCCTTGGGGCTGCGGCCCCTCAGGTCGGCCGCCGTGGCCATGGGCGGCACAAGCTCGCAATAAAAATCTTGGCTGCGGAGCGTACGGGCAATCAGGCCCGACAGCATTTGGTCGCAGTCAAGGATAAAAATCGTTTCCAACATAAGGACCCTCCTGTTGCCCGACCGCGGCACGCGAAAAAACCATGCGGATGGACAGGAACAATTCTACCACACCGCCCCGGTTTCGTCTACTGCGCATGGCTTGCGGGCGGTATGCGCACGGCGCGCCGGTACCGGCGCGCCGTGCTGAAAGAACGCATCGTTCGTTTGTGATATCAGGGCTTTGAAAGCATCAGGTCGGAGCCGTCCAGGCGGATTTTACAGGCTTTGATGAAAGCGTCCTTCTCGTCCGGACTCGTCAGCTGCATGAAGTATACCCAGCCGTCCACGATATTGACATAGGCGGCGTTTTCCACGTCACAGAGCTTTTCGTTGTACAATCCGCCGGTCGTGACGCGGTACAGCGTGTTGTTGTCATCGGTGTTTACGTAGTATATCCACTCGCCGGTCACGTTCACATACGCGGCGCCGATGCTGTCGACGGGCACGGGCTCCGTGCTGGAGACGGGCATTTTCATCAGTTGTCCGCCGAGGGCGAAGTACAGCATGCCTGCGGCATGGTTCAGATAGTTGACCTCCGCGTTTTGAAGCAATACACGCTCGGAATCGTCGGCGGGATCAAGCCGAATCAGCGCCTGTTTGTCAAGGGCGGCGTAGTACAGGTACTGCCCGTCGCTGACGAAGGACGCGGCTTTAACGCCCGGTATGCGGTGCAGAAAGGCGCCGTTTTCATCCATGCTCCAGAGGTTGTCCTCATACTCGCCGCCGTCGTTCACGGGGGGGCCCAGGAAGTACAGCATTTCAGCAGCCGCCTGTATTCCGCTGGACGGGGAATGTTTAAAGGAGTTAATCAGCATTTCGTTCTTCCCGCTGTCCGAGTTGTAGCGGAAGAAGCAGCCGCTGTGGCGGTAGTACAGCCAGTCTTTGTAAGCGCCTACGATGTTATACAACGGATCTCTTTCATTGGAGCTGATATTGCGCATCAGCATGTCGCCGTGGCCTGCGATGTTTTCTATGTAGATATTGCCGGTGTCATAAAAATTGCTGTAGATAATGTCTCCTTTATACAGGAAGGCGAGCATTCCGTTGCCGTGGTTGCCCGCGCCGTTTTCGTCCGCGGGGATAGACGCCAGGACGAGCTGCTTTTGGGCATCCGCAAGCTGCTGCTTTGCCTCCGCCAGCGCCGTGTCGGATTCGGCATCGGCCCTGTACGCGTCAAAATCGGCCTGCAGCGCCGCCAGGTCCTGTGCGGCGATATCCTGTGCCGCCGCCAGGTCGGCTTCCCCGGCGGCAATCGCGTTAGCAAGCAAGGCGTCGGCATCGGCCTTGTAGGTTGTAAACTCGTCCGCCAGCGCGGTATACGTGGCGTCGGCATCGGCCTTGTAGGTTGTAAACTCGTCCGCCAGCGCGGTATATGTGGCGTCGGCGTCGGCCTTGTAGGTTGTAAACTCGTCCGCCAGCGCGGTATACGTGGCGTCGGCGTCGGCCTTGTAGGCCGTAAACTCGTCCGACAGCGCGGTATACGCCACATCGGCGTCGGCTTTGTAGGTATCAAACTCGGTCTGTAAATCGGCCAGCGCCTGTACGGCAGCATCCCTGTCTGCCTGCGCCAGAGTAGACGTGTTGGCGATGGCAAGCGCGGAATCGGCTTTAAACGACGTAAATTCGTCTGCCAGGGCATTGTATGCGACGTCAGCGTCGGTTTTGTAGGCGTCGAACCCGGCCTGTAAATCGGCCAGCGCTTGCACGGCGCCCTCCTGCGCGGCCAAAACATCCGCTTCTGCGTCGGCCTTGGCTTCCGCCAGCGTGGTTTCTGCGTCGGTCTTGTAGGTTGTAAACTCGTCCGACAGCGCCGTATACGCGGCGTCGGCATCGGCCTTGTAGGCGTCGAGTTCGGTCTGCAGATCATTAAGCGCTTGTGCGGCGT
This sequence comes from Clostridiales bacterium, assembly GCA_016930575.1. Classification (GTDB taxonomy): domain Bacteria; phylum Bacillota; class Clostridia; order Christensenellales; family Aristaeellaceae; genus CAXXOK01. Next base: position 64,719 of record JAFGGL010000028.1, on the reverse strand, counting down.
CCTCCCGGGCGACCAAAACGTCGGCTTCCCCGGCGGCTTTGGTTTCGGTCAGCGTGGTTTCGGCGTTGGTTTTGTAGGCATCAAACTCGTCCGCAAACGCGGCATACGCGGTGTCGGCGTCGGATTTGTAGGTATCAAACTCGGTTTGTAAGGCGGCCAGGTCCTGGGCGGCTGCGTCCCTGTCGGCTTGCGCCAGGGAAGCCGCGTTGGCGATGGCAAGAGCAGAATCGGCCTTGAATGCCGCGAACTCATCCGCCAAAGCGGTGAACGCCGCCTCGGAATCGGCCTGATATGTGTCAAAACCGGCCTGCAGATCATCAAGCGCTTGCGCGGCCTCATCTTTGGCGGTCTGTACGTTGGCTTCTCCGTCGGCGACGGCCGCGGCCAGTTTGGCTTCGGCGTCGGTTTGATATGCGTCGTATTCGACATGCAGATCAGCAAGCTCCGCAATAGAATCCTGCGCGTCTGACAACTGCGCGCTTAAGTCTTCGTTTTGCGCCGCGGCGTCGTCAAGCTCCGCAGTCAAATCGTTGCGCTGGTTGCCAAGGGAAATGGTTTGCGTCAGCAGGATCGTGTTGGCGACCAGCGATACGACGAGAAGGACAGATATAATGATAATGACTGTCCTCATTCCGGCCGGCAGGGAAGATAGTATGTTTTTCATGACAGGCTCCTCATTCTGGCGGTATATATCGGGTGGACAAGCATTCGTCGTTTCGTTCAGTATAGCACATGTCGGAATACTTGTGAACCGGGTTTTGTCAATTCTGGCGGCGTTTGTACCGTATCCCGCAATATTGACTTGCCCGGCGGCTTTCATTATAATAGATGAGTTCCCGGACATTGTATGAAAACGGGCAACGACGGACGAAAGGAATACGCAGCGCATGAAGAAAGTCGCGGTCATTATGGGTTCCGACAGCGATCTCCCGGTGCTTGCACCCTGCTTTGAGCAGTTGAAAGCATTCGGCGTCCCGTATGAAGCGCACGTGTTTTCCGCGCACCGCACGCCCGACGAAACCACCCGTTTCGCGACCGACGCCAGGGACCGCGGCTTCGGCGTGCTGATCGCCGCGGCGGGCAAAGCGGCGCACCTGGCCGGCGCGCTTGCCGCGCGCACGGTGCTGCCGGTGATCGGGATTCCCGTGAAGTCGTCTACGCTGGACGGCATGGACGCGCTGCTTTCCACCGTGCAGATGCCCTCCGGGCTTCCCGTGGCGACCGTAGCGATCGACGGGGCGGCCAACGCCGCCATCCTCGCAATGCAGATCCTAGCGCTTGACGACGACGAACTCTACGCCCGCCTGTGCCGCGCCCGGGACGAGATGCGGCAAAAAGTGCTGGACAAGGACGCCGCGCTGACCATAGACTGATCGCGTTTCCCATGCGTTTTCCACAAAAACCCCATAAAAAGGCGGTGATATCCACAGAAAACCCAGCAAAATCAGCAAAAACGGGACCAACGGCGGTTTTCCACAAGATATCCACAGAGAGGGAAGGCGAAAGCCTGACTGGCGCCCGAAATTGCCTCGAGGCCTTTATTCCAAAGCAGGAGAGACGCAGGGATGCGAGGCAATGAAGCGCGTAGCCTCGGACAAACGAAGTGCGGTTCGAGGCCGATAAATGAGGGGGGAATGTCCCATGGTGACGCAAGGATTGCTCTATGAAGGCAAGGCGAAGAAAGTATTTGCGACCGACGATCCGCAGGTGCTGCTGGTTGTATATAAGGACGACGCCACAGCCTTCAACGGACAGAAAAAAGGAACAATAGCCGGCAAGGGCGCGATCAACAACCGCATAACCAACCATTTGATGAGGATGCTTGAGAAGAAGGGCATCCCTACGCATTTTATAGAGGAAATTTCCGCCATCGAAACGCTGGTGAAAAAGGTTACGATCGTGCCGCTGGAGGTGATCGTTCGAAACGTAGCGGCGGGGTCGCTTTCCAAACGGCTGGGGCTGCCCGAGGGCGAGGTTCTTAAAAAGACGGTGCTTGAGTTCTGCTACAAGGATGACGCCCTGAACGACCCCATGGTGAACCGGTACCACATCGCCGCGATGGGCTGGGCGACGGAGGAGGAGATGAAACTGATCTCCTTCTACGCGCTGAAGGTGAACGACACGCTGCGGGAATACCTGGGGGATCTGAACATAGACTTGATCGATTTCAAACTGGAGTTCGGGCGCTTGCCGGACGGCACCATCGTGCTGGCCGACGAGATCAGCCCGGACACTTGTCGTTTCTGGGATAAAACGACCCGCGAGAAGCTCGACAAGGACCGCTTCCGCCGGGACCTTGGCAAGGTGGAGGACGCGTATCACGAAATCTTGAAACGGTTGCTTGGCGAGTAAACAGCATCGACGGCGAAAGAGGGTCCAATGAGTAAACTTCACGAGGAATGCGGCGTGTTCGGCATCTATTTGAGAGGCGGCAAGACCGGCGTGAAGCAGCCGGTGTACCACGCGCTCTACGCCCTGCAGCACCGCGGGCAGGAAAGCTGCGGCATCGCCGTGAACACGCGCGGGGTGATCACCTGCCACAAGGATATCGGGCTGGTGGGCGAGGTGTTCACCTGCGAGGTGCTTGACAAACTGCCGGAAGGCTCCATCGCGGCGGGGCACTGCCGCTACGGAACCACCGGCGTGCAGACCCAGGCCAACGCCCAGCCGCTGCTGGTGAACCACTTAAAAGGCAGCATGGCCCTGGCGCATAACGGCAATATCGTAAACGCCCAACAGCTTCGCGAGGAACAGGAGATGGGCGGCGCGATCTTCCACACGACCAGCGATTCCGAAGTGATCGCCTACACCGTCACGCGGGAACGCCTGAAGGTGAACAGCATCGAGGAGGCCGTGCTCGCGGCGATGAAGCTGCTGCGGGGCGCGTTTTCGCTGGTGCTGGTCAGCCCCACGAAGCTGATCGCCGCGCGCGACCCCGATGGATTCCGCCCGCTGTGCATGGGCGAAACGGAGGACGGCGTGGTGTTCGCTTCCGAATCCTGCGGTCTGGACGCCGTGGGCGCGAGATTCGTACGCGACGTGAAGCCCGGCGAGGTGATCGTCGCCGAAGCCGAAGGCGTGCGCTCGCTCGAGATGAAAACGGATCGATCCTGCGCGTCGCTGTGCGTGTTCGAGTTCATCTATTTCGCGCGTCCGGACAGCGTGATCGAGGGCGCGTCGGTGCACCAGGCGCGGCTTAGGGCGGGCGCGTTCCTTGCGCTGGAGCATCCCGTGCAGGCCGATGTGGTCGTCGGCGTTCCCGACTCGGGCATCGACGCCGCTATCGGCTACGCCCGGCAGTCAGGCATCCCCTACGGGGTCGGATTCATTAAGAACAAATACGTCGCGCGCACGTTCATCCAGCCCGGGCAGTTGGAGCGTACAAACGCCGTGAAGATCAAATTAAACGTCATCCGCTCCACCGTGGAGGGCAAGCGCGTGGTGCTCATCGACGACAGTATCGTGCGCGGCACCACCGCGGCGCGCATCGTAAACCTTCTGCGCGAGGCGGGCGCGGCCGAAGTGCACATGCGGCTTGCGGCGCCGCCGTTCACCCACCCGTGCTATTTCGGCACGGATATCGATTCCACCGAATATCTGATCGCGGCAGACCACAGCGTTAACGAGGTGTGCAGGATGATCGGCGCGGACAGCATCGGCTTTATGCCCGTGGAGTGCCTGGACAAGCTGGCGGCGGGCGCGGGCTGCGGCTTCTGTAAGGGCTGCTTCACCGGCGAGTACCCCATCGACCCCATAGGCGCCGTGGTGAAGGATAAGTTTGAGACATACTTAGAGATTGAGGCATGAAGCATGAGCGAACACAGAAACAGCCAATCCGACAGCTACAAGGCCGCGGGCGTGGATATCACCGCTGGGTACAGGGCCGTGGAACTGATGAAACGCCATATAGCAAGGACACTCACCGGCGAAGCCGGAAGGGGCGCCGGCGCTGCCGGTATCGGCGGGTTCGGGGGCATGTTTGAGCTGGATGTGAAGGATATGCCGCGGCCCGTGCTGGTATCGGGCACCGACGGCGTGGGCACGAAGCTGAAGCTGGCGTTTTTGCTGGACAGGCACGATACCGTGGGGATCGACTGCGTGGCCATGTGCGCCAACGATATCCTCTGCTGCGGCGCGAAACCGCTGTTCTTTCTGGATTACATCGCCTGCGGCAGGAACGTGCCGGAGCGTATCGCGGAACTCGTTTCCGGCGTGGCGGAGGGCTGCGTGCAGGCGGGCTGCGCGCTGGTGGGCGGCGAGACCGCCGAGATGCCGGGCTTCTACCACGAAGACGAGTACGACATTGCGGGCTTCTGTGTGGGCGCGGTGGATAAATCCAAAATCCTCGACAAGGAACAGATGCGGCCCGGCGACGCGGTGATCGCGCTGCCGTCCTCCGGCGCGCACTCCAACGGCTTTTCGCTGATCCGCAAGGCGCTGGGGCCCAAGCTGCCGAAATTCGCAGAGGAACTGCTGACGCCCACGAAGATCTATGTTAAACCGATGCTGAATCTGTTCGAAGCGGTCACTGTGCATTCGGCGGCGCACATCACGGGCGGCGGCTTTTACGAAAACATCCCCCGCGCGCTGAAAAAAGGCATGATGGCCAGGCTGAACAAGCGGCTGATCCGCACGCCGGAGATCTTCGGCGTGATCGCCAAAGAGGGCGGCATTCCCCAGCGTGATATGTTCAACACCTTCAACATGGGCGTGGGCATGGTCGCGGTCGTGAAGAAAGACGAGGCGGGCAAGGCCTTGCAGGTTTTGAACGACAGCGGTGAAAAGGCGTACGTACTCGGCGAGATCGCCGAGGGGGAAGGGATCAAGCTGTGATCAACATCGCGGTGCTGGTGTCCGGCGGGGGCACGAATCTTCAGGCCATGATCGACGCGCAGAAGAAAGGCAAGCTCAAAAGCGGAAAGCTGAAGCTTGTGGTGTCCTCCAAGCCGGACGCTTACGCGCTGATTCGCGCCAAAGAGGCGGGCATCAAGACCGAGGTGCTGGAGAAAAGGGCAAGCCCCGAACTCTACGGCGTGACGCTCAAGGAACTGCTGGCGGCGCACGGCATCGACATGGTGGTGCTCGCGGGCTTTTTGCTGATATTGCATCCGTCCTTCGTGCGGGCGTACGATGGGCGCATCCTAAACGTGCACCCGAGCCTCATCCCGTCGTTCTGCGGGGCGGGGTATTACGGCCTGAAGGTGCATAAGGCGGCGCTGGCCTGCGGCGTGAAGCTGACCGGCGCGACCGTGCACGTCGTCAACGAGATTCCCGACGGCGGGAAGATCCTCGCGCAAAAGGCCGTGAAGGTGAAGAAGAACGACACGCCCGAAACCCTGCAAAAGCGCGTGATGGAAAAGGCCGAGTGGGTGCTTTTGCCCAAAGAAGTGGAAAAGCTGGCAAAGCGGCTGGATAGGGAGAAAGCATGACGAAAACCATCTTTGACCTGTTGTCCGGCAACCCCTACCCCGGGCGGGGTATCTTGCTGGGCTGCACCGCGGGTGGACGTGCGCTGATCGCGTATTTCATCATGGGGCGGAGCGAAAACAGCCGCAACCGCGTCTTCACCGAAAAGGACGGCGGAATCATTACCGAGGCGTTTGACGCGTCCAAGCTCACAGACCCCAGCCTGATCATCTACGCGCCCGTGCGGGTGTTCGACAGCGAAACCACCATCGTTACCAACGGCGACCAAACCGACACGGTGTTTAACGCGCTTGCGGCGGGCAGGACCTTCGAGGACGCGCTGCGCACGCGCACGTTCGAACCGGACCGGCCCAACTTCACCCCGCGCATCTCGGGGCTGCTCAAGGTAACGGATTGCGGCATGGACTACAAGCTGTCCATCCTCAAGGCTGGTTTGAATGAATCCCCGCTGCACTTCTTCTTCGATTACGCAGCACCCCAGCCGGGAGAAGGACATTTTATCTCGACCTACATAACCGACGACGATCCCCTGCCGAGCTTCACGGGCGAGCCTATCCCCGTCGGCCTCGGCAGCGAAAACATCGACTCATTCACCGCCAAACTCTGGAACGCCCTCGACCCGGATAACCACGTCAGCCTCTTCGTGCGCATCATCGACGCGGCAAAAGACGAGGTGCAGACCCGCATCGTGAACAAGCACTCTTAGGGGTTTCACCCCTAAAAGCCACGATCAGGGGCAGTGCCCCTGAACCCCCCTTTGACCGCGCATTGCGCGGTCAATAGAGGGATGCCTAAGGGCCGATGGCCCTTGGGTGGAGGGCCTGGGAGCGCATAGCTCCCAACGTCCCCATCTGAGAGGAGATAGATATGAAAGAACTGGAGCTCAAGTACGGCTGCAATCCCAACCAGAAGCCCGCGCGCATCTTCATGGCGGAGGGCGAATTGCCGATTGAAGTACTGTGCGGGCGGCCGGGGTACATCAACTTTCTGGACGCGTTCAACGGCTGGCAGCTGGTGCGCGAGCTGAAAAAAGCTACGGGCCTGCCGTCGGCAACGAGCTTCAAGCACGTCAGCCCCGCGGGCGCGGCGGTCGGCACGGAGCTTTCGGATACGCTTCGGAAGATCTACTTCGTACCGGCGGACATGGTGCTTTCCCCCCTGGCCTGCGCATACGCCCGCGCGCGCGGCGCGGACCGAATGTCCTCGTTCGGGGACTGGATCTCGCTCTCCGACGTATGCGACGTACCCACGGCGAAGCTGATCAAGCCGGAGGTGTCCGACGGCATCATCGCGCCGGGGTACGAGCCGGAGGCGCTGGAGATATTGAAATCCAAGCGCCGGGGCACGTACAACATCGTGCAAATCGACCCGGATTACGAACCGAAGGGCCTGGAGCGCAGGAATATCTTCGGCGTCACCTTCGAGCAGAACCGAAACCTGCTTGTGATCGACGATGATTTCTTTGCAAACGTCGTGACGAAGAAAAAAACCCTGCCCGAGAGCGCGAAACGCGACCTTGCGATTTCGATGATCGCTTTGAAATACACGCAGTCCAACTCCGTGTGCTACGTCAAGGACGGCCAGTGCATCGGTATCGGCGCGGGGCAGCAGAGCCGCATCCACTGCACGCGGCTGGCGGGCGACAAGGCGGACGTGTGGCGGCTGCGCCAGCACGAAAAGGCGCTGTCTCTCCCCTTCCGTGACGACGTTCCCAATCCCAACCGCGACAACGCCATCGACCGATACGTGAGCAACGAAAGCCTGGCCACGGTGCTCGCGGACGGCACATGGGAGACGCTGTTTACCGAGAAACCCAAAGAGTTCATGGCAGACGAAAAGACCGCGTGGCTCAAACGGAACACGGACGTGAGCCTGGGCTCCGACGCGTTCTTCCCGTTTGCGGACAACATCGACCGCGCGGCGCAGAGCGGCGTAAAATATATCGCAGAACCTGGCGGCTCAAAGCGCGATCCTGAGGTGATAGAAGCTTGTGATCACTATGGAATGGTCATGTCCTTTACAGGCCTGCGCTTATTTCATCATTAACTCCCAGGGGAGGGTGCACATGAAAGTACTGATAGTCGGCGGCGGGGGACGTGAGCACGCCATTATCAAAAAGCTCGCCGAGAGCCCCGAGATCGAAAAGCTGTACTGCGCGCCGGGCAACGGCGGCACCGCCGCGCTGGCCGAGAACGTGAACGTGGCGGCGACGGATATCGAAATCCTTGCGGACTGGGCGGAAGCCAACCAGATCGGCTACGCGGTGGTCGCGCCGGACGATCCCCTGTGCATGGGGCTTGTGGATTTGCTGGAACAAAAAGGCATCCCGGCATTCGGCCCGGACAAGGCGGCGGCGCGCATCGAGGGCAGCAAGGTGTTTGCCAAGAAGCTGATGGAGCTCTACGGCATCCCCACCGCCAAAAGCCGGGTGTTTGACGACATGGCGCAGGCGCTTTCCTACATCGCCGAACAGCCCGCGCCCATCGTGGTGAAGGCCGACGGGCTGGCGTTGGGCAAAGGCGTGCTGATCTGCCAGACACGCGCCGAGGCCGCCGAAGCCGTGCGCGAGATGATGGAAAAGGATAAATTCGGCGCGGCGGGCAGGCGCATCCTCATCGAGGAATTTCTCACCGGTCCGGAGGTCAGCGTGCTGAGTTTCACCGACGGGGAAACGATCGTCCCCATGGTGTCCTCCATGGACCACAAGCGCGCGCTGGACGGCGACAGGGGCCTGAACACCGGCGGCATGGGCGTGATCGCGCCCAACCCCTACTACACCGAAGCCGTCGCCAAACGATGCATGGAGGAGATCTACCTGCCCACCGTACGCGCGATGAACGCGCAGGGCTGCCCGTTCAAGGGCTGCCTGTACTTCGGGCTGATGCTGACGAAAGACGGCCCCAAGGTGATCGAATACAACTGCCGCTTCGGCGATCCCGAGGCGCAGGCGGTGCTGCCGCTGCTGGAAACGGATTTGTTTTCCATCATGCGGCATGTGACGGCGGGCACGCTCAAGCAGGCGGACGTGCGGTTTTCCAATCAGGCCTCCTGCTGCGTGGTGATTGCGTCCGGCGGGTATCCGGTGAAGTACGAAAAGGGCAAGCCGGTCTACGGGCTTCCGGAGGCCGGACGGCAGCCGGACGCCTGGGTGTTCCACGCGGGCACGAAGAAGGACGGCAAGCGCATCGTGACCAGCGGCGGGCGCGTGCTTGGCGTAACGGCGGTCGCCGATACGCTAACGGAAGCCGTCAACCGCGCCTACGCCACCGCGCACCTGATCAGCTTTGACGGGGCGTATATGCGGCACGACATCGGACAAAAAGCGCTGAAGGAGTAAGTATGGTTTTTCGCGTTTACACGGAAAAACGGGCGGGGTACGACGGGGAAGCGAAGGCGCTTCTCAAGGAACTTCGGGATATTCTGCTGATCAAGAGCCTCACGGGGCTTCGGGTGCTCAATCGCTACGATATCGAGGGCGTTGACAAAGCGCTGTTTGAGCAGTGCTTACCCATCGTGTTTTACGAGCCGCAGACAGACGACTTCATGTTCGACCTGCCTGAAACGGACGCGCGCGTGTTAGGCGTGGAAGCGCTGCCCGGGCAATTCGACGTGCGCGCGGCCAGCTGCGAGGAATGCGTGCAGCTCGTCAGCCGCGGCGAGCGGCCTGCCGTGCGCACCGCGAAGATTTATTTATTGGAAGGCGAACCGGACGCCGAAGCTATCGAAAAAATCAAGAAATATCTCATCAATCCCGTGGAGAGCCGCGAGGCGGATTTGGCTGAAAAGGATACCTTGAAACAGCGGTACGACGCACCGGGGGATGTGGAAATCCTGTCCGGCTTCACCGCGATGGACGAAGATCAAATTGCCGCGTTCGTGCGGGAGTACGGGCTGGCGATGGACGCGGACGATCTCAGGTTCTGCATGGCGTATTTCAAGGGCGAGGGGCGCGATCCGTCGCTGACCGAGATCCGGATGCTGGACACTTACTGGTCCGACCACTGCCGCCATACCACGTTCCTGACGGTGATCGACGGCGTGGATATCGGGAAACCCGCCGTGGAAGCGGCGTTCAAGCGCTATCTTGCCCTGCGAAAAGAGCTGGGACGGGAAAACAAACCTGTCACGCTCATGGATATCGCCACCATCGGCGCGAAAGCGCTGCGGGCGCGCGGGGGGCTTAAAAACCTCGATATTTCCGAGGAGATCAACGCTTGTTCCATCGTGATCGACGCGGAGATCGACGGGAAGACCGAGCCGTGGCTGCTCATGTTCAAGAACGAGACGCACAACCACCCCACCGAGATCGAGCCCTTCGGCGGCGCGGCGACCTGCATCGGCGGCGCGATCCGCGATCCGCTGTCGGGCCGCACGTACGTGTACCAGGCGATGCGCGTGACCGGCGCGGGCGATCCGCTTATGCCCGTGAAGGATACCCTTCCCGGCAAGCTGCCGCAGCGAAAGCTCGTGACGACGGCTGCGGCGGGCTACTCCAGCTACGGCAACCAGATCGGGCTTGCGACGGGGCTTGTGGATGAGCTCTATCACGAGGGCTACGTTGCCAAGCGCATGGAGATCGGCGCGGTGGTCGGCGCGGCGCCGCTTTCGCACGTGCGGCGTGGAAAGCCGATGCCGGGCGACGTCGTCATCCTGTTGGGCGGGCGCACGGGACGCGACGGCTGCGGCGGGGCGACGGGATCGTCCAAGAGCCATAAACTGGAGAGCCTGGAAAGCTGCGGCGCGGAGGTGCAGAAGGGCAACCCGGTCATCGAGCGCAAGCTGCAGCGGCTGTTCCGCGACGAGAACGTGACGAAACTCATCAAGCGCTGCAACGACTTCGGCGCGGGCGGCGTGAGCGTGGCCATCGGAGAGCTGGCCGACGGGCTGCGGATCGACCTGGACAAAGTGCCACGGAAATACGAGGGGCTGGACGGCACGGAGCTTGCCATTTCCGAAAGCCAGGAGCGCATGGCCGTGGTCGTGGCGGCGCAGGACGCGGAAACGTTCATCGGATTTGCAAATCAAGAGAATTTGGAGGCGACAATCGTCGCCGAGGTGACGGAAGAACCGCGTTTGCGCATGGGCTGGCGCGGCAGGGAGATCGTCGACATCGCGCGCGATTTCCTCAATTCCAACGGCGCGGAAAAGCACGCAAAAGCGGCGGTGCCGGACGACGCAATCGAACCCGTGCCGTTCGCGGGCGAAACGGTCGCGGAAAAGCTAAAAAGCATGGTATCCGATCTGAACGTCTGTTCCAAACAGGGGCTTGCGGAACGGTTTGACAGTACCATCGGCGCGGCCTCGGTGCTGATGCCGTTCGGCGGCAAGATGCAGAAAACCCCCGCGCAGGCTATGGCGGCCAAGCTGCCCGTGGAGCGCGGCGAGACCGGCACCTGCTCCGGCATGGCCTACGGCTTCCATCCGCATCTGATGGCGCAAAGCCCGTACGAGGGCGCGTACCAGAGCGTGGCCGAAAGCCTGTGCAGGCTTGCGGCGAGCGGTTTTGACGTATCGAAAGCCTACCTGACCTTTCAGGAGTACTTCCAGCGCATGACCATTGATCCCGAAACCTGGGGTAAGCCGTTCGCGGCGCTGCTGGGTGCGCTTTCCGCGCAGCTGGATTTCGGCGTCGCCGCCGTCGGCGGGAAGGATTCGATGTCCGGCACGTTTGAAGACCTGCACGTGCCGCCCACGCTGGTTTCGTTCGCCGTGGCGCTGGGGAAGGCGGAAGACGTGATCTCGCCCGAGTTCAAGGCGGCGGGGCACGAGCTACGTTACCTGCCCTGGAACAAGGAAACCTTCATGCAGACCTTGAATACCTTATACGGGCTGATCCGTGATAAACGCGTGGTTTCCGCGTGGGCCGTCGGCTTCGGCGGCGCCGCCGAGGGGCTGTTCAAGATGGCGATCGGCAACCGCATCGGCGTCAAGGTGGATGAAACGTTCGACCGCGACCTGTTCACACAGGAGATCGGAAGCATCATTATCGAATTGGCAGGCGGCACTGCCGCCGTCGGCGAAAGGCTGGGCGTGACGACGGAAGCCTTTATGCTGGCTTATCAGGGCGAAACACACGATCTGAACGCGCTTATGGAAGCGTACGAAAGCAAACTGGAACCCGTGTTTCCGTTCCGGGGCGCGGGCGAGATCGTGGAAGACGCCGCGTTTTCAGCCGATATCTGGGCGGCGCCGGCGATCAGGTGCGCCAGGCCGCGCGCGGTCATCCCGACCTTCCCCGGCACCAACTGCGAGGCGGATACCGCGCGCGCGCTGGAGCGCGCGGGCGCGAAGCCCGTGATCGCGCTGGTGAACAACCTGACGCCCGACCGCGTCTCCCGCAGCGTGGACGAGATGGCCGCGCTTATCGGCGACGCGCAGATGATCGTGTTCCCGGGCGGCTTCTCCGGCGGGGACGAGCCGGACGGCTCCGGCAAGTTCATCACCGCGTTCTTCCGAAGTCCCAAGATGGCCGAAGCCGTGACGGAACTCCTGAAGGAGCGCGACGGGTTGATCCTTGGCATTTGCAACGGCTTCCAGGCGCTGATCAAGCTGGGGCTGGTGCCCTATGGACGGATCATCGATACGGATGCCGACTGCCCCACCCTCACGTTTAACACCGTCGGCCGCCACCAGAGCATGCTGGTGCGCACGCGCGTCGCGTCGGACAACAGCCCGTGGCTCAAGGGCTCAAACATCGGCGACATCCACACCATCCCCGTCAGCCACGGCGAAGGGCGGTTCGTGTGTCCGGATGCGCTGCTTGCCTCGCTGCTGGCAAACGGGCAGATCGCCACCCAGTACGTGGACCTTTCCGGCAACCCGACCATGGACCTGCGCTTCAACCCCAACGGCAGCGCGATGGCCGTGGAGGGCATCCTCTCGCCCGACGGCCGCGTGCTGGGCAAGATGGCGCACACCGAGCGCACCGGCAGGAACCTTTACAAGAACGTCCCCGGCAACATCCGCCAGCCGATCTTTGAGAACGGCGTGAAGTATTTCAAGTAGGACGATAGGGATTTTATCCCTATGACCCTGATCAGGGGCAGTGCCCCTGAACCCCACAATTGACCGCGCAATGCGCGGTCAAAAGGGGGGATTGTTAAGGGCTGATAGCCCTTAACCGGGGGTTTGGGGCGCATAGCCCCAAGAGAAGGAGAATGCAGGATGGAGCGTGATAAGTATATGAGCCCGTTTTCGACGCGCTACGCGAGCAAGGAGATGCAATTCATCTTCTCCGAGGACAACAAGTTCCGCACCTGGCGGAAGCTCTGGATCAGCCTGGCGAAGGCGGAAAAGCGGCAGGGGCTGCCGATTACGGACGCGCAGATAAAGGAACTGGAAGCGCACGCGGACGATATCAACTACGCCGACGCCGAGGCGCGGGAAAAGGAAACCCGGCACGACGTGATGAGCCACGTGTACGCCTACGGCCTGCAATGCCCCGCGGCAAAGCCCATCATCCACCTGGGAGCGACCAGCTGTTACGTGGGGGATAATACCGACATCATCGTGATGAAGCAGGGCATGGAGTTGCTGCGCGGCAAGCTGCTGAGGGTCATCCAAAACCTGCGTGATTTTTCCGCGCAGTATAAGGACGTGCCCACGCTGGCCTACACGCACCTGCAGCCGGCCCAGCCCACCACCGTGGGCAAGCGCGCCACGCTGTGGATGAACGAGCTGGTGATGGACGTCAACGAACTTGACCACCGGCTTTCCACACTTCCGCTTTTAGGCAGCAAGGGCACGACCGGCACGCAGGCGAGTTTTGTGGAACTGCTTGGGGACGGGAAGAAGATCGACCGGATCGAGCGCGATATCGCGGACGATTTCGGTTTTCAATATGTCGTGCCCGTCAGCGGGCAGACCTACAGCCGCAAGGTGGATTTCCAGGCGCTGTCGGCGCTGTCCGGCGTCGCGCAGACGGCCAGCAAGTTCAGCTATGATTTAAGGCTTTTGCAGAGCTTCAAAGAAATAGAGGAGCCGTTTGAGGACCGGCAGATCGGCTCGTCCGCGATGGCGTACAAGCGCAACCCCATGCGCTGCGAGCGCATCTCCGCGCTCAGCCGCTACGTGATGGTCGACCAATTGAACGCCGCGGTCACCGCGGGTACGCAGTGGTTTGAGCGGACGCTGGACGACAGCGCCAACCGCCGTGTGGCGGTCGCGGAGGCGTTTTTGGCTGTGGACGGGATATTGAACATCTTCATGAACGTCACCGGCGGGCTGGTGGTATACGAAAAGGTCATCCGCGCGCGCCTGATGGCGGAGCTGCCGTTCATGGCGACGGAAAACATCCTGATGGCTGCGGTCAAGAAGGGCGGCGACCGCCAGGCGCTGCACGAGAAAATCCGCGTGCTCTCGCAGGAGGCCGCCAAAAAGGTAAAGCAGGACGGCGAAAAAAACGACCTGCTGGAGCGCATCGCCGCCGATCCGGCGTTCAAAACGACGAAAGCCGAGATCGACGCGCTGCTGGAGCCCAAAAACTTCACCGGCCGCAGCGCCGAACAGGTGGAAACCTTCATCAAGACCGTCGTCGATCCGCTGCTGGAAGCGAACAAAGACCGTATGGCGGACGGCGTGGAACTGAACGTCTGAGAGACGTGCGAAACATGCCGGCCGGGCTCTCCGCCCGGACAGCGGTTTCGCGCGGGAATCATGAACTTAACATGGCCGTGATCAGGCAAACAAACGCCTACTCGACAGCATAGGCCTCCCCGTTAATCAGGAGGGTATGGTCGTCTTCCCATTCCAGGCGTATCGTTGTGTATTCATTCCCCTCGCCGGCGTAAAGCCTCGCTGTTTTTTGGAACCGGCCGAACCCGAGATCGATCATGGAATAATCATACTCAACGTCCACAAGCGAATATCGTCCCAGTACGCCCTGGTTGACGCTTGAGAGAATCGCCGTATAGGATTTTTCGGGTGACTTTACCTGCCGGATGACCATGCTGTTGTCAAACTTTAGCGAAAACATCGTGAAGAAAACCGTCGCTGCGGAAACATATAGAAGAACAAGGAAAAGAACGCCGTTGATCACGCCGCTCACGATTCGCGCGACACGCGGATTGGTATACGACAGCGACAGGATAAAGCAGGACAAAAAGCAAAGCAAGCCGTGAGCGGCGATCAGCAGGGTGCTGACGCCGACAAGCAGGAGCCTGGTCGCCAAAAAATAGAGCAGGGCCAAAAGCGGCAGGAACAGCGCGATGATCTTCATGGGTTTCGGGGCTTTTTTCCTGCCGAGCACACACAGCGCCGTAAGCGCGCCTTCAACCGCCAGGTTGAGAAAAAACCAGACCGCGGGGCCGGACACGGCGAAATGAAAACCGCGATAGATGAACACAGCCGAAACCGCCGTTGCCAGCAGCAGAAAAAGAAAGTACAGGACAGGGGCCGGTTTCAACGCTTTTTGCATGGATACACCGCCTGTTCAGAAATTATGGCACGATTCGGCGACGGTATTAGTATCACTATACTACGTGCGGTGAAATATCTCAAATCGACGGCGACCCCGCGCCGCCGCCGTACCTTTTAATTACCTGTCGAAACACAGCATATTTTACACCGCGCGGAGAGGACAACAGCGTAAGCTTGCCGAACTTTGACTATTCCTTTAAAGTGCGGTACACTTTAGGCGATTTCGGCGCGGGAGGCAGCTATATGGACGAAACGGCCAGGGCGGAGCTTTTAGGCGAGCTGCGCCTTGCTGTGCCCAGCGAAGACCTGCTGTTCAACGTTCCCATGAGCCGTTATACGAGCCTTGCGCTCGGCGGGCCCGCCGAGATGCTGGTAGAGGTCTCCGACGACGGGCAGCCGGCTGAGATCTTGCGGATAGCGAAGCGGTTCAATGTGCCAGTGCACGTGATCGGCAACGGAAGCAACCTG
Source organism: Clostridiales bacterium (assembly GCA_016930575.1). Taxonomy (GTDB): domain Bacteria; phylum Bacillota; class Clostridia; order Christensenellales; family Aristaeellaceae; genus CAXXOK01. The sequence goes on along the minus strand of JAFGGL010000028.1, from coordinate 49,407 downwards.
TTGGTGAAAGACGGCGGCCTCAGGGGCCTGGCGCTGCACTTTGGGGATAAGTTTGGGGATATCTCCGAGCCCGCAACGCACGACGGAGCCGCCTACACCATCACCGCGCAATCCGGCGCGCTTTTAAGCGCCCTGGCGAACGCCGCGGCCGACGCGGGGTTGACCGGTCTTGAGTTTGCGGCGGGCATCCCCGGCACGGTGGGCGGCGGCGTGCGCATGAACGCCGGCGCGTACGGCGGCGAGCTGGGCAATTTCGTGGTGAACGTCACCTGCGTGGACCGCGAAGGGGAAATGGCAAGCTACACACGCGAGGAGATGCAGTTCGGCTACCGGAAAAGCCGTCTGACGGGCGAGATCGTGCTCTACGTGACGGTGATGCTTCGCAAAAGCAGCGAGGACGCCGTGCGCGTGGCGATGCGGGAATTAAACGCCCGCAGGCGGGATAAGCAGCCTCTGACCATGCCCTGTTGCGGCTCGACCTTCAAGCGGCCGCAGGGACGTTTCGCCGGCGAGCTGATCGAAAGCTGCGGGCTGAAGGGCTACTGCATCGGCGGCGTATCGGTGAGCGAGAAGCATGCGAACTTCCTCGTGAACGACCAAAACGGAACGGCGAAGGAATACCTGGAATTGATGGAACACGTACAGCGTACCGTGAAGAAGGAAACCGGCATAGAGTTAGAACCCGAGGTTCAAATCATCGGCGAAGACGAATAAAGCGAAACAACGAGGACCTGCCCCCAGAGAAGAGGAGTATCATGCGGTTTTTGATCGTAACGGGCCTGAGCGGCTCGGGCAAGACCATCGCGTTGCGCACCCTGGAAGACCTCGGCGCGCTGTGTGTGGATAACCTGCCGCCGACCATGCTGATACGCTTCATGGAAGCGTGCAATTTGAGCCTGCAGGAACGCCCCATGGCCGCCATCGGCGTGGACGTGCGCTCCGGCGAGTTTTTCGACCCGATGGCCGTGGTGAAGATGATCCGCGAGGCGAAAAACCTCGGCTATCTGATCGACACCCTGTTCATCGACGCGACGGACGAGATCCTCGTCAACCGATATAAAGAAACACGGCGCGACCATCCCCTGACGGCGGAGACCAAATCGCTGGAGGAGGCGATCACCCGCGAGCGTATCCTTTTGCAGCCTTTGAAGGAGTTTGCCGACCACCTGATCGATTCGTCGGAAATGAACGCAAAGACCCTGCAGAATATGATGCGCAAGATCGTTAGCGTCCCGGACGACAACGCGCAGCTGCGAATCGAGATGATCTCGTTTGGCTTCAAGCGCGGCATCCCACGCGCGGGGGATTTGGTATTTGACGTGCGCTTTCTGCCTAACCCCTTCTATATCAAGGAACTCGGGCATTTTACGGGGCTGGACGAGCCGGTGATCAATTTCGTTTTGAAGCACCCCGTAACGCAGGAATTCCTGACAAAATGCAAGGATATACTCGCCTTCCTTCTGCCCTATTACGTTACCGAAGGCAAGCATCGGCTTGTGATCGCCATCGGCTGCACGGGCGGCGCGCACCGCAGCGTTGCGATCACCGAGAACCTCGCCGCCTTCCTGCGCGAAAACGACTGGCAGGTATCGGTGACGCATAGAGACCTCGATATCGAACAAGCGCACTGGGGCACCTCGAAGGCATAACTTTGGCAGGCAAACGCTGAATAAAGCCCCCGCACGCTGCCGGGCGTATTTCCATTATTTTGCGCTCCCGGAGGCCTCGACGTAGCGCTGCTACTACTTTTGCGGCCTCGCCCGCACTTCGCGTGCGCGAGGCTACGCCATTCGTTTCCTTCGGAAACCTCGGTGGCTAGTCGGGCTTGCGCCCTCCCTTAAAGGGTAGAAAATTCAACCTGTCGAATAATCGCCTCGGCATTGCACAGGGTTTCATTCGTCGTTTGCCTGCGTGAACGTCGAGAATAGTGTATAATTCATTATATCATCCATTGGCCGCGCAATGCGCGGCCAAAAGTGGGGTTCAGGGGCACTGCCCCTGAAAGGAGGCAACGCGGTGAAACGGCTGGCGGTACTCGGATCCACGGGCTCCATCGGCACGCAGGCGCTGGAGCTGATCGCGTTGCACAGCGATCGTTTTCGGGCCACCGCGTTGGTCGCCAGGAGCAGCAGCGAAACGCTGTTTGCGCAGGTGCGCGCGTTCCGCCCGCAGATGGCGGGGCTGACGGACACGCGGTTTTCGATAGACGATATCCCGAAAGACCTGCGGGATTGCCGCTGGGTGTTCGGGGACGAGGCGCTGACCGAGGCCGCGGGCATGGACGGCTGCGACGAAGCGCTGGTCGCGGTGGTCGGTATGTGCGGGCTGCCGGCCGTGCTGCACGCGCTTTCCTGCGGAAAACGCGTGCTTTTGGCCAACAAGGAAACCCTGGTCGCGGGCGGCGGACTGGTGATGAAGGCCGCCAAATCGGCGGGCGAACACAGCCTGCTTCCCATCGACAGCGAGCATTCCGCAATCTTCCAGTGCCTGCAGGGCGCGGCGGGGAACGCGTTCCGGCGCATCCTGCTCACCTGCTCGGGCGGGCCGTTCCGCGTGTGGAGTAAGGATAAAATCGACGCGGCGACGGCGAAAGAGGCGCTCAGGCATCCGACCTGGAACATGGGAAATAAGATCACGGTGGATTCCGCGACGCTTTTCAACAAAGCGCTGGAGATGATCGAGGCGCACTATCTGTTCGGCGCGGACGTGGAGCAGATCCAGGTGCTCGTCCATCCGCAGTCGGCGGTGCACAGCGCCGTGGAGTTTTCAGACGGCGCGGTGATCGCGCAGCTCGGCACGCCGGACATGCGCCTGCCCATACTCTACGCCATGGCCTACCCCGAAAGGCTTCCGACTGGCGGGGAGCCGATGGATTTGTTCAAGCTGAAGGAATTGACGTTTGAGCGCCCCGACGAAACGCGTTTTCCGTCGCTGCGTATGGCGGCGGAGTGCATCCGCGCGGGCGGCGCGGCCTGCTGCGTGCTCAACGCTGCCAACGAGGAAGCCGTCGGGCGGCTGCTTGCCGGAAAACTGACCGTCGGGAAATTGTTCAGCACCGTGGAAGAAACCATCGGGCGCGTCGGCCATCTGCCCGCCGATACGCTTTCCCAAGTCCTCGCCGCCGACCGCCGCGCGCGGGAGACGGCGAGGGAACTCATGGGGCTTCCGCCCCATACCCCGATCAGGGGCAGTGCCCCTGAACCCCGGTATTGACCGCGTTTCACGCGGTCAACGGGTAAAGGATTGCGTATTGGCTGATATGATATTATGTTGTAATAAGGTGAAACGGAAAGGAAACGTATGACGATCGTATTTATACTGCTGGCGATCTTGCTTTTGGGGCTTTTGATCGTGGTGCATGAGCTGGGGCATTTTCTGTCCGCGCGCGCGCAGGGCATCGCGGTAAAGGAGTTCTCGGTGGGCTTCGGGCCGAAACTCAGGCAATGGAAGGGTAAAAAACGCGACACCGTGTACTCACTGCGCGGGATACCGCTGGGCGGCTACTGCGCGTTTTACGACGACGAGGCGGACAAGCTGGAACCCGACGATCCGCGCCGCTACAACGCCGCGCCCGTTTGGAAACGGATGATCGTGGTGGTGGCGGGTTCGGTGATGAACATCATTCTGGCGTTCATCCTGGCGGTCGTGCTGCACATGGCTTACGGCGCGGTAGCCGTACAGCCCCGCATCGCGGAAGTGACCGCAAACTCCCCCGCGGCGGCGGCGGGCATCCTGCCCGGCGACGTGCTGCTGCAGGTGAACGGGCAGGATCTGGCGCCCGGCGACGCGGCCGGCCTGTCCGAAGAAGTCGATACGCTGGAGAACGGCGTGCCCATGACGCTTGTGGTTGAGCGCGGCGGCGAGGAGATCACGCTTTCCGTCGTGCCGCGGTACGATACGGCCGAGGGCCGCAGCCTGATCGGCGTGATTATCATGGGCTACGTGCGACCGTCGTTCTTCCAGGCGGTGGACGGCGCGTGGGAGAGCTGCGTGTACGCGTCTACGGTGATCGCGCAGTCGCTCGGGCAGCTGATCTTCCACGGCGAGGGCGCGGGAGATATATCCGGCCCGGTGGGCGTGGTGCAGGTCATCGCCGAGCAGACGCGCTCCGGCGGGCTGTACATGTACCTGAGCCTCGCCATCCTTATCAGCATCAATCTTGGCATCATCAACCTGCTGCCCATCCCGGGGCTGGACGGCAGCCGGTTCCTGTTCCTGGCGGCGGAGGCCGTGCGCCGCAAGCCCATCAACCGCAGGGTGGAAAGCATCATCCATATGATCGGGTTCACGCTGCTGTTCGGGCTTTTGATTTTGTTCACATTCCGCGACGTGCAGAGGATATTCGGAGGATAAACACATGAAAGCGAAATGGAAGCAAAACCTGAACGTACCAAACACCCTGACGATGCTGCGGATGCTGATGATCCCCGTGTACATCGCGCTGTTCCTAAACGGGCACAAGTACTGGGCGCTTTTTACGTTCCTGCTCGCGGGTGCGACGGACGTCGCCGACGGCATGATCGCGCGCAAATTCGACCTGATCACGGACTTCGGAAAGCTGATGGACCCGCTGGCCGATAAGCTGATGGGGCTGACGGCGCTTTTGTCGATGACCATCGGCACGGAGAGGATCCCCGCCGTAGTGCCGTGGGCAGTGGTGATCGTGATCCTGGGCAAGGAAGCGCTGATGATGCTGGGCGGGCTTGCGATGCTCGGGCGGCATATCGTGGTGTACTCCAAGCCCATCGGCAAGGCGGCGCAGTTTCTGCTCACCGTCGGGCTGACGGCGGCGTACTTTCACGAGCAGCTCGCGGGGCTTTGGGCGTGGGAGGTCTCGCCGGATGTGCTGCTGTTGTACGCGGCGACGGCCGTAACGCTGATCGCGCTGTGCTTTTATGCCGCAAGCTGCGTGAAACAGCTGCGGGCGCAAAATAACGATGAAGTTGAGAACGGGAATGAAACAAAAGGCAACTAATCAACAGGTTGGACATGCACTGGCGGTCGGGACCATTATCGTCTGGGGGCTGACCTTTGTATCCTCGTCCGTCATCTTGAGAGTATTGAGCCCCGTGGAACTTTTGATCCTGCGCATGCTGATCGGCATCATTGCGCTGACGGCCATCCGGCCAAAGCGCCTGAAACTCAAAAAACGCAGCCACGAGTTCTACTTCATGGGCGCGGGCTTTTTCGCCGTGACGCTGTATTTCCTCTTGGAAAACACGGCGCTGACCTACACCTCGACCTCCAACTGCGCCGTGATCGTATCCACCGCGCCGTTTTTCATCGCGATCTTCGCTAAGCTTTTCCTGAAGGAGGAAAAACTGACGTCCGTGTTCTTCGTTGGCTTCGCTGTCGCGATCGCTGGCATCGGCATGGTGTCGTTCGCGGGGCGGAAACTGGAATTGAACCCGTTCGGCGACCTTTTAATCCTGCTGACGGCGGTCTCATGGGCGATCGCAACGATGTTCATGCGCAAGATCGAGAAGCACGGATATCCCGTGATCCTGGTCACGCGCAAGTTGTTCATCTACGGGGTGCTGTTCGCGCTGCCGACGCTCTTGTTCATGCCCCGCAAAGGCGAGTGGGCGGACCTGCTGAGGCCGGGGATCATTTTCAACGTCCTGTTCCTGGGCGTCATCGCCAGCGCCGTGTGCTACATCACCTGGATGATGGCCATGAAGCGCGTCGGCGTGGTGCGTTCGGGCACGTACATCTACCTCATCCCCATCGTGACGATGCTGGGCGCGGTCGTCTTCATCAACGAGCCCATCCACTGGCTGCAGGTCGGCGGCGCGCTTTTGACCATGGCGGGCCTCTTCATCAGCCAGTGGCGCAAAAAACAGCCGAAGAAAGCCACGGAACATATTGAAGAAACAACGCTGCACGGAGGCTGATTGGGGGCTGTCCGCCTTACTTCTCTTTTGGAAAAAAGAGAAGTAGACAAGAGAAAATCGTTATTGCTTTGTGTTTATTAATTTTTATCGCGTACCGAAGGCGATCTCCCGGTTGACGATATCCATCACGGAGCGGACGTCGTCGTCGTTTCCGACGCTCAGCAAGAAGTTATTGCAAATCATATGGCACTTGCGGTAGGGTTTGCCCGCATAGCGAAACACATACGCCTTGTCGCAGCCTTCGCAGTGCCTGCAATCGGCGGACGAATGGAGGATCTGCCGCCGGATGTTCTCCGAATACTCGTCCAGCCTGCCGAAGGTGGAGGGATTCAGGATCCTGGTTTGCACGAGCAGGGCCTTGGTGTCGGTATGCTTCGTATTGATGATCAGCGCTTCTTTGCTTTTACGAACGTAGCAAAACACGCGGTAGCTGTCCGGCTCACCGGAATGCTTCGGCTTCCAGTTCGTTCGCGTCTTATAGGTTAATCCGCGGTCGATAAACGCATGCAGAATACTTAGCGTCAGCCGGCTCTCCAGCGGATCGTCAAGCGTCGCCGCGATCTCCTCCGGCGTTAAATCGACAGCCTTGACCAATACTCTCACATCCGATATTCTAATACGAAACCCTAATGTCTTTATACCCATTATACCACAAGGCCGCGCTGTAAGCGCGGCCTTGTATATGGTTTTCTCTTGCTTACTTCTCTTTTGCCAAAAGAGAAGTAAGACGTTCCTACGCTGTCTCTTCGTCCCCGTCCTTCACCTTGCGGCCGAAGAGCAGCATGCTCAGGGGCCACCAGAGGAGGCCGAAGGCGGGGTAGACAGCCCAGATGGTGTGCGGGGAGTATACGAGGTTGATAGATGCGAAGTACGCGATGCCGGCAAGCGTCATCCAGACGGAGAGCGCCACCCAGGCTTTCCGCGCGCGGCAGACGCTGCCGATCACGGCTGCGGCGACGGGGTAGGAGAGGAACAAAATCCACGGCGTTGTGGGGGAGACGAACCAGTTCAGCGCGCCGTAGCACGCGAGGCCCAGGACCGCGCCAACGGCTACGGGAACGGGCTTCATTGCTTTTTCCTTAAGCTCCGCGGTGACCGGCCACCAGACAAGCGGGAAGAAGGTGTACCAGTACCACGGGTGCGCGTCCGGCGTGACCAGGGTATGCACGAGGAGGAAATAGGCGATGAGCAGCGCCGCGTTGATCGCGGCGAAGCCGAAGGCGTTGCGGTGCTTGCTCACGCTCATGGCGTACACGAGCCACACCCCGGCGATCAGCAGGAAGACCGACAGCAGGGAAGATATGCCGTGCAGCAGCGCGATCAGTCCTGTGTAGTACGCCGTGAAGGCGATCACGCTGATGAGAAGGATCCGCAGTTCGCTCACGCGCTTGCGTAACAGCGTGCAGACCGGCCACCAGAACAGCGGTAGCAGCGCGTACAGGTACCAGGGCTCGGCGTTCGGCGTCTGGATAAAATACATCACGATAAGGAACAGCGAGGCCGCGACGGAGGAGCCCAGGGCAAACGCGAGCGTATTGGCCCGTTTGCCCAGAAGCACCGACGCGGGCCACCACAGCGCAAAGAACGCCGGGTATACCCACCACCAGAACGCGGGCGATGTGACGAGGTTGACGGCGAGCAGCATGAGGATCGTGTACAGGCCGCCCGCTACGGCAAAGGCGCGTGCGCCTTTTTTGGCGCCCCACACCGACAGCGGCCACCAGAACACGCCGAGGATGGGGTAGACGAACCACGGATGCGTGCCTGTGCCCGTGAGCACCCAAAGGAGGACAAACAACGCCGCAATGACGGCAAAACCCAGCAGCGCGAAGGGCAGAGGCTTCTTTTTTCCTGTGAAGTATACGCTCAGTGGCCACCATACGACGCCCAGCATCGGGTAGATGAACCACGGATGCGCGCCGGGGCTGGTAAGCAGGTACGTGACCAGGAAAAGGCCGCACAGCAGCGCCGCACCGCACACGGCATAAGCGAACGGCTTCTTTTTCCCCGCGAAGTACACGCTCAGCGGCCACCAGAGCAGCCCGAAAACCGGGAAAACAAACCACAGAAATCCGGGCGACGTCAGCAGGTTGACGGTCACGACCGTCGCGATGATCATGGCGGAGTATACCAGCGCGGCGCGAAGTTGTTTATTCATTGCGTTTCACTCTCCTTGCGGTTTCTGTCCTTCAGGTATACGGCCGCTGGCCACCACAGCACGGGTACGGCGGGGCAAAGCCACCACCAGAAGCCCGGCGAGGAAAGCAGGTTGATGACCAGCAGCATCAGGGCGATATACAGCGTCGCCGTGACGGAAAAGCGCTTCGCGCCGACCATCGACCCCCACACCGACAGCGGCCACCAGAAGACGCCCAGCATCGGGTAGAGGAACCACGGGTGCGCGCCGGGGCTTGAGAACAGATAGATCAGCAGGAACAGCGCGTACAAAAGCGCCGTGCCGTATACGGCATAGTGCAGCGGCTCCCTGCGGCCCAAAAAGTATGCGCTCAACGGCCACCAGAGGATGCCGAAAATCGGGTATATGCACCAGGGGTAGGACGACGTGAGGCGGTTTAACAGGATCAGCGAAACGATAATCCCGCCGGAGACGTACACGGCCGTCTGCAGGGATTTTTTCATTTGCCGTCACCGTCCCTGTGGTTGAGGTAGTGCAGGAACACCGACAGCGGCCACCAGATGACGCCGAACATCGGGTACACAAACCAGATGGTATCGGGCGAATAATACAGGTTGATGAACACCATCAGCGCGATGATCAGCAGGCTGCCGATCACCGAATAGAGCAGGTTGTTGCGGCGCCTGCGCTGCCCGCCGCCCGCACGCCTGGGCGAGACACCCATCAGGTTCAACTTGATTTCGGAAAGGTCGCCCAGTTCCACCAGCGCTTTGTTGACGGCGTCTTCCTCATCCTTGCCGTCGGCCATCAGGTCGGCGGCCTTTTCCTCGGCGTCGGCGATCATCTCGCCCAGCAGGCTTTGCTTCTCGTCGCTGTCGGGCACGTCCCGAAACATTTCTTCAACGTGTTGTCTGATTTTCACTTGTTTCATCCTCCAATATTTTGTCGATGACGTCTTTGATGGCAAGCCATTCCAATCGTTTTTCGCGGTAGTACGCCCTGCCGCCCGGCGTGGGCTTGTAGTACTTGCGGGCGCGGCCGTGGGTGACCTGGCCGGAGTAGGAAACGATGAGCTTGTTGCGCTCCAGCCGCTGGATGGCCGCGTACAGCGTCGCTTCTTTGATTTCCAGGCGTCCCTCCGTACGCAGGCCGATCTCCTTGGCAATCTCATAGCCGTAGCGGTCCTTTTCCATCAGCAGGCGCAGAAGGATCGCATCCAGATGCCCGCGGATCAGGTCTGCCGAGATCGCCATGAAAACGCCGCCTTTCGCAAAGTACTCTACCTGATTACTATATCAGATAGAGTAATTATAGGGACGTACAGGGCAGATGTCAAGCACTATGCGCAAAAAAGTTTACCAGCCATAAAAACCCGCCTGTGCGGCGGGCTGGCGTTTGATTGGGGGAGCGAGAGCCTGCGGGAGCTCACCAGCAGCGCTTCTTCTGTTGTTTCTCCAGCTTCTTTTCCTGTTTCCGTTCTTTCTTCTGTTTTTTGCCGATATCCCGCAGACAGAATGGCAGGTTGCCTTTGTTGAAATGGTTGGCGACGCAGGCGGCGCAGTCGCCGTGGCGTTCACAGGTTGACGTACAGGGGCAATCGACCGCCATATGATTTTGAATGATCATCGGATTTTCCTTTCGGAATTTTATTTAGCGAGCAAAGTAAACACAAGGCAAACGATGATTAAGAGCTTGTGCGATGCCGTGTTGGATTTTCGTCAGGTTGGGTTTGGGAAATCCGTAAGGGAGGCCGTTTGGCCGACTAGCGCCCGAGATTACCGAAGGTAATGAAGCGCGTAGCCTCGCGCAAACGAAGTGCAGGGCGAGGCCGTAGCCAGTAGTAGCAGCGCTACGTCGGGCACCGTAGGGAAGCGTGTGTCTAGTGGACACCACGGCACAGCCGTGAGCGACCCGAAGGTGGGAGCTTTTACAGAGCGGATAAGCGGCAGCGATATCCGCGACAATAAAAGCGAGTGGGTATCGCAGGCGCAAGATGGCGGAAATAAAGCATAGCAGCGTGCGAGGGATTTAGTCAGCGTTTACCTTAAAGCAATGCACCGATAGCGCCGATCAAAAAACGCGCGCCGAAGAAGATCAGCAGCCCGCCGAGGATCATGATGATGATGCGGTAGGGTTTGTCCTTGATGAACCTGCGCGTCGTGCCGACTAAAAAGGAGATCAGCCCGTACCAGGAGAAATCCGCCAGGATATGGCCGAGGAAAAACACCACGACGCCCCAGACGGCAAAATCGCGGTAGGCTTCGGTGAGGAAACCCAGGCCGATGACCGCCCACCACAGCAGGAAGTACGGGTTGGCGAGGCTCAATACCGCGCCGGAAAGCACCATGTGCTCGGAATTGCGGGTTTTCGCCTCCGTGGAGATGCTCACTTTGCGGCGCGCGGCCTTCAGGATCATATCCGCGCCGATGTAGCACAGCAGCAGGCCGCCGAGTATGCCGATGGTGATCTGCGCGGCGTCGGACTTCAGCACCATGTCCAGCCCCAGAAAGATGCCGGCGATCAGCACGAGCTCGAGCATAGCGTGCCCGAGGATGACGACGAACCCCACCCTGGGGCCTTCCTTGAGCGATTGGCGGATGGTGTAGGTCAAAAGCGAGCCGGGCATCATCGCGCCCGAAAAGCCTACGGCCAGCGCGGTGAAAAATAATGCGGCCACAACTCGGCCCTCCTCCCAAAACCGTGTACGAAACCCATTGTAGCACAGGATGGGAGAAAAAGGAACGACGGGAGGTTTTAGGGGTTTCACCCCTAAGACCCTGACAAGGGCGATTGCCCTTGACCCATCCATAAATGCCGCGCGTTCCGCGCGGCATTTATAGTGGGGTTCAGGGGCACCGCCCCTGATCGGGGTTTGGGGCGGAAGCCCCAAGAACCCTGTCGCGCGGCTTGGCGTTTCAGGGGCATATCGTGTATAATGCGGGGAGAAATCCAATTGCGTTTGGCGCGGGCCGAAGGAGCAAATCGTTTTGAATTTGGAAGAATACGGGCATTTAGCAGCTGACGGGTTGTGGACGGAGGCGTTCCGCGCGGCGATCAAGGCGCTTTCATCGCAGGGCGGCGGCACGCTGACGGTATCCGCCGGACGGTATGAGACAGGGCCGGTACAATTGGAATCCGATACGGAGCTGCATGTAGAGCCGGGCGCTCAGATCGTGTTCGCCGACGACGAGGCGCTATTCCCGCTGGCGGAGACGGAGTTCGAGGGCATCCTCTGCAAGGCGTACATGCCCTGCCTGTATGCAAGGGACGCGCGCAACGTACGCGTCACCGGCGCGGGGACGATCGACGGCGGCGGCGCGAACTGGTGGAAAAAGCAGAAGGATGGGACGCTGCGGTATCCGAGGCCATACCTGGTGTGCTTTCAAAACTGCACGAACGTTTCTATGGACGGCGTGACGCTAACGAACTCTCCGTGCTGGACGGTGCACCCGCTGTACTGCGACAACGTCAACCTCACTCACCTGACCATCCGCAATCCCGCCGATTCCCCCAATACCGACGGCATTGATCCCAACGGATCGAAAAACGTGCGCATCGCGGACTGCGTGATCGACGTGGGAGACGACTGCATCGCCGTCAAGGCGGGCACGGAGGACACGCCGGTAAAGCGCGCGTGCGAGAATATTGCGATTTCTGGTTGTCATATGCTGCACGGGCACGGCGGCGTGGTGATCGGCAGCGAGATGTCCGGCGGGGTAAAAAACGTGCGGGTATCGCATTGCGTGTTTGAAGGCACCGACCGAGGCATCCGCCTGAAAACGCGGCGCGGGCGGGGCGGCAGCGCCGAAATCCTGTCGTTCAGCCACATCCGGATGGAGGACGTGGCCTGCCCGTTCGTGTTCAATATGTACTACTTCTGCGGCAAGGGCGGAAAGACGGCGCAGGTGAGGGACAAGGCCGCGCGTCCGGTTGACGAGGGCACGCCGGCGCTTTCGGACGTCACGATCACGGACGTTACGGTGCGCGGGGCCACGGCCTGCGCGGGATTTTTCTACGGGCTGCCGGAAAGCCCCGTCAGGCGCGTGAAGATCAAGGACTGCGCCGTGTTGATGAGGCCGGGCAAACCCGGCATACCCGCGATGATGGACGATATCGAGCCGGTGGAAGCCGCGGGGCTGTACCTGCGTAACGGCGTGGACATCGATATCTGCGGGCTGCGCGTTGTGGGGCAGACAGGCGAGGCGCTCAACGCCGACAACAGCGTACGCTTTGCAACGGAGGACGAATGAATGAAACAGGCGTTTGACAGCTGGCATGTGCGGATCGCGGACGGGCTGATGAATATCTATCCGCTGCTGGACAAGAAATGGTCGTATGATTACGGCGTGGTGTGGAAGGGCATGGCGGCGCTTTTTGAGCTTACGGGCGACGGGAAGTATTACGACTACATCAAACGCGGCGTTGATTCGTTCCTGAACGAAGACGGCACGGCCATCCGCACATACGACCGCGGGGAATACAATCTGGATAACATCAACAACGGAAAACTGCTTTTATACCTGTGGAAACAGACGGGCGAGGCACGCTACCGCACGGCGGCGGAGATGCTGCTTAATCAGGTGACACACCAGCCGCGCACGCCCGAGGGCGGGTTTTGGCACAAGAAGATCTATACCCAGCAGATGTGGCTGGACGGGCTGTACATGTGCGCGCCGTTTTACGCCGAAGCAGCGCAGCTGTTTCATCATCCCGAATGGGCGGATGATATCGTACGGCAGTTTCTGTTGATCCGTGAAAAGACCATGCACAAACTCACGGGGCTTGCGCTGCACGCGTGGGACAGCGCGAAGGCACAGCCCTGGGCGGACAGGGAGACCGGCTGTTCACCGCATGTGTGGGGGCGCGCCGTGGGCTGGTATGCCTGCGCCGTCGCGGACACGCTGGAATTCCTGCCGGAAAAATCCCTGCCGCATCATAAAATGGTGACGCTGCTACGTGATCTGCTTGCCGCCGTCTGGCGCGCGCGGGACGGGCGCACGAAGGTATGGCTGCAGGTGATGGACCAGCCGGACCGCCCCGGCAACTATGCCGAAAGCTCGTGCTCGGCGCAGTTCATCTACGCCACGGCGAAGGCCGCGCGGCTTGGATACTGCGCGGCGGCCTCCAAAGAAGAGCTCCGCGACGCGTGGCAGGGCGCGGTGGACCAGTTTATCGAAGTATACAAGGGCAACGCCATCGTGACCAAGTGCTGCCAGGTGGCGGGGCTCGGCAATGTGACCCGGCGTGACGGCAGCTTCGCCTATTATATGTCCGAGCCGATTGTCTGCAACGATTTAAAGGGCTCGGGGGCGATGCTGCAGGCTGCGGTGGAGATCGCAAAAACGGGTTTTGACAAGTGACGGTCTGAGAAGAAGATGGATTACGTTGTAAGGGGAAACGCGGAAGCGTTTCAGACGATACGATCGGCGCTGGAGAATATCAAAGCGCGCGGGGAGGCGGGCGCGGAGATCGTCATCGCGCCGGGCGTGTACCGGGAAAAGCTGGTGCTGGACGTTCCCGGGCTGCGGCTAACGGGGCCGGAGGGCGGCGAGGCGCGAATCGTGTTTGACGATTCCGCCAGCCGGCTGGATGAAAACGGGCAGCCGCTGGGCACCTTCCGCACGGCGACGCTGCGCGTGAGCGCGGCGGATATTACGCTAAAAAACCTGACCATCGAAAACGACGCGGGACCGGGCGCGAAGGCGGGGCAGGCCGTGGCGCTCTATATCGCGGGCGACCGCTGCGCCGTGAAAAACTGCCGCTTGCTCGCGCATCAGGATACGCTTTTAGTCGGGCCGGAGACCGGCACGATCTGCGACGCGTATCCCTGCGGCCGGCGGGCGTATCTGGAAAACTGCCTGATCCGGGGGAATATCGACTTCATATTCGGCAGCTACGCCGCGTGGTTTGAGCGCTGCACGCTTCTATGTATTTCGCGGGGCGAGACGATCAACGCGATGATCGCCGCGCCCAATACCCCGGAAGGGCAGGCGTTCGGGTTTGTGTTCAACCACTGCGTGATCGGCGGCGATTGCGAGCCCATGACGGTGTACCTCGGCCGCCCGTGGCGATCGCACGGCCGCGCCGCGTTTTTACACTGTACGATGAGCGACAGCGTACACCCCGCCGGATGGCTGGACTGGGAATCTCCATTCCGCCCCGTATGGCCTGGCCTGTGCGAGACCGCCGACACCTGGACGCCCGCGCGGCATAGAAGCGGCGGGAAGCTGGAGGAGGGGCATCCGTACACGAAAGATGCCGTCTTGTATGGACAAGACGGCTGGGAACCGTGGACGTGAGGGTTCCGCTTTTCTTTTAATAAAAAGAAAAGCTCGCAAAAGAAAACCGCTTTAGCCGCGCATTGTGCGGCTATGGGCTGAAATTGAGGAACGGGGCTATCTCCATGTTTCCTTATGAATCCAAATCTGTGATTCGGACTTCATGAAAATCCGCCCAGGCGGCGCCGGGGCCGGTGGGGTCGAAATCCGCGCAGAAGACGCCCGGGCGCGCGCTTGTCCACCCACCCTTGGCCATGGGGAAGGGATCGCCGATTATCCGGCCGTTACAACCAAACACGACGCTTCCATCGGCGATCTCCATCGTGAAGGCCGCCGTATTTTTCGCATAGGGGATTGAGAGCAGGCGGCGTTCCCGTACGGTCTCCTTCTCGCGCCGGTTCACTTCGGCCGCCGTGCCCTCGTACAGGGCGACGAGGCCCTGCTCCAGGCTGAGGTAACGGTAGGTATAGCCCATCATCCCGACGCCCGCGCGCTGCGTTGCGCTGTCGAAACGCGCCGTGAGCGGCACCTCCCAGCGCGCGCGGAACGACTGCATCAGCTGCGACAGGTACTGCCCGGCGTGGAACAGGCTCGTTGTGGGATAAGCAAACAGGCGCAGGCCGCCGTTCAGTTCGTACCACCGCGGGTTTTCGTGCGCCTGCCACTGCCACTGCAGCCCGAGCGTTTTTCCCCGGAACGAATCGGAGGTCGGGACCGAATAATCGCAGGACGTTCCGGCGGGCATCTCATGCGCCGGCACCGGCGCGCCGTTATCGCCCATCACGGGATAACCGCCCCGCCAGGCGACGGGCTGCAGATGCGGCACGCGCCCGTAAGCGTCCCTGTCCTGAAAATGGATGAACCACCATTTACCGTTCGGGGTATCGACCAGCCCGCCCTGATGCGGGCCGTTGACGGGCGTGCCCTTCTGCTCCAGGACGCGTTTCCATTGATACGGGCCGTATATCGAGCCGCTTTTCATGGCGAGCTGCCAGCCGCGCGGCACGCCGCCGGACGGGCACAGTATCCAATACGTACCGTCGATCTTGTACATCTTCGGACCTTCGGTGGTGACGTTGACGGCGTCACCGACGAAGACCTCCGTGCCGTCGTCCAGTATCGTGAGACCATCGGCGCTCATTTTGTGCAGGTACAGCCTGTTTTTGATGCCCGCGCGGCTGGCGGAAAAGGCGTGGATCAGGTACGCCTGCCCGTCGTCATCCCAAAACGGGCACGGATCGATCCACCCCGACACGTCTTTGATATGATGCGCCACAAAGCTGCCGCGGGGGCCTTGGGCGATGAACGCGAGCAGGCCCTCGTCCGGTGTGCAGGCGTAGATATAGAAATTGCCCTCGCGATATCGTATGCTAGGCGCCCACAGGCCGCACTTGTGGTGCGGTTCGTCGTAGGACGCAAAGGGCAGGCGCGGCGCGACGTGGTTGATGATCTCCCAGTGCACAAGGTCGGTCGAGTGCAACAGCGGGATCCCCGGGAAATAGGTGAACGAGGAGGACACCATGTAATAATCCCCGCCGACGCGAATGACGTCCGGGTCTGAATAATCGCCCCTGAGGATGGGGTTTTGATACCGCATGAGGATCTCCTTCTTGGTTCGTTTTGTACAGCATAGCACCGATCGGTAAAAAAGCATCCGCGAAAGCGGGGATCCTATGGTAGAATGAACCATAGACTGAAGAAAGCCGGGATAATGATGGCAGGGACGCTGGCGGGCGGCATCTCCCGTATGCTGGACGGGCTTCGGGGGCTGTGCATGCACGGCTTTACGCTGACGCGGGAAGGGCAAACGGTCGCCAAAGGGATTTGGGCGCCGATGCGGGAAGAAGTCCCGCACCGTGTTTTTTCCGTATCCAAAAGCATGACCTCGCTGGCCGTCGGCCTGCTGGAAGCCGACGGGAAGCTGCGGCTTTCGGATGAAATATGCGGTTATTTCCCCGACAAGCTGCCTGAGATTGTCCCCGGCCCGCTGCGGCGGCTGACCATCCGCGATATGCTGCGCATGGCGACCTGCCACAGCTTTATCACCTACAAACAGACGGACGACGGGGACTGGACGCGGACGTTTTTCACCGTACCCCCGACGCACGAGCCGGGAACCGTGTTCAGCTACGACACCTCGGCCTCCCACACCCTCGCGGCGCTGGCGGAGCGATTATCCGGTATGCCGCTTACGCGCTTTTTGCAGGCCCGGTTGTTTGACGCGATCGGCGCGGCGGACGAAAAACGCTGGCTGACCGATCCCGCGGGCGTGTCCCAGGGCGGCACGGGGCTGGTGATGACGCTTTCCGACCTGACCAAAACCGCGCTGTTCTGCATGGACGGCGGACGCGGCACGGCGCTGGAAGGATACCTGAGAGAAGCGGTGCATAAGCAGATCGATACGCCGCTGCAGGCCAAGGATGAGGAAAAATTCGGCTATGGTTACCAGTTTTGGCGTGTACGCAATAACGGCTTTGCCATGTACGGCCTCGGCGGGCAGCTGGCCGTGTGCCTGCCGGATAAGCGCACGGTGTTTTGCACGGTCGCCGATACGCAGCTGGACCCAAACGGCGTGCAAAAAATCTACGATGCGTTTTTCGGGGAAGTGTATCCGGCGCTTTCGGGCGGCGCGCCCCAAAGCGAATGGGACGCGCTGGAAGAAAAACTGCAAACCCTGAAAATAGCGCCCGTGGACAACGATGGCACACTCGCCGCGCCGTTGGGCAGGGAATACGCGTTTGACAAAAACCCCATGGAGCTTAGATACCTGTGCCTGAAAGACAGGGAGCTTACGCTGGAAAACGCGTCCGGCCGCCATGTGCTGCCGTTCGGCGTCGGGGAATGGGCGAAGTCCGCCTTCCCGGGCACGCGGGAGCCCTGCATCGCGTCCGGGGGCTGGGCCGCTCCCGGCGTGTTCCGTCTGCAGTGCCATCTGATCGGCGACAGCCCCTGCGGCGTGGATATGCTGCTTAGTTTCTCCGGCGACGGTGTAACCGTACAGATGAGATCCGTCCGGGAGATCTATACGCAAAACTATTCCGGCATGGTGTCGGGAAAAAGGATACGAAAAACCCGAAACAGCTTTTTAGGTGTTAACGCTTCGCCTTCACGCCTGCGCGCATTTCGCTGGGGGTGATGCCGAAGTGTTTTTTAAACGCCCGGCGGAAGGTGACCGCCGAGTTGTAGCCGACCTCCTGATACAGCGAATTGATGCTCTGTTTGTTTCGCTTGCCGTAGAGTTCCGGGGATTTCAGCCGTTTTGCCGCTTCGTTCAGCCGGAGTTTTTCCAGATGGGTGGAAAAGTTCTCCCCCGTCTTTTCCTTAAACAGGTGCGACAGGTAACTTTCGGAGATATGGAACTGGTTGGAGAGCATGCTCAGGCAGATGGACGGATCGCCGTAGTTCTTCAGCAGGTATTCCTTGATTTCCGGGATGGGATTGGAGGGCTTGGCGGTCTCGGAGAAAAAGCCGCAAAGCGCCAGGGCAATGCGCTCGCAAAGCGGGAGGGTGACCTGCTGGGCTAAGTATTCGTCGATCTGTTCCAGGCTTCTCTGCGCCCCGTCCGCCTCCGCGCCTGCCGGCACGGAAAACCGCGCCTTCATCAGCGTATTTCGGATATCGGAAAGCAGATAGTTGAGCATGTTCAGCGGCAGGGCGCGCTCGGTGAAATTCTCGCGGTAGATCAGCGCGAACATCTCGGTGACCTGCTTTTGGTTGCCGGAGGTGATGAAGTGCAGAAGCTTTACGGAGATCTCGATGGGATAATACACGCCTACGGCTTCCTTGCTGATCATTTCGTAGGGCAGGAACACATGGTTTTTGGACGCGTAGCGCGAGGCCGCGCGCGCCTGCTCGTAGGATTCCCACAGAGTGAAGGGGTGAGAGCACAGCGTGCCGACGCCCGCATAGAACCAGACGTTATACTGCGCAAGCAGCTCGTCGTGCAGCTTCACCACGCGGGCCTGCAAGTCCATCAGCGGATCGTCGGTCTCGGGACCGAAAGTGACCAGAGTGACGAAGCTCTTGTCCAGCGTCATGTACGAGTAGGTCGGGAATTTCGTCCGGCATGCCGTGGCCAGCTTTTCGCGCAGGATGCGGGTAATCAGGAGGCTGTCGGATTCTTGTTCGTTCTGGGAGTATGCCGAACAATAGAGCACCATATAGCAAAGCCCTTCGCCGTCGATCCCGAAGAACTTGAGCATATAGTTGAATTCGCTTTCGGACGCCACATGCCCGGAGAGCATGAGCCGCAGATACGATGTGTATAGAAACGGCTTGTGCGAATCCAGTTCCCCTTCCAGCTGCGCCTGATAATCCTGCGCCTTTTCCAGCTTGCTGCCAAGCTGCCGGATGGGAAGCGCATAGTGCCGCACCTGCAGCACGATGATGGCGGTGCCGCCCAGCAGCGCCAGGGCAAGCCCCGCCAAAAACAGCAGGTTGTTTACGTAGAGAACCTGAGCGCTGAGTTCCTCCGGCACGGCGAGGTAATACCGCCAGCGGCCGCGTGTGGATTCGGTTTGCAGCACGTGGTATTCCCCCAGCGTTTCGTCCGTTTTCATGGTGAGGGCAAAGGTGATAATCCGCAGGATGTCCTGCGGGTCCGCCGCGCCGCCGTGCAGCACGAGCTGCAGCTTGTTTTCCGGGCAGACCGCCGCCAGGATGACCCGGTCGTCCTGGAAGTCGCCCAGAAACTGCTGCGTCAGGGCTTTGATATCCCAGTCAAACCAGATAACGGCCGGAATGCTTTTCAAAAAGATATCGTCGATATCGCGGATCAGCGTATACTGGCCATCGACGCCGTAGAAGGCCGAGGTATCGTAATTGCGTTCGGAGGCCGTGGCGGACAGGATGATATTCAGCCAGTTCTGGTACTGCGTTTTCGCCCAGGTCTTGTAGTCCATGTAAAACTGGCGCACCTCCGTGAACTGGCTGGCGGAGATGATATATTCGGTGTTTTTCAGATAGATATGGCTCTCGGTGATCGGGACGTTTGCCAGGCTGAACGTGCGGGAGGTAAGCGTTTGCATGATCGTATTGGCGGTGATGATGTACCCGCGCTCGTACAAGTCCTTCATATTGGTGAAGCGGATGAAGGTGGAATCGTTGGTCAGCTGGCGCGTGTAACTGTCCAGAGTCGCCAGGTAATGGTCCATGGCAATGACGTTGTTGCTCAACAGCGCGCTGTGGTGATTCCAAAACCCGTCCCTTGCGCTCTTGTTCGCGGAAAAATACAGGCCCGATCCAAGCGCAAGGCACAGCAGCAGAAAGATGCAGTATGAAAGTGCGATCCGGACGATCGAGACGGGTTTGATCTCCTGTCCGGTGCCGTTGTTATGTGTAATTGCTTTCATATGCGCCCTCCTGTAAGACAGAGCCGCGCCCTGCAGGGAGTAACGATTGTCGGTATCGTACCATTATATGCAAAGCGCGCCGCTTGTGCAAGCAGACACGCCGCCGCGAGAGTATATCCATGCCGCCGCGGACCCATATTGTAAACGCTTTCAGCCAGAATGCGCTCCAAGCGCATGAACGAAAGGGTACAGGCAGAGGAATTTTGCGTCTCGAAAGCGGCGTACGCCCTCTGAGGCAGACGCCGCGAAATACCTTACAGCGCCTGGGATACATGCGACAGAGGGAACAATATTTGAATCAACCTTTTAGTCCGTATCGCAAAATATGCACCATTAGATAAAAGCTGTTTCTTGCACGCGGGGAATCCGCGATGCTATACTGAATACAATGCAGGGCGAGCTTCAAGCCGCCTAAAATGAAAAGGCATACATTTTCAACTTCAGAAAGGATGGTAACTCAATGAAAAAACTCCTTGCCTTTACGCTGGTGATTGGGATGCTTCTCTCCCTCGTCACCATATCCTCTCTTGCCGCTGACGAGGTTGTAAAACCCGACAAGATCATCATGATGGTCGACGCCACCGTTGTCACATCCATCAATGGCCGCGATCAGTTCGAAGCCCGCTGGGAAGAACTGACCGGTATTGATCTTGAGATCATCCAACCGGACCATGATGCATATTACGACGTGATGCAGCAGCAGATTGCTTCGGGCGACTGGCCCGATGTTCTCATCCTCTCTTCCACCGTTTATTCTTCCTATGCCGCCGAAGGTGTGCTGTGGGATATGACGGACGCGTGGAACAACAGTGCCACAAAAAATTCCGGCCGCTTTATCGGCGATTCGGTCATTGACGGCCTGAAGATCAACGGCAGCCTTTACGGTTTCGCGCCGGCGCGCGGCAACGGCTGCCTCACCTACATCAAGCAGGCGTGGCTTGACAAAGTAGGCCTGGGCGCGCCCACAAACTACGAAGAATTCCTCGCGGTCTGCGACGCGTTTGTCAGCCAGGATCCCAACGGCACCGGCGCGAACGACACCTACGCGCTGGCTGCTGCGGGTTTCATCGGCTTTGAGGCGCCATTCGTGAACTACCTGCCCAACTTCTACCAGGACGCTTATCCCTTCTTCATCCAGCAGGAAGACGGCACCTGGGTAGACGGCTTCACGCAGCCTGCAATGCAAGGCGCGCTGGAGCGACTGGCCGACGCATATGCCAAGGGCTATATCGATCCCACCACGCTGACCAACGGTACCAAGGACTGCCGCAACAAGTTCTATGATGAAACCACCGGTATCTTTACCTACTGGGCCGGCACCTGGGGAACCAACCTCAAGGTGAACCTCGAGGCCAACGGCCACGACGGCCAGCTGGTTGCACTGCCCCCCATCGCGGAAGTCGACGCATATTATGACCGCGTACCGCCGGTATGGGCCATCACCACCGCATGCGAGAACCCCGAAGGCGTGTTCAAGTACTTCATTGATACCATGCTCGACGGCGGTGACATGCAGATGCTGTGGACCTACGGCGTCGAAGGTACACACTGGAGCAGGGCAGAAGAAACGATACTGGATGTTCCGTATGCCGCCGGCCAGTTCCATATGCTGGAAAGCCTGGAAAAAGCCGGAACTGCCTACACCAAGAACCATATCGATCCGATGCTTTCTCTGGCAGCATTCGCGGAAGGGTATGAAAACCCGATGGAACTCACCGTAAAACCTGAGGCAAAACTTTCGTCCCAAGTTTTTAACTCACACTCCAAACTCGCCAAGATCGTGCCCACGACCGAAGTGATGAGCATGTACAACGGCGACCTGACCACGCTGAAGAACGAGCTGGTTGCCAAGGTAGCGATGGGCGAGATGACATTTGACGAGGCAATGGCGAAGTTTGAAACCGACGGCGGCCTGGCCTGGTCCAACGCCATCGTTGATTCCCTCAACGCACTGAACTAACTGGCACGTCCTGAACGCTTGAACGGCAGGGCATCTATCAGAACTTGCCGGAAGAGAAGAGGAACGGTCGTCCCGGGTCTCCGGGGCGGCTGTTTCCTTCCGGCAGGCGCCTGACAGCCGCAGGAGGAGACCATGGAAAACGCGCCCCCGACCAACATCAAAATACCCAAGAAGCCATTATCTATCCGGCTCCTGAAATACAAGTGGTTTTACCTTATGTTTATACCGGTGCTGGCTTTCGTGATCGTGTTTTACTACACGCCGATGGTCGGCATTCGTTATTCCTTTACAAAATACAACCTGATTCGGGATCCCGTTTTCGTGGGCCTGGATCAATTCAAAAGGCTGTTCTCGATGCCCAATTTCTGGTCGGCTTTTTATAATACACTCAAGCTGAGCATCGTAAAACTCCTGCTGAACACCGGCATGGCGGTCGTTCTTTCACTGCTACTGCACGAAATGGTTAACTTGAAAACGAAAAAGCTTGCGCAAACCATAATCTACCTGCCGCACTTCCTCTCCTGGGTGGTCGCTGCTTCCGTATTCCAGCTGCTGCTTTCGCCCACAACCGCAGGATTGTTCAACCAGGTGCTCTTGAAACTTGGGATTATAGATAAGGGTATTTATTTTCTGGGCAAATCCTCGTGGTGGACGCCCACCTACTACGTTATCAACATCTGGAAGGATACCGGCTGGGGGACAGTCATTTTTATGGCTGCGTTGAGTGCGATTGATCCCGGCGTATACGAGGCGGCGTCCATCGACGGGGCGGGCCGCTGGCAGAAAATGTGGCATATCACCCTTCCCGCGCTGGCGGCGACCATCCTGACGGTGCTGATATTGAACCTGGCGAAGGTCATGAATTTGTTTGAATCCGCATTCGTTCTTCAAAACGACGCGGTTATGGATAAAGCGCAAGTACTGCAGACATATATATATTATCAGACGTTCAACTCCGGCGGCATACCCGATTACGGGTATACAACCGCCGTCGGCCTGTTTAAATCGATCGTAGGGATGATATTGGTGCTGGTTTGCAACTACGCAAGCAAAAAAGTACGCGGCAGAGGCATCGTATAGGAAAGGAGGATAAACCGATGAAAACCACCCCCGCAGGGGAAACCGCCGTCGGGCGGCGCGCGCCCCGTAAAAAATACAGCTTGTTTCGGGTATTAAACGGATTATTCTTCCTGGTGTTTTGCCTGATGATTCTCCTGCCCCTATGGAAGGTGTTGGTGGATTCCTTCGATCTGACTACGGGCTATGGCATGAAGTTGTTACCGGAGAAGTTTGGTATCGCGGGATATACCTCGGTGTTTACCAACAAATCACTCTATATTCCGCTGATCAATTCCGTAATCACAACCTTATCCGGAACGACCTTCGGCCTCCTGCTGTCCACGCTGGGCGCCTATGTGCTGATTCAGGAGGATATGCCGGGACGCGGGTTGTTTGCGTTTTTCCTCCTCTTTACCATGATTTTTCAGGGCGGGATGATACCAACCTATATCGTGCTGAGGAAACTGGGACTTACCAACACGCTCTGGTCAGTCATTTTGCTGCCTGCAATCAACGTGTATAATCTGGTGCTGATGCGTAACTTCTTTGATGGAATCCCAAAAAGCTTGTTTGAATCAGCGACTTTGGACGGATGTTCACCCTTGCAGACGTTTATCCGTATCGTGCTGCCTTTATCCAAAGCAGCCCTGGCGGCCATCGGGTTGATGTACGCGGTTGCTTACTGGAATGACTATACGAATTATAAACTGTATATCACCAAGGAACTGCTCTATAACTTCCAAATGAAGCTGCGCTCAATCATGATGGGTTCCGATCTGCCAGCGGCTAACAGCGGCGCCGTTGAGAATACCGTGCAGAACGCTGCCGTTATTGTGGCGATCCTTCCGTTCATGATCCTCTATCCGCTCCTGCAGCGTTACTTCGTGACAGGCATTAACCTAGGCGCCGTGAAGGAGTAATGATCTCCCGATCTGTCTAGGAGGGCAAGCAGAAAGTACGGGAACAGGGTGATCCTGTTCCCGTATGATTTTATTGGATTTGCAAAAAGAAAGGATTACAGTGTGTTTGCGGGTTTGCGGTACGGCGAAAGCATATCGCGATCAGCTTTGCAGCAGTCCGCATTCCTTCAGCCGGTTCGCCGCCATTTCAGCGATTTTCCTGGCGCCGAAAAGGTTCAGGTGCGTCCGGTCGGCAATACCGTCAGGAAACCGTTCGTCTGTGCCCGGCGGTATGTTTACAAACAGGTCGCAGGCTTTTTGCTGCCCGAGAGATCTGAGCAGTTCACGCGTCATGACTTCAAGATCTATCAGCGGTATATTTTCCCTTACGCACAACTGCCGTGCGGATTGCGGATATGCACCATGGGTATACATCACAAATCCGTTTTCACCTATGTAATTACGGCTTATACTGGTGCATATCACGGGAACGGCACCTGCCGTGCGTGCAGCGCCGACGTAGCGCATGAGCATTTCCGGGAACGTGGTTTCAGGGTCGGTGTGGCGTTCCGAATCGTCTTTTTCATCGTTATGTCCAAACCCGATCAGCAATACATCTCCCTGTTTCATCACCGGAAGTATAGGTTCAAAGCGGTTTTCATTCCAGAAGCTTTTGGAGGAGCGCCCCGAGAACGCGTGGTTGTCCACGCGCGCGCCGGGGAGGAAGTCCTGAAGCTGCCCGCCCCAGCCGTAGTACGGATCGGAGCCGTTTTCCACCGTGGAATCACCGATCACGAAAATGGTCTGCATGGGGGTGTCCTCCTTATGATTGCCGCGTGCCGGTCAGCCCTGCGTTTGGATATCGCAGGCTGGGGCGTCGGAATCGGACGCCCTCGCGGGCAGGCCTTTCTTGCGGCGGAGCGGGAATTTAAGGTTGTGTCCGGAGCCGTGGCCGGGGTCGTGAAATACGAGTTTCAATACGATCGGGGTGAGGATGGCGGTGGCGATGACCATGAGGATGATGGGCCCGAAGTAGGCCGTGGACAAAAGCCCCAGCGCCGCGCCCTTCTGGGAGATGATCAGCGCCACCTCGCCGCGGGACATCATGCCCACGCCGATCTGCAGCGATTCGCGGGATGAATACCCCGACAGCCGCGCGCCGATGCCGCAGCCGATCACCTTGGTTAAAACGGCGGTCAAAAGCAGTGCGCCCGCAAACAGCAGCACGGAGCCGGTAAAGCCGTGGCCCAAATCCACGCTGAGCCCGAGGCTGGCGAAGAAGATGGGCGACAGCAGGATGTACGAAAGCGTGGAAAAACGGTTGGCGAGGTATTTGGTGCGCTCTGTATGGCTGATGATCAACCCCGCGAAGAACGCGCCGGTGATATCCGCCACGCCGAAGAAATGCTCGGCGGAAAACGCCATGAGCAAACAGAATGCGAAGCTGATGACCACATAACGTCGAAGGTCGCGGTTGTTGCGCTTGTTGAAGTAGATGAACAGCTTATAGAAGAGGAAGCCCGCGCCAGCCACGAACACAAAGAACAGGAGGATCTTTAAAAGCGTCAGCACCAGGTGCACGTCCGCATCAGCGGTCGAGGCGATGACGGTGAGGGCGATGATGCCGATGATGTCGTCGATCAGCGCCGCGCCGATGATCGCGCTGCCGACGGGGGAGGAGAGCTTGCCCAGTTCCCGCAGGGTCTCCACCGTGATGCTGACCGACGTTGCCGTCAGGATGACGCCGATGAACATGTTTTGCAGGAACAGGGAGGTGGTGACGTCCAGATACTGCCCCTTGTTGAACAGGCACGCGATGCCGAAGCCGCCGGCCAGCGGCACCAGCACGCCGATGACCGCTACAATGAACGAGGCCTTGCCCGCGTTTTTCATCTCGTCAATATCGATGTTGAGGCCTGCGTTGAACATCAGCACCACCACGCCGAGTTCCGCGGTCTTTTTGAGAAACGATACGTCGTGCAGGATATTCAGCGCCGACGGGCCCAGCACCACGCCGGCCAGCAGCGCGCCGACGACCTGCGGCATGCGCAGCTTGCGGGTGAACATGCCCAGCAGCTTGGTGCAAAGCAGAATCAATGCAAGATCCAATAAATACTCATACGAAAACACGAAATAACTCCTCTCCTTCGCCCCATCCGGATCCGCGCCCCGCGCTGACCGCTGTACCGAATCCTGTAAAACAACGGAATACGACCGTGCCCCGTATAAAAACATTCTTCTATGAACGCACATGACCGGGGCACGGCCGCATTGTATTATAGCACTAGCGGCGAGGCGTTTCAAATGAATTGTAGAATTCAGCGGTTTTACACAGTTCAAACCGTTTGACGTTGACAATCTTGGCGCGTATACTGAGCGTATCGCTCATATACGCAATCGCGCTTCCGATAAGCCGCGCGGTCCTTTTCCTGCCGCTGTACCGAGAGAAAGAAGACGATCCGTATGCATGCCGTGATTCAAAGGGTGAAAGATTCCTGGGGCGGCACGCCCTGGCCGTTTACAAAAAAGCCGATTTTGATCGGCGGCATGGCGATGGAATACTACGGCATGCGCAAAGCCGGGGCGGATATTGATCTGGTAATCTGCAACGAGGATTACCAGGCGCTTGCCAAACAGTTTCCGGACAAGCGCAAGGACCTGTACGGCGATATGGGCCTGGTGATCGGTATCTTTGAGATCTGGCGGAGCATCGCACTGCTGGACTATGATTTCTATCTGAAGGATGCCGTCTGCGAGAAGGACGTGCTGGTGGTGTCGGTCGACCGGCTCTTGTGGATGCGGGTGTGCGCCATGGATGTGGAGAAGTACCGCAAGGACCTGGAACTGATGCGGCAATACTACCGCAGCCGGTATCCAAATGCCGCCTATGTCAAGGAGATGCAATCGCACGAACGCTCCTATCGGAAAATGAAAGGCGCGGTATTCGGCGGAAGGTATCAGGACGAATAGCCGGGCGGACGAAACGACGGAATACAGGAGACGGGTGTGTCGCTGACAAGTATTTTCGCATTGGGAATCTTCGTGATCACGCTGGGGCTGATCATCTCGGAGAAACTGCACCGCACCGTCGCGGCGCTGGCGGGCGTTGCGACGCTGCTCCTGTTGCGCGTGCTCACGCCGTCCCAGGCGCTGCAGTATGTGGATTTCAACACGCTGCTGGTGCTGATGGGGATGATGATTGTCGTCAGCATCGTGAAAAAGACGGGCGTGTTTGAATATCTGGCGATCGTTGCCGCCAAGAAAGCCAAGGGCGACCCGTGGCGCATCATATTGTTCCTGTGCGCGGTCACGGCGCTGATCTCGGCGTTCCTGGACAACGTGACGACGGTGCTTCTGATCGTGCCGATGACCTTCGTGATCACCAAAAAGCTGAACATGAACCCGATTCCCTTCCTGCTGCCGGAGATTATGGCGTCCAACATCGGCGGCACGGCGACGATTATCGGCGACCCGCCCAACATCATGATCGGCAGCCGCGCGGGGCTGTCGTTCATGGATTTTATCCTGAACCTCGGGCCGATCATCGCGCTCGTTTTCGCGGCGGTGTTCTTTGTGCTGTGGCTGTTGTACCGCAAGCAATTAAAGATCGACGAGGAGACCAAGAAGAAGATCTTCGAGCTGGACGAGAGCGTGTGCATCAAGGACAAGGTACTTTTATATCAATGCGGCGCGGTGCTTTTGCTGATCGTGCTCGGATTCATCCTGCACGATGTGATCCAAATGGAAAACGGCATGATCGCGATGACGGGCGCGGTGCTGCTGCTTCTTCTGAGCCGCAGCGATATCGAGACGGCGCTTTTATCCATCGAATGGCCGACGATCTTCTTTTTCGCGTCGCTGTTCGTGCTTGTCGGAGCGCTGGAAGAGGTCGGGCTCATTGCCTCGTTGGCGGGGCTGATCACCGGGCTGGTAAAGGGAAACCTGCTGCTGGCGGGCATCCTGCTGATATGGTTCTCCGCGCTCGTCTCGGCGTTCCTGGACAACATCCCGTTCGTGGCGACGCTGATTCCGCTGATTATCGGGCTCGGCGCACAGGGCGCGGACATCACGCCGCTGTGGTGGGCGGTGTCGCTGGGCGCGTGCCTGGGCGGCAACGGCACGCTGATCGGCGCGTCGGCAAACGTCGTGGTCGCCGGGCTTGCGTCAAAGCAGGGCTACGAGATCACGTTCAAACGATACCTGAAGATCGGCTTCCCGCTGATGGCGCTGTCGGTGGCGCTGTCCACTGTATATCTCATACTATTCTATCTGTAATTTCGCGGTTTGGAGGCGAAAACAATGTCCGGCACTCAAAAACCGTCGTCCCGCGCGCATCAATTGCGCTCCGTTTCGGCGCAGCAGGATAACGTGGCGATGCTGCTGAAGCAACTCGGCGCGGAGGTGAAGGAGATCCACGGGCTGGTGTGCTTCGTGCGCTTCCGGGTGGAAGGCGAGGAGCTGCTCTACGTCTATAACCTCAACGCCGACAACGAGTATTACCTGCAGCGCGCCAAGCCATACCCGATGAGCGCGGGCGTGTTCCCGGTCGCGGAAACTATCGCTGAATATATTGAAAACGACCTGCGCGCGTTTCAAAACGCGGCGAAAGGCGGGCATTTCAAGGAATTTGTGGATATCAACCGCCGCATCGTCGCGCTTTCGCAGGGGCTGGAGTACGCGTTCCTGCGCTATAACGTCTCCGGCGACTGCTTTGCCGAGGCGAAGATACGCCTTGAAAAGCTGGAGCGGGTGCTTTCCGAGATGAAGGAAAACGCCTTACTTCTCTTTTCGGAAAAAGAGAGGCAACTGAAATGAGCGTGCATCCTGTACGATGCTTGCGCCAGGCGCAAAGTGAATTGAGGTTGAGAAGGTTTACAGAGCGTACAAACGGGAGTGCGGTACGCGACAATAAACCAAACGGTGTAAGAGAAAACCTATTATAGATATTTCAATATTCCGTACATGCGGCGCTTGTTCGCAACAGAATTTCTGGAGGAATGTGTATGTTTACCATGGAGTATGCAACGCCTGCCGACGCGGCGGTGTGGCTGCGGTTCGACAAGCACATCGCCAAGGATGAACTGCTTAAAAAGATCCCGAACAAACGATGTTATCTGCTCAAGGATGACGATACGGTCGTCGGCGTGATGCGCTACAACCTGTTCTGGGACAGCATCCCGTTTCTCACGCTGATTTATCTGGACGAGTGCGCGCGCGGCAAAGGCTATGGGCGGCTGGCGCTTCAAAAATGGGAGGAAGAGATGCGCGTGCTGGGGCATCGTCTTGTCATGACATCCACCCAGGCCGACGAGGATGCCCAGCATTTCTACCGCAAGCTCGGGTACCAGGACGCCGGATGCCTGCTGCTGGACGCCCCGACCCACCGCCAGCCCACCGAACTCTTCCTCGTGAAGGAGCTGTAGGGGACGTTGTGGGCTATGCGCCCTCAAACCCCGCAACTAAGGGCAATGCCCTTAGTGATCCCACAATAACGGCCGAGCGATGCGCAGCCGTTATATATGGTTTTCTCTTGCTTACTTCTCTTTTTTCGAAAAGAGAAGTAAGGCGGAAGCCCCAAGAGCCCTAACGTTCCTTCCGTAAGCTGCGAGACTTATCCCTGAGGCGTTTGCTGATAAAGGCCCAGAGCTCATCGTCGGGGATATCGGCCTGCCCGTCGGGCAGGAGGAAGGCGCGGGTCGGCAGCACGTACAGATACACCGCGCCCTTGACGCGGTAGGCGGCAAACAGCTGGTTCCAATTAAGGGTCAGCTCTTCGCCGCTGTTGATTTCCGAGCGGATATACACTTCACTGCCCGTCAGCCTCAGGGTATAGGCGCGGCGGGGCAGCTTATGCTTTTTGACGTTTTGCCTCAGCGTAAGATAAAACGAGGTGAAATAGATCACAGGCAGTCCCAGGCCGATCAACAGCAGCACCGTGGCGATCAGCGCGGCCTGCGGTTTATCCGTCTGGAAATACAGAAACATGGAAAAGCCCAGCATAATCAGCAGAAACCAGACTGGCATGCGCCAGCGCTGCTGGCGGCGGAAGGTGTCAAACGATGCAAAGCGCCGGAAGGTGGCTTTGTCGAGTTTAACGGGGATGGTAATGGTTTGGCCTGTGCTCATTTGCGCGCCTCCGTATTTTCTGTTTCTGTGGGTATTGTAAAGGAACCGGAGACTGATTTCAAGTCTGTCCGCCTTCGCCGACGGCAGGCGGCGGGAAGGAAATGCGCAGGGAACAGTCAATACGGTCGCTTTCGCCTGTGAATGTGTATACAACATATCCGGTGCATTCATTAGAGTATTAGTATGGTATATAGTATGCAAGCGTTTTCGAACCAGCAATGGATAAAAACTTGTATGCAAAGCGGTATTTTCTCTTAAAAAATGATTGACGCTGACATATTAGTATGCTACAATATGCGTACATACAGAGGGCGACAAGACTGGCCCATCTGCACAACTTCAAATTGATAAGGAGGCACACACATGAAAAAGATTCTAGCACTCGTTCTTGCGCTGGCAATGCTGCTGTCCATCAGCGTCGTTGCGCTTGCGGAAGATACCGTCACACTGGTGTATTCCGAGGTCAACCCGGAAACAAGCTTTGTAGGCACGCTGGGCGCTGCATTCAAGGCAAAGGTTGAGGAGCTGTCCGGCGGGCAGATCATCATCGACGCGCACTACTCCGGGACGCTGGGCACCGAAGCGCAAATACTGGACGACCTGCTCGGCGGCGGCACAAGCGTGGATATCCTGCGCGTCTCCGCTTTCGCGCTGACCAGCTATGGCTGCACGAAATCAACCTTGCTCTCCATCCCCTACACCTTCGTAAGCCGCGCACACTTCTGGAACTTCGCCAACAGCGATCTGGCCAAAGAGTTCCTCAATCAGCCCCAGGAGCTGGGCATTCCGCTGCGCGGCCTGTTCTACGGCGAAGAGGGCTTCCGCCACTTCTTCTTTGCAGATGGCATTGAAGCCGCCGGCATTGAAGACCTCGCCGGCCTGAAGATCCGCGTATCCGACGACCCCGTGATGACCGGCATGGTGAAGAACCTGGGCGCAAACCCGACGGTTTACACCTTTACCGAGCTGTACTCCGGCCTTGAAAAGGGCGACGTCGACGCAGCCGAACAGCCGATCGCAAACTACTACGCCAATATGTTCCAGGAAGTCGCCCCCACGCTGGTACTGGACGGCCATACCCTGGGCGCGATCTCCGCTGTGATCACCGACACCGCATGGAACAAGCTCACCGAGGAACAGCAGGGCTGGATCATGGAAGCCGCCGCCTATGTACAGCAGTACAACCAGGAGCAGATCCAGGCCGCCGAAGACGCGGTTCTGGCGAAATTGATCGAGGAAGGCTATACTGTGGTTGAAGTTGCAGACAAATCCGCGTGGGTGGAAGCCTGCCAGCCGACCATCGAAGCCTACACTGCGGACCAGGCTGAGCTCTATCAGCAGATTCTGGACATGCAATAATTTCCCCGTCCCGTAGGCAATCCAAACGGAGGTGCGGGGGAGTTCCCTGCGCCTCCGTTTTGCTTTTGAAGGGAGATTGAACAAGATATGCCGGGTTTTTTTCGATTTGCCGATAAGTTCAAACCGGTTTACGATATCGTCTATAAGGTGATCATGACGCTTTGCAAGGTGCTTCTGATTGCGGACATTCTGGTGACGACATGGATCGTTATCAGCCGGTATTTCCCGCATTTGATTGAAGCGCCGATTTGGGGCGAACAGATCGTGCTGACGCTGATGAGCTACATGGCGGTGCTCTCCGCGGCGCTTGCCATCCGCAAGGGCACGCATATCCGCATGACGGCGCTTGACCGCAAGCTGCCCAGAAAGCTAAGGCTTTCCCTGGACATTCTGGCGGATGTTGCCATCATGGGGCTGGGTGTTGTGATGCTGGTGTACGGCTGGAAACAGGCAAAAGCCATCGGCCGTTTCGGCGTGTACGATTCGCTTCGGTGGCTGAGCCGCTTCTGGATGTATTTCCCGATTCCACTGGCCGGCGGCGCGATGATCGTTTTTGAGCTGGAAGCGCTGTATAACCATATCAAAGCCTTCTTTGTGACGGAGGATGACAGCGCAGGCTGCGGGCTTTCCGGCGCGGAGCTGGAAACCGCCGCGGCGGAGGCGTCGATGGACGATGCACAGCTTAAAGAGATGTGCAAAGACGCAGATTCTGCGGAGAATAAGGAGGCGAATGAGCGATGAGTGCGGAGACGCTGTCCATCATTATTTTACTCGGCAGCTTTCTGATCATGGTGATGCTGCGGATTCCCATCGCGTATGCGGTCGGGCTGTCCGCGCTGTTCTGCCTGCTGTCCATGGGAGAAAGCCCGACGACGCTCGGCAAGCAGATGGTAACCGGGATCAGCTCCTTCAGCCTGATGGCCGTACCGTTTTTTATCACCATGGGCGTGCTGATGGGCGCCGGCGGCATCAGCGATAAGCTGATCGCGCTGGCCAATGCGCTGGTCGGCTGGATGCGCGGGGGACTGGCTATGGTGAACATCGTTGCCAGCTATTTCTTCGGCGGCATTTCCGGCTCCGCGGCTGCGGACACGGCGTCGCTGGGTTCCATCCTGATTCCCATGATGGTCAAGGACGGCTACGACGCCGACTTTTCCACGGCGGTTACGGTCACATCCTCCTGCGAGGGGCTGCTGGTGCCGCCAAGCCACAATATGGTTATTTATGCCACTACGGCAGGGGGCGTGTCCATCGGGGCGCTGTTTATGGCGGGCTACCTGCCCGGCGCGCTGCTGGCGATATCGCTGATGATCGGGTCCTACATTATCTCCGTGAAGCGAAACTATCCCAAGGGAACGCCCTTTAACCTGATAAACTTTTTCAAGCAGCTGCTTACGTCGTTCTGGGCGCTGGCCGCGGTGCTGATCGTGGTGGTCGGCGTGGTGCTCGGTGCGTTTACCGCAACGGAATCCTCCGCGATCGCGGTCATCTATTCGCTGATCGTCAGCGTCTTCATCTATAAAGGCCTTACCTGGAAAGGCGTTTGGGAAACGCTGGGGAAATGCGTGGATACGCTTGCGATCGTATTGATCCTGATTGCCGCGTCCTCTGCGTTCGGCCTGTGCCTGACGCGGCTGCATGTGCCGGAGCTGGCGGCGGCGTTCATCCTGAGCGTTTCCAAAAGCCCGATCGTGATTGCGCTGCTGCTCAACTTAATCCTGCTGATACTGGGCTGTATTATGGATATGGCGCCCATTATATTGATTACCACGCCTATCCTTTTGCCGATTGCAACGTCCATCGGGATCGATCCCATACAATTCGGCATCATGATCGTGCTCAACTGCGGCATTGGATTGTTAACGCCGCCTGTGGGCTCGGTGCTGTTTATCGGCTCGGCGGTCGGCAAGGTGCCGATGGAAAAGGTCGTCAAAGCGGCGTTCCCGTTTTATCTGTGCATGGTTTTCGCGCTGCTGCTGGTTACGTTCGTGCCCGAAATCAGCCTGTGGATACCCTCGCTGTTCAGGTAAGACGGGCGTATCCCTCCGTTTTATCGGGGGATACCGCTTTTTGTGTTCACTTCGATGGAATTCTGTTGTATACTGGCCAAGAAGGATGTGCATTGCATGAAGTTGACGTTCCGGTGGTTCGGAGAAGGATTTGATTCCGTTACGCTCGGGCAGCTCAGGCAGATCCCCGGCATTCAGGGCATTATCACCACGCTGTACGACACCAAACCGGGCGAAGAATGGCCGGCCGACGCGATTGCCGCGATCAAGCGCCAGGTGGAGGACGCGGGGCTGAAGGTGCTTGGCATCGAGAGCGTGAATATCCACGACGCGATTAAGGTGGGCGCGCCCGAGCGCGACGAATACATCGAAAACTACATCCGCACGATCGTAAAACTCGGCGCGGCAGGTATCCCGCTGATCTGTTATAATTTCATGCCGGTATTCGACTGGACGCGCTCCGACCTCGCCAAGAAGCGGCCGGACGGCTCCACAGTGCTTGCCTACGACCAGAATAAGATCGACAAGATCGACCCCGATACGATGTTTAAGCAGATGAAGAACAGCGCCGGCGGTTTCCTGCTGCCCGGCTGGGAACCCGAGCGCATGGCGCATATCAAGGAATTGTTCTGCCTTTACCGGAACGTGACCGAGGAGACGCTGTTTGAAAACCTGGTCTATTTCCTGGATGCCGTCATGCCCGCGTGCGATACATACGACGTGAACATGGCCATCCACATCGACGACCCGGCCTGGAGCGTATTCGGCCTGCCGCGCATCGTGACCGGTAAAGAGAAGCTCTTGAGGCTGCTGGACGCCGTGCCCAACAGGCGCAACGGCGTTACGCTGTGCACGGGCTCGCTGTCGTCCGACCCCGATAACGACATCCCCGACATCATCCGTTCCCTGGGCGACCGCATCCACTTCGTGCACATGCGCAACACCCGCCATATCGCG
Source organism: Clostridiales bacterium (assembly GCA_016930575.1). GTDB lineage: Bacteria > Bacillota > Clostridia > Christensenellales > Aristaeellaceae > CAXXOK01. Next base: position 15,378 of record JAFGGL010000028.1, on the reverse strand, counting down.
CCAGGCGTGTTTGAGGAAGCCGCGCATTACGCGGCGGACGGGTCGCTGGACATGGTGGAGATCATGCAAGCGCTGATCGACGTCGGCTTTGAGGGGCCCATCCGGCCCGATCACGGGCGGGCGATCTGGGGCGAGGTCTCCATGCCCGGGTACGGGCTGTATGACCGCGCGCTGGGCAGCCAGTATCTGCTGGGGTTGTATGACGCGCTGATACGGAAAAGGGAGCAAGGATAATGAAACTGTCCCTGCAAAGCCTGCCCGCGCTTAAGGAGAAAGGGTATATCGTGCCGGCGTTTGACGTGCCCGCCGTGCGGCAGAGGACGAAAGCCGCGCCGCGCTGGATCCATTTCGGCGCCGGCAATATCTTCCGCGCGTTCCCGGCGGTGCTCGTGCAGCGGCTGCTGGACGCGGGGGAGACGGATACCGGCCTTTGCGTGGCCGAGTGCTACGACGAGGAGATCATTGATAAGGGCTTTGCCCCGTTTGACAACCTGACCGTCGCGGTGAGCCTGAAACACGACGGCGGCGTGGACAAGCGCGTGGTCGCCTCCGTCGCCGAAGCGCTCGCGTACAGCCGCGATTTTCGGCGTATCGAAGAGATCATGACGGCGGACAGCCTGCAGATCGTCTCGATGACGATCACGGAAAAGGGATATGCCGTCAAAGAGCCGGACAGCGAAACGATGGAAGCGCCAGCGTCCATCATCGCCAAGCTGTGCAAGCTTTTATACGCGCGTTTTTTGCAGGGCGCGCATCCTGTCGCGATGGCGAGTTTGGACAACTGCTCCCACAACGGCGACCTGCTGCGGGCGGGCATCCTGGCGGTGGCGGAAAGCTGGCGGCAGAAAGCTGCGGTCACAGACGAGTTTCTTAGGTATCTGCGCGATTCCGCCCGCGTGTCCTTCACCTGGAGCATGATCGACAAGATCACCCCGCGGCCGTCGCCGGAGGTGCTTTCCATGCTCGAAGCCGACGGGCTTGACGGCTTGGAGATCACGGAAACAATAAACCATACCTTCGTGAGCGCGATGGTGAACGCCGAGGAATGCGAGTACCTTGCCATCGAGGATGATTTCCCAAACGGCAGGCCGCCGCTGGAAAGGACCGGCGTGATCTTCTCCGCGCGGGAGACCGTGGACAAGATCGAGAAAATGAAGGTCTGCACCTGCCTGAACCCGCTGCACACGGCGCTTGGCATCTTCGGCTGCCTGCTTGGATACGCGAAGATCAGCGAAGAAATGAAGGACGAGACGCTGGTCGGGATGATCCGCGAGATCGGGTATACCGAGGGCATGCCCGTGGTGGCCGACCCCGGGGTGATGTCGGCGGAAGCGTTCATCGACGAGGTGCTTGAGAAGCGCTTCCCCAATCCCTTCGTGCCCGACACGCCCCAGCGCATCGTCTGCGATACCTCCAAAAAGCTGCCGGTGCGCTTCGGCGAGACTTTGAAAGCATATGTCGCGCGCGGAGAAAAGGATCTGTCGTTCCTCAAGATGATTCCCCTGGTGTTCGCGGGCTATGCGCGTTACCTGACCGCTATCGGCGACGACGGCAAGCCGTTTGCGCTTTCCCCGGATCCGAATTCGGAGGAACTGCTAAAACTCGTCGCGGGCTACGAACTCGGCAGGCCGTTTAATACTGGCAGGCTTCGCCCGCTGCTAGAGAACCCGGAATTCTGCGGCGTGAACCTCTATGAGCACGGGCTGGGCAAAAAGGCCGAAGCGTATTTCACCGAGATGAACGCGGGCGCAGGGTCGATTCGCAAAACGATCGAGAAGTACATGGAACGATAGGAATTCCGCCCTTCTTTTTAGAAGAAAAGAAAAGAAGCAAAAGAAAACCATTTAGAAAGCCGCGCGACACGCGGCTTTCCAATGGGTTCAGGAACATTGTCCCTGATTGGGGATTTGGGGCTGACAGCCCCCAATACCTCCATACAACAGCGGTTATGGTTGCGCTGCCAAAAACGCAGCGACAGGGCGTTTTGCTTTATGAACGGGGCGGAATGTTGAGAAGGAAGAAGTACCCCGGACAGGGACTGCAAGAATTATGCACTATTAGATGCATTGGGTTGCGACTACGCATCAATTCCGTACGATTCCATACATTTCTATAGATTCCGGCTGTATATTTTCGGTTTTTTATCAAACGGAACCGCTTTTACGGCAAGATTTTCATTGACTTATACAGGGTTTGCATGTAAAATGTAACGGATGATTTATCATAACTCATAGTTTACGGGATGTTTTCGCGCCACCTGCTACCCCCAGTCCTGTGCCGGAGATAACTGAAGAATGAAGATATTCGCAAATACGCGCCGCTTGATCGTATGCGGCGACAGGAAATCGCGCTATATTCTGCAGCTGGTCATGGTCGTCACGATCGGGCTTTTGGACATCGCGGCCGCGCATGCGCTGGGCAAGGTGACTAAAAACCTGACCGCGACCGGCGGCGAAAGCCTTCCGGCGAGCTTCGCCTATTTAGCGGTTGCGATCATCCTGGCCGCGATGCTGGAATGGTACCGCTCCGTGCGCATGACGCGGCTTACGGAAACCGCCGAATCAAATTACCGCAAAATCACCGCGCGCGCGTTGCTGCACGCCGAGTATGACGGACTGCAGAGAATGGAATCCGGCGATCTCATCAGCCGCACGGTGGCGGATTGCCGGTTTGCGGCAAGCAACTCGGAACATCTGATCAACGGGATACGCAGCGTGCTGGTTCCCGTCATGCTGGTTATCATTATGTTTTTGGTGGATTGGCGCGTGGGTATCGGGTATTCGGTGCCGCTTGCGCTGGTGCTGATCTACCCGCGGCTGACGAAAAAATCGCTTTCGGAGATTCCCGCTTACCGCAGGGCCTTCGCCGCGATGAACGCGCAGGCCAAGGACCTGATCCAAAACCGAACCACCGTGAAAGCCTACCGCCTGCAGAACAAGGCGGACGAATGGGTGGAGGAAACGGTGGAGGATTACCGCAAAAAGGGCATACGCGGCATCGGGAAGATCTACACGGCGAATATCTCGGCGCTGGTGATCAACGTGCTGCCGCTATTCGGCTGCGCGATCGTCGGCGCCTGGCTTTTGTTTGTCGGCGGGATGTCCGCGGAGGGATTTGTGATTGCGGTCATGCTTGCGTCCACGGCGACCGAGGAACTGCTGCGGCTGCCAAACGTGCTGGTGAACTTCCCTTCGGGCGTGGTGGCGGCAGACCGCCTGTTTGAGCTTTGGGATCTGCCGGAGGAGACGGGCGGCGAAGAGACCGGCGGCGGCGGCGCCGCGGTGGTGTTTGATCACGTCAGCTTCCGCTACGCGGAGCAGGACGAAAACGATCCGCCGCTTTTAAATGACCTGAGCTTTACCGTGCAGCCGGGCGAAAAGATCGCGCTGGTGGGGCACTCCGGCTGCGGGAAGTCAACGGTCATCAAGCTGATCACCGGGCTGTACCGGCCGCAGGTGGGTACGGTGAAGGTGCTTGGCAGCGATGTGCGCAGTTGGGATCTTGAAAAACTGCGGCAGACGATGGGCGTGCTGCAGCAGGATACTTTTGTGTTCAGGGGGTCCGTGAAAGACAATATCCTGCTGGGCGATACGGAGGCGGACGATTTCACGCTCGCTATCGCCATGGACAACGCGAAGCTCAGTAAATGGGTCAGCCAGCAGGAGAACGGCTGGAACGCCGATACCGGCGAGCACGGCGGGCTGCTGTCAGGCGGGCTGAAGCAGCGCGTGGGGCTTGCGCGGCTGTTTTTGAAGGACGCGCCGATCGAGCTTATGGACGAGGCGACCTCGGCGCTGGACGCCTGCCATCAGAAGGAGATCCTGCAAGCCCTGCGCGAAAGCGGGGACGGCAAGACGCGCATCACCATCGCGCACCGCCTGTCTTCCATCACCGACGCGGACCGTATATTGTTCCTTCACGAGGGACGTATCGCCGAGGAGGGCACCCATGGGCAGCTCCTGAAAAAACGCGGGCTGTACTACGGGCTGTACACCGCGCAGGAGAAGGAGGAGCAGGATGGAGAGTAGGCAAAACGTGCGGTTTGGGCATGTGATGAAAACCGTTTTCCGCATGATACGCCTGGGCATGCCGAAGTGGCTTTTATGCCTGCTCGGCGTTACGCTGGCGGGAATCGGCAGTTATATCATCGCCTTGTTGTTCGGCCTGGTATTAAGCGTGACTATGCAAAACTTCGAGGCCGGGACCTCCGCCGTACCAAGGCTTACGTTGCTTCTGGTGATACTGGCGGCGTTCGTACCGCTGGTGGTGCTCGGGTACCAGTTCAACCTGCGCGGAGGGCTTGGCATCCGTGCGGGGATACAGAAAAAACTGCTTTCGACCTGGCTGAGACAGACGGAAACCTTTGCGGCGCGGAGGCATTCCGGGGAAGCGATGACGCTGTTGACCTCGGATATGCAGATCATGGAGAATTTTTATTTCCAGGGATTGATGCATACCTTTTTCATCCCGCTCGTGCAGGGCCTGGCTTCTATGCTGACGATCGCGGTGGTGGACTGGCGGCTGACGTTCGTTCCGCTTATTTTCGGCGCCGCCGCGCTGACCAGTTCGATCTTCCTCGGCGGGAGGCTCCACCGGCGCAACGTGCAGCTGCGCGGCGCGACCGACGCCGCGGTGAGCGAGTTTTCCGACCTGCTCGCGGGCAACACGGCGCACCGGTACTGGGGCACGGTGAAGGCCAAACTCGGCGCATACGAGGATACCAGCGACAGCCTGGCAGCCGACGGCGTCGCCGCCAAAAACCTGGACGTGCACCTGCGCTCCGTCAGCGCGCTGCTGTCGGCGGTATCGCTGGTGACGTTCTTTTCGGTGGGCATCGTGCTGATCCGGGCCGGGGAGATGAAGTTCGCGTCGCTGCTGCTGACCTTCCCGCTGCAAAGCGCCGTGTTTGAGATGATTAACTGCATGGGGAATACCTGGCGGTTTTTAATCACCTCGGCGGTTTCGGGCGACAGGGTCCTGGACGCGCTGCGGTCTCCGCAGGAGGACAACACGCTCACGGATTGCTTGATGGAAACCGGCGACACATTGGAGTTTTCGGACGTGGTGTTTGGCTACCTGCCGGAAAGCGAACTGCTCAACGGGCTATCCTTCACCGTAAAAAACGGCGAGAAGGTCGCGCTGGTGGGCGCGTCCGGCTGCGGCAAGACGACGGCGTTCAAGCTGCTTCTGAAGTTCTACGAGCCGGATTCCGGCGCGATCACCCTTGGCGGCGTCGATTCGGCGGCGTGCAGTCCCAACGAGTGGCGCTCCAAATTGATCTATCTAGAGCAAAGCGCGCCGCTTTTGCACCGCACCGTGCGCGAAAATATCGCCATGGGGCGCTACGGCGACGGCGCGGAACCGGCGGAAGAGGAGATCGTCCGCGCGGCGAAGGCGGCGGGCGCGCACAAGTTCATCGAAGCGCTGCCGCATGGCTATGAAACACTGGTGGACGAGAATGGGGAAAACCTGTCGGGCGGGCAGCGCCAGCGCATCGCCATCGCGCGCGCGTTTCTGGCGGACGCGAAATTCCTGCTGCTGGACGAGCCCACCGCGGCGCTGGATACCGAGAGCCAGCAGGTGGTGTGGAAATCCCTGCAGAAGCTGATGAAAGTAAAGACCGCGCTCATTATTTCACACAACCTGGAAAGCCTGAAAAGCTGCGACCGTATCCTGGTGATGGAGGACGGGCGGATCGAGGAAAGCGGCACGCATGAGGAATTGCTGGAAAAGAACGGGTTGTATGCGGAATTGTACCGCAATCAATTCCAATAACCCCCAGCCTGTCCATAAAGCCCGATCTGCGGTGTCAGCTACATCGGCAAGTCGCATCACGTACGGATTGTGTACGCTCAGCTCCTTGCCGATTTGCTTCCTAGCAGCTCAGGCTTTCTGAACAGGCTGAATGCTGGAATATCGTAAAAGGTATGGATATAAAAAAGGCGATGGAAAATTCCCACTTGCTCGTCTCGCCGTTTCTATATGTCTAAAACATACTATATATTTATTAAGGAAGCGTCACTGAACTATTCAATATTTTAGTAGAATTGCAGTTAAAAGTGGCATATTTTAGCACTTAGCTTTGATCTGCTTGGGTATGCTCGAAAATAACATTTTTTGCAAAATAATCTAGGTTCTCTTCTCCACTGTTATATTTACTACACACATCGCCAATAACAGAAGTCTTAAAACAAACAGTTTTTTTTGAATTGTAATAGAAGACCTGTAATAAACGTTTACGATAATTTTGCCAGAGGGGAAATAAAAATTGTGAGGAGTGTATATATCGATCCCGAATTTTTTCACCAACTAATGTACCGTTATTAAGAAGATCAACAAGATGAGCTGTTGCCGTGTTTTCACTTATTTCCAAGGTATCAAGGAAAAAACTCTGGCTTAGAAAACTTGCTCTTAAGCGGTGTTCAAGGATTTCATTTCGTATGAGTTGCCCTTGTTGTTTTTCATCTTTCTGTTGATAAGCAGCAAGTTCACTAATGTTGTCATATGTAAAAATACATCGTCCAATACTAAAGATATTGATTGTCCTAATGATTTTATGTGTATAATCAATAAGATCATCAAGACTCAATATAAATACATCTGAGTCATCTTTATTTGTACAAACAATTTGATTGTTATTAGCTATACAATATGATTCATGCGCTGCTATATTGCGCCAATCAGATAATTTGATTTTTAGAGGAGGAATCATTAGTTCAGTAAGTAGTTTATTTTGATCGATTATACTCATTACGGCTACACCTAATTTCATTTTTAAGACACGGGAATAATCACATTTTGATGTAGTCGTGAGTTTTATAGTCGCTAGCAATTCAAAAATATATGGCTTTGCTCCAATCTCGATAGCTTTTTTTATATGTTGAAATAGATCCATTACTGTTTTATATAAATCGTTTCCATTATCAAGCTCATAATCATACTGTCGCACGGTCCACATTTTATTCTCTTGTTGCAGATAGTTTTTTTGTGCTTCATTGTATGTTAATATTGAAAATAACGCATCTGTATTTTTAATTCTACCTTCTTTAAAAATTTCTAAAACATTTCGGAGACCGTTAAGGAAGTCTTCATTATAACCATACCTTATGAAATACTCGAAGACTGATAGAATATCACAACTTGTCCAATAATCATCTAATACTTCAGGATGATCAAAATATGGAGTAAGTACACTAATTACTGATTCTTTTAATTCTTCTCTAGAGTAGCCTTGGTTATTTAATTCAATTAACATCTCGATTATCTTACTCATTATCAGTCCTCATATTAGGTATATGTATAAGTTGATACAACTAATAATAACATAAGTTATCTCAGAATGGTTTTCTCTTGCTCCTTCTCTTTTACCAAAAAGAGAAGGAGACCGTCCTACTCCACCAGCGCCCTGAACTTGCCGTAGCCTTCCTTGTCCATGTCGGCGAGGGGGACGAAGCGCAGGGCGGCGGAGTTGATGCAGTAGCGGGTGCCGGTGGGGGATTCGGGATCGTTCTGGAAGACATGGCCCAGGTGCGCGTTGCCCGCGCGGGAGCGCGCTTCGGTGCGGCGCATGCCGTGGCTGCCGTCGAAAAGCTCCGCGACGACGGCGGGGTCGACAGGCTTGGAGAACGCGGGCCAGCCGCAGCCGGATTTGAATTTATCGGCGGAGACGAACAGCGGCTCGCCGGTGGTGACGTCCACGTAGATGCCCTTTTCCCTGTGCTGCCAGAGCGGGTTGGTAAACGGTGCTTCGGTACCCGCTTCCTGCGTGATGCGGTACTGCTCGGCGGTGAGCTTGATTTTAAGATCTTCCCCGGACGGGCGCGGGTACTTGCCCGCGTCCACGGTGATATTCGCGGCTTTGCGGAACGCGTCCGGCGGGATGTGGCAGTAGCCGGATGGGTTCTTGTCCAGGTAATCCTGATGATACTCCTCAGCCTTAAAAAAGTTCGTCAGCGGCTTGATCTCCACATAGAAAGGCGTATGCCGTTCGCGCTCAATGGCGGCGACGGCCTCGACGGTCTTTTTCGTTTTGTCATCGGTGTAATACACGCCGGTCTGGTATTGCTCGCCGATATCATGCGCCTGGCGGTTTTTCTGCGTCGGGTCGATCACGGAGAAAAACTGGAACAAAATGGTCTCCAGGCTGACTTTTGCGGAATCGTAAGTGACGCGCACGGTCTCCCGGAAGCCGGTGCCGCCCGCGCACACGGCCTTGTATCTGGGCTCGGCGCCCTCCCTGCCGTTGGCGTAGCCGCTGACGGCGTCAATGACGCCCGGGACGGACTGCATCAGCTTCTCCAGCCCCCAGAAGCAACCTCCTGCCAAATAGATTGTCTTCGCCATTATGATAAACTCCTTTCGGATGCGGTTTGTATACTTACAATATAAACGCTTTTCTGAAATATGAACAGGAAAATTCCGTAACAATCCGCACGGCTCCGGTTTGATTGAATTGCGTGGCGAAACGGCCTATAATAACGGATAGAACGGGAGGCGGGCGTATGACGCTGGATCAGGTAATCGCGTATTGCATGGAGAAGCCAGGCGCATACCTGGATCATCCGTTCACGCCGTTTTTTCCCGTGCTGCGGGTGAAAGCGCCCTCGCAAACGAAGGGGCGCATCTTCGCGCAGCCGTTTATCCTGCGCGGCGCGCCGAAGGTGACGCTCAACTGTACGCCCGCATCGGCGGAAACCTACCGCGGCAAATACCCCGGCGCGGTGACACGCGGCTGGCATTGCCCGCTCATTCAGCAGCCGCACTTCAACACCGTGGATTTGGATGGCACTGTGCCCGACGATGTGATTAAAGAAATGATGGACCACGCCTATGAGACGGTTGTGAAAAAATATCCCCGATATATCCAACGGGAGCTTTCGGGCGTTTAGGCCCGTATGCTATACTGGCGAAGTACAAACTTGATAAGCGACACTGGGGACAGCGATGAATCTATCGGATGAAACCCAATCGAATACCTTGGTGCAGGGCGAACTGACCGGCGTTTCTCTCGGCGGAACGGACGGCCTGTTTGCACCCTATGCGCCGGACGCGTTCGGGATGGAGCGCAGGAGGCTTACGGAGGACGGGCTTCAACTGTCGCTGGAGCTTTCGCGCATGGCGTACACGCTGGACATCGAGCCGTGGATACGCGCGGGCTGGACGGATTTCTCCGTGCAGGTGGACAACCAGCTGACCACGGGGCTGCGGGCGCGGGAGGACGAACGCTTCTCCGACCGCGTGCAATCGGCCGTCGGCAGCCTGCGGCTGACGCTGGCGCGCATGGCGATGAAGGAGCACAACCCGCTTTCGCAGGTCACGGGCGCGCTGCGGCAGCGCGCGGAGAGCGATACCATCAAAGCCGTGGTGATGATCAAACCGGCCGAAAACAGGCGGTTTTTGGTCGCGATCGGGTTTATGGGCACCGGCACGCGCTTTTACGACTGGTTTTCCAACTTCCGTGTCGGCACGGAAGAAGGTTTCCACAAGGGCTTTTACCAGCTTACGCAGGGGTTTATCCGGAACGAAGCGGAGATCGAATTCCCCGACACGGCGGAAGCGCTGGGGATTGAGAAACTGACGCTTAGGGACATATTGGTCGAGATGCGCGGGGAGGACAGCCGCTTTTCCCTGTGGATGGCGGGGCACAGCCAGGGCGCGGCGGTGATGCAGGTGTACTGCCATCATTTGCTGGAAGCGCTGGGGTTGAATGAGAAACTTGTGTTTGGCTGCGGGTTCGCCTCGCCCACCGTGGCGGCGGACAACGCCTTGAAAGGCAGCGCGGAATGGCCCCTGTACCACGTGCTCAACGCCGACGATCTGGTGCCGCGCATGGGCTCGCTCAAGCACTTCGGCTTCTGCCTGCAATACGCCCCGGACGAGAAATTCCGGGACGCGGCGTACGACTGGAGCCGGACGGCCGCCGACCGCGCGGCGCGAAAAGACGCGCAGCGGCTGACGCTGCATATCACCAACACGCTCTCGTTTTTATCGGCGCTTACGGCGCTGTTTACGGTGATCTGCGAGGAAAAATCGGATTCGGCGATCTTCGGCGGCTCGGAGGGATTTTTCTCCGTCGCGCCGATCGGGAAGGTGTTCTCCTTTGCGGGCAGAAAGGCCAAGGATACGCTCAATACCATGATCGCCTACGTGCGCAAGTCCTATGCGGAGATACGCGGGCGGGAGATGGACGATGCGGCGATACGGTTCCTGATGGAGCGTTTCCGCCCGATCGTGAAAAACATGCCGCTGAAGCGCTTGCTCGGCGCGTTGTACGATCAGCTCTACCCGCCGCACAGCCTCTGCCGATCAAAGACCATGAACGGCGCGTACCTGCGCATCGTCCGGGAACACAGCCGCGAGCTGACGCCTTTTATCTGGCAGGACGACAGCGCATCCCAGCCGCACCGGTTTTATGCCAGGGGATACTATGCGTTCGGGACCGCGCAGCACACGCGGCGCGAAAGGCCGCGCGCCCGCCGCCTGCCGCCGCGCCGCCGGGCGATACAGGGTAGCCGTCGATGAACGGAAGCGAGCGTGTGCCCGGTGGGCACAGCCGCGTAGCGGCTAGCGAACTGGAGTTGGACGTTTTGCAGAGCATCGCGACCAGTAGGGATCGAGGCGACAACAAAACGGACAGGGTAGGTTAGAAGGAAGTTGATCTTACTGTACAAACCCGCAGGATCGTCGCCGTCTGTAAATGAATACAGCTGTTCGCGCGGCGACGTACAAGAGGCTGTTAGCGTTATGCTGGAAGCCGCGCAATGGCTTGAGGATCGTGGCATGGCGCTGTGGACGCGGGAGGAGATCGAAACCCTGCCGCGTAGCTATCCGGGAAGCGCGTTCCTTGTGCTGTACGCCGGAAACCGGCCCGCGGCCGCCGCGCTGTTGACGGACAACGATGCGCTGTTCTGGCCGGATGCCCCGCCCGGAAGTTCCGGCTTTTTGCATAAGCTGTCCGTGCGCAGGGAATTCGCCGGCAGTGGAATTTCATGGCGGCTGATCGAATACGCGGCGGAGCTGTACAGGCGGGAAGGCAAGACACACCTGCGCCTGGACTGCGACGCTTCGCGGGAGAAGCTCAAGCGCCTGTACGTCTCCGCCGGATTTTGTTACATCGGAGACCGGACGGCGCAAACCAAAACGCACGGAACGCTGGCCGTCTCGCTGTTTGAGCGCGCGTTATAACAGGATGTCGGGACTTGTGAACCTTGGCGGTTCTTGGTATAATAAAAGATGGTATATCATCACGTCCGAAACACCGGTATAGGTCATAAGGAGTGCGTTGACTTTGAGCGATAATCATTATCATGATCCCACACAACCCAATGATAAAGAACCGCGCGGAGATTCCTGGGAGCAGGAACCATTCGCGCCTTACGATGATCCGTTCATCAACCCCGAAGGCACCGGAACGCCGCTGACGGGCGAACCGCCTGCGTATCAGGCGCCGCCGCCCGTGCCGCAGAATCCGCCGGCGGACGAGCCGGATTTCGCAGCGCCGCCGCAAGCGAACGACTACGCGAAACCGCCCGCCGCGGAGTCTGAGCCCCCCGCGCCGCAGCAGGAGAAAGCCCAGCCCTTACCGGAGGCTGAAACCCCGCCGCCCGCGCCAAGGCGCAGAGGCCGCGTGGCACGCTTCCACGAGGGCATGGAGCGTTCCGTGCCCGATACCCAGCCCGTGCTAAGGCAGGCAGAACCCGGCGAGCGCTACTCCGGCGCTAGGACCGCCACGCCGCAGGCAGGCGGCCCGCCGCGAAGGCCCCTGCCGGAAGCGCCTCGCTCGTCCGTGCAGGACAACTTCAACCCGCCCGCGCGCGGCAACGGGACGCTCAGGCCGCAAGCGCCGCAGGCGCGCCCGAGGCCGGTTGATTCGCGCCCGCAAGGCGACGGCTACGGCTGGCCGAAGCCGACCGATCAGCCGCCGATGCGCGAACCGTACGACGGCGGAAGACCGCCGCGCCGCGGTCGCGGACTGCTGATCTTCATCATCATCCTAATCGTCCTGGGCGGCGCGTTTGCCGGAATCTGGCTGCCGAACTGGGACAGCATGGAAGGCGGCATCGGCGAGACGATGAGCTCCGTGCAAACGGCGCTCAAGGACCTGATCGCGCCTGAGGAAATCATCATCTACTCCTTCTCCGTAGAACCGTCTACAGCCACGGCGCCCGTTGAGCTTTCGATTGTGATCCGTGCATCCGCCGCGACCGAGACCCTCCGCATCATCGACGACGCGGGGAAGACGGTGCTGCAGAAGAACCTGACGGATCAGGACAGGCTTTTGCAGGTGGTGACCAAGAATTCCGACGGCAACTATATATGGAAACTCCGCCGGACCTTTGACAGCGCCTATACCGGCAGCTTGACGGTGCAGGCCATGGACAGGGACGGCGTATGGGACGAAGCCGGTCAGCTGCAGCAGGCCGTCAGCATCGAGCCGCCGATGGTGTTCGACCCTCCGGTGCAGGATTTCCTGTGCTCCACGGCGGAGGATATCGTGCCCGTCACCGTCAGTTTTTCGGTGGTGACGAGCCTTGACGTGCAGGCCGTGCGTGTGGTGAACGATTACGGCGACGAGATCGCCAAACTGACCATCAACACGGCCGGCCTCAACATGACCGAGACCGGCGACACCCGCGTGTGGACGCTGGAGGGCACGATTTCGGAGCCTTATGCCGGCTCGCTGTACGTGGGGTATGAGATGATCGTGGGCGAAGGCTTTACCCAGTCGGACTACAAGACGGACGTGGAATACGTGCCCGCGCCTATACCCGAGGATACGGCGGAACCGGCCGCAGAGCCCACGCCGGGCAACCTGCTGGAACCGGATCCGGCCGTAGAGCCGACGGCGGAGGCATCCGCCGAGCCAGCCGCGGAACCGACAGCCGAGCCGACCGCTACGCCTACGCCCGCGCCTTCGCCGACCCCGACCCCGGAGCCTACGGAGGAACCCGAGCCCACGCCGACGCCCGGGCCGACGCTGATGCCGCTGCTTGGCGCGGCGGCCGACGCCGAAGGGATATCGCTGAAAACGACCATTTACGAGGGAACGTCCAAGACCTCCTCCTACACCCGCACGGAGCTGGTGAATATGCTGGATTCGGCGAAGTACGCCATCTGGGAGCAGTCGGGCGTGCTCACCTTCCGCGGAGGTCCGTTGCGCCAGAACGCCGCCTACGGCACGGTTGAGATCGACAAAGGCAAGATGAGCGTGTACTGGCAAGTGCCGGTGGAAGGCAGGATGCGCATGAGCGGTAACGATTTGTATGGCGTCGGCTGGCCCGGCCAGGCGGCGATCGTCAAGTGGCCGATGGAAGTGCGCCAGCTTCTGGATATCTCCGACGCGATGAAAGAAACGGTCGCGCTCAAAGAAGTGATCATCGGCGCGCAGAACGGGAAGCTCTACTTCTTAAACCTCATCACGGGCGAATATACACGCGATCCCATCGAGGTCGACTGGCCGTCAAACGGCGCGGTATCGGTGAATACCGACGGTTCGCCGATCGTCACCTTCGGGCAGTTCTATTCCATTAAATCCGATAAATCGAGGCTGGACAACGGGCTGCATGTCTACAGCCTCTTAAGCAACAGACAACTTACCCTGGTGGACGGCCGCCAAAATCCCACGCAGACGAACTATTCCGGGTTCTCCGGCGCGCCGCTGTTTGACAAGATCTCAGGCACCATGATCGTCGGCGGGCAGAACGGCGTGTTCTACCTGGCCGACCTTGGAACGGAGTTCGATTACCTGGCCGACAGCCTGTCCATCAGCCCCAAGTACTACCGCTACATATGGAACGCGCCGGGGCAGGACGAAAAGACGACCAATATCGACGGCTCCGTCGCGATGTACGGGCCCTACGCTTACTTCGGCGATAAAGAGGGCGTGCTGCAGTGCGTGGACGTCAACACGCTTACGAGCGTGTGGGCCGTGCGTACCGGCGACCAGATCGAATGCACCGCCGCGCTGGAGATGAGCACGGCAGGCGACGGCGTGGCGCTGTACATCGGCAACACCATCGCAAACCAGGGCAGGAACGGCGTCGCTTCGATATTCCGCTACGACGCGCTGTCGGGCAAAAAGATCTGGCAGTTCGACGTGCCGGATCTCAGCTACGATTCCAACGACCCCGTGGGTATTTACGCAAGCCCCGTGGTCGGGCTGAAAAACATCTCGGAGCTGGTGTTCTTCACCGCGACAAACGGAGACAAAGACAGCACCCTGTACGCGCTCAACAAAGCGGACGGCAGCGTGAAGTGGGCGGTGCCGTTTACCTCGCCGACGGAAAGTAGCCCCGTGGCCGTGTACAACGCGGCCGGGGACGCGTGGATCATCCAGGGCGTTTTAGACGGGCGGCTGTATATGCTGGAGGCGTCAAGCGGCAGGATCGTGGATACCCTGCAACTGGAAGGCGGCCTGCTGGCGTCGCCCGCGGTTTACCTTGACAATCTGATCATTTCAACGACGGGACAGGATCCCAGTTACATTTACGCCATTGCATTGGAGTAAACGGTATGAAAATCTATCTGGATGCCATAGGCGGCGACAACGCCCCGGACGCGAACGTAGCCGGCGCGAAGGAAGCGCTGGAAAGTTACCCGGAGCTTACAATTGAATTGGGCGGGCCGAAGGATACGATCGAGCCGCTGGTTACGGACGTGTTTAAGGGCGAGGCGGAACTGAAAAGCCGCATCACGGTCGCGGACTGCCCCGAGATGATCACAAACGAGGAAAGCCCCGTGATGGCCGTGCGCAAAAAGACGCGGTCCGCCATCGTGGACGGGATGCTCAAACTGAAAGACAGGCAGGTGGACGCGTTCGTGTCCGCCGGCTCCACCGGCGCGGTGCTGGCCGGCGGGATGTTCCGCCTGGGGCGCATCAAGGGCATCGACCGCCCGGCGCTCGCGCCGCTGTTGCCCAACGGCAAGGATTACTTCCTGCTCATCGACTGCGGCGCGAACGTGGACTGCAGGCCGGAGTACCTTGCGCAATTCGCGATGATGGGCGACGCGTACATGCGCGGCATGCGCGGCGTGGACAGCCCGCGCATCGGTCTGATCAATAACGGCGCGGAGGCCGAGAAGGGCTGCGAGCTGACCAAGGCGGCGTACAAGCTGCTGGAGGAAAGCGGGCTGAACTTCGTGGGCAATATCGAGGGCCGGGAGATCACCCACGACATCGCGGACGTTGCGGTCTGCGACGGGTTTGTGGGCAACGTAGTGCTGAAATTCATGGAGGGCGTCGCGCAGACCCTGCTTGGCATGATTAAGAAGGAGATCACCGCCGATTTCAAATCCAAAACCGGGGCGCTGCTGGCCAAGGGCGCATTCAAGCGCGTGAAAAAGACCATGGATTATTCCGAGGTCGGCGGCGCGCCGCTT
>JAFGGL010000027.1 GCA_016930575.1 Clostridiales bacterium | reverse complement strand
TCCGCCCTGCGCAAGATCGCACGTATCCGCCTGACCAATCAGATCGAAGGTACGTGCTATATCCCCGGCATCGGCCATAACCTGCAGGAGCACAGCGTGGTGCTGATTCGCGGTGGCCGCGTGCGGGATCTGCCCGGCGTCCGCTATCACATCATCCGCGGCGCTCTGGATACCGCAGGCGTCACCGGCCGCAAGCAAGGCCGTTCCCTGTACGGCGCTAAGAAGAAGTAAACTCTTCAAGCCTTTGCGTTTCTCATGCAGGAGAAATTTCTCAGCGGGCGCAGGCGATTGCCCTGAGTTGTACAGGTAATCACACCGCGTGGCTTTCCGGTTCGCCGGAACGGTTGATGCTGACAGCCGTCTGAAATCCCGTGTTAAGCGCACATGCCAAACGGAACAAGCCTACATTAAAAGGAGGTCAAATTATGCCCCGTCGCGGTTTTATACCCAAGCGCGAGGTGCTGCCCGATCCCGTTTACGGGACGACGGTGGTCACCAAACTGATCAATCAAATCATGCTGCAAGGCAAGCGCGGCACTGCGCAGCGCATCTGCTACAGCGCGTTTCAAACCATTGCGGAGAAGACCGGCAAGGACGCAAACGACGTGTTTGCCGCAGCGTTGGCCAACGTAGCCCCGCAGCTTGAAGTCAAGGCCCGCCGTGTGGGCGGCGCCACCTACCAGGTACCCATCGAGATCCGCACCGAACGCCGCCAGACGCTGGCGCTTCGCTGGATCATCGACTTCAGCCGCACCCGCGGTGAAAAGACCATGGCCCAGCGCCTCGCGGGCGAGCTGCTCGACGCAGCCAACAACACCGGCAACGCCGTGAAGCGCAAAGAGGAAATGCACCGCATGGCCGAAGCCAACAAGGCGTTCGCACACTACCGCTGGTAAACAACGGCCCGCATTCGCGCAAACGAAAGGAGACCCTAACTCTATGCACAGAAGCCACCCGCTCGACAAGGTACGCAATATCGGCATCATGGCACACATTGATGCCGGTAAAACCACGACCACCGAGCGCATACTCTTCTATACCGGGCGTACGCACCGGATGGGTGAAGTGCATGAAGGCGCAGCCGCAATGGACTGGATGCAGCAGGAGCAGGAGCGTGGTATCACCATCACCTCCGCCGCTACGACCTGCCAATGGAAAGGCCGCCGCATCAATATCATCGATACACCCGGCCACGTGGACTTCACCGTTGAGGTGGAGCGCAGTTTGCGCGTGCTCGACGGCGCCGTGGCGGTTTTCTGCGCCAAAGGAGGCGTGGAACCGCAGAGCGAAACAGTGTGGCGTCAAGCCAACCGGTATCATGTGCCGCGTATCGCCTACATCAACAAGATGGACATCATGGGTGCGGACTTCTTCCGTGTCGTGAAGATGATGAAGGAGCGCCTGAATACCAACGCCGTACCCATCCAGCTTCCCGTCGGAAAGGAAGCGGATTTCAAGGGCGTCGTCGACCTGGTGGCCATGAAAGCCGAACTGTATTATGATGACGAAGGCAAGGATGTGCGCGAGGAGGAAATCCCCAAGGCGTTGAAGGCGCAGGCCGAGGAATACCGGCAGATGCTCATCGAAGCTGTTGCCGAACAGGACGAATCATTGCTTGAGAAGTTTTTCAACGGCGAGGAGATCTCCGTAGAGGAGATCAAGGCCGCCATCCGCAAAGCGACCATCGCCTGTGAAATGACCCCTGTCCTGTGCGGCACATCCTATCGCAACAAAGGCGTGCAGCCGATGCTGGACGCGGTGGTGGACTATATGCCCTCCCCGCTGGACGTACCGGCCATCCGGGGCTACAAGCCCGGGCATCCGGGTATCGAGCTGGAACGCCATGCGTCCGACGATGATCCCTTTTCGGCGCTCGCGTTCAAGATCATGACCGACCCGTTCGTGGGCAAGCTCGCGTTCGTGCGCGTGTACTCGGGCACGATCACGGCGGGCAGCTACACCTATAACTCCACCAAAGGCAAGCGCGAGCGCGTCGGGCGTCTGCTGATGATGCACGCCAACCACCGCGAAGAGGTCGAAACCGTCTTTTCCGGCGAGATCTGCGGCATCGTCGGCCTCAAGGATACCACGACGGCCGACACGCTGTGCGACCAGAAAAAACCCGTCATCCTCGAATCGATGGAGTTCCCGGATCCCGTGATCCAGGTCGCCATCGAGCCCAAAACCAAGGCAGGCCAGGAGAAGATGACCCTGGCGCTGATCAAGCTGGCCGAGGAAGACCCGACGTTTAAGACCTACACCGATCCCCAGACCGGGCAGACCATCATCGCCGGAATGGGGGAACTGCACCTGGAGATCATCGTGGACCGGCTGCTGCGTGAGTTTAAGGTGGAAGCCACCGTCGGGAAGCCCCAGGTGGCCTACCGTGAAACCATCCGCAGGGAAGCCGAAGGCGAAGGCCGCTATGTGCGCCAGACCGGCGGGCACGGCCAGTTCGGCCACTGCAAGATCCGCATCGAGCCCGCGCAGCCGGGCGAAGGCTATACCTTTGAGTCCAAGATTGTCGGCGGCGTCATTCCCAAGGAATTCATCGCGCCTGTCGGCGAGGGCATCAAGGAAGCTTCGCAGTCCGGCATCGTCGGGGGCTATGAGGTAGTGGATTTCAAGGCCACGGTCTTCGACGGCAGTTATCACGAGGTCGACTCATCCGAGATCGCCTTCAAGATCGCCGGTTCTATGGCGTTCAAGGACGCGCTTCGAAAAGCCGATCCCTGCCTGATGGAGCCCACAATGAAGGTGGAGGTCATCATCCCCGAGCAATACATGGGGGACGTGATCGGCGATATCACAAGCCGCAGAGGGCGCATCGAAGGTATGGAAGCCCGCCTCGGCGAACAGAGCGTGCACGCGTTCGTGCCGCTGAGCGAGATGTTCGGCTACGCGACGGACCTTCGCAGCCGCACGCAGGGCCGCGGGCTGTTCACGATGCAGTTCGACCACTACGAGCAGGTGCCAAAAAGCATCGCGGAAATAGTAACCGGACGGAAAGAAATTTAACGAAATCAGATATTGGAGGTGCCGGCAATGGCAAGTATCGCCCGAAACAGAGTTGTGCTGGCTTGCACCGAGTGTAAGCAGAGAAACTACAATACGCTCAAGAACAAAAAGAACACGCCAGATCGCGTCGAGCTGAACAAGTACTGCCGTTTCTGCAAGAAGCACACGGTGCACCGCGAAACGAAGTAACGGATAGGAGCAATCACGATGGCAAACAACAAGAAACTCCCGGCTAAGAGGCCCAGTTCAAACGCGCTGGTGAAATTCGGCAACGGCTTCAAAAGGTTCTTTTTGAAGATCGGAAACGCGTTCAGGAACACCTGGCATGAACTGCGCAAGGTGACCTGGCCGACTAGGGAAAAGCTGGTCAACTTTTCCATCATCGTCATCCTGATGATCGTTTTCCTGATGGTGGTCATCGGTCTGCTGGATACGGGCGCTTCGTCGCTTATACAGATGATGATGCCCAAGGCGTAAGGAGTATGGCAATGGCCGAGAAAAAAAACGAGCCCTGCTGGTATGTTGTGCACACATATTCCGGCTACGAGAATAAGGTGAAGGACAACATCGAAAAATCCGTCGAGAATAACGGCATGCAGGATCTGATCCTGGACGTCCGCGTACCCGTGGAAGACGTTGTCGAGATCAAAAACAACCGCCGCGTGAAAACACAGCGCAAGGTGTACCCCGGCTACGTGCTGGTGCACATGATCGAGACCAGCGAGAGCTGGTACCTGGTGCGCAACACCCGCGGCGTAACCGGCTTTGTGGGTCCGGAAAGCAAACCTGTTCCGCTTACGGAGGAAGAAGTGAATATGATGCTGTCCACGCAGGAACACAGCGTGGAGTTCGGCATCGCCATCGGCGAAGAGGTGCGTATTTTGTCCGGCCCGCTGGAAAACTTCACCGGCTTTGTGGAGGACGTCGATACCGTGCGGCAGAAGCTGACCGTGAAGGTGAAGATGTTCC